>JAGGYI010000072.1 GCA_021162655.1 Anaerolineae bacterium
AGGGCTTCCGTTCCGGACCGATCCGTTCGACTTGCATGTATCAGGCACGCCGCCAGCGTTCATCCTGAGCCAGGATCAAACCCTCCGTAAAAAATATCCCTACTACAGGGACTCTTCCTTACCTTCTTGAACGCCCCGTCGCGTTTCTGCCACTCTTCAGTTGTTAAGGTGCTTCCTTAACAGCTCCGCGCTCTCTCGAACGCGCCGAGCATTTTAGCACATCTCCCACCCCTTGTCAAACTATCAAATGCACTTTTCCTATCCCCTTCTATGCAGCTTCCACTAAATGCACGCACCCAAGAACAAGAACCTACTATATATGGGGGTTAAAACTTTCTCCAAAATCCCCATCAACTAGGGGAAAATCAATCTCCACGACCTATTCGCTCGCGCACCAAACGAATACTCGCCGTCCCTATCCCCACTGTAAGCCAAAGCAAAGCAGCAGCGTGAGGGAAATCCAGATTAAAGAGATAATGATCCACCGCACCCCCAACCATCGCCCCGGCCACTGCTGCACAAGTTCCAAAGAAGATGGGCTCTAAACGTGAATCTGTTGAACAATGTCTCCGCACCTGGAAAAAGCTTACCAAGAAAGCCGCCAAAGTGCCCAGAAAGGCAACGAGCCCTACCACCCCCATCTCTTCGGCAATGAGTAGGTACACACTCGAAACCCCAAGATAGGTATCAATATCTGGAGTGCCCGCGAAACCTACTCCGAACCAAGGATAGCGCGAAATGAGGATGAGTGCATCCTTGTATTCCCCAAAGCGCATCTGCGTCGCCAAATCCTGGCCCCGAAGCCCCTCGATGAAATGCTGTACATAAGCTTGGGCTGGAGGCAATACAGCCATCACCGCCAAGGCGGCCAGGCTGAGCCAAAGAATCCGACGATAGCGCACAAGGCCCAAAAAGAGAAGCGCCACAAAGAGCCCGACAAAGGCCCCACGAGAGAAGGTCAAGACCATGCACAGCCCCATCGTCACCAGAATCAAGACCAGCCACTTTCGAGGGAGCAACGGCTTGGCAGCCAATGCCTGAGCCGCCGTGATCGTCGTGGTAAAAATGAGCAGCCCTCCCAAAACATTGGGATCAATCGAAGTTGCTACCGCTCGCAAAGGGAGTTCGGGATTATCCTCTACATAGCGAAGCACTTGGCTTCCCGCAGGGTAGCGTACCACCCGCAGAAGAGAGAGGAGACGCACACTCAAATCTTTCGGAAGCACATACAACACCACGCCGATCAAAGCCTCTGCAAGGCCCGCCAGAATCAAAGCAAGGACGAGAGGATAAAGATCTCTCTCCTTTCGAACCACATTAATCACCAAAATGAAAATAGAGATGCTCAGCAAGATCTCAACAAAGTGTCGCAAGACGTTAGCCGTCAGAGGAGCATGCCCCAACCCCGCAACAAAAGAAAAGATGGCAAGGAGGATAAAAATCACCACTCCTAAAGTAGGGCTCGTAGCGATGAACCCTCTTTCCCTCCCTGTGACCAATCGTCCCAGCCAGACGAAAAAAGTAACTACCAAAGCGAGGTCAAGCAACGTCGGAGAGAAACCAATATCCACCGGCAGCGCGGCAAAAGGGAGGAGGCAAATTATCCCAATAAGCACCACCAAGCTCACCAAGGGGCTCCGCAACATCAAATAGCCCACTGCCAAAGCGACTAGGGTTACACTGCCATAGAGCCCTCCAAGTAGGCCAATAATAGCCCCCACTGGCAAACCAAAAGCCAAGCAAAGCCCCAAAAGGGTCAGAGCCCTCACCCATTTTTGGCGATGGTAAAGCCCGCGCTGCACATATTCCCAAGAAAAGCGCTCCCAGATCATACCCCAGCCCAAAGTACCCCCAAGGGAAAAAAACTTCCTGCCCATGGTACCACAAGTCCAAAGAGAGACCAAAAGAAAATCTCCTGTCATTTTTTAGAGTTGACGAAGAATTTACAGCGTTCCCCTTTATAATGAGGTACAGTCAATAGAGCCCCCAATATTGCCAACTTTGCGACGAATTACGCGTTTTTCAACACCTTCTTATGGATGACAGCCTCTCTGACTTGTGCTACAATGGGCTCAAGGATGGAGGCGCATAGCTTACATTCGATGGGGCCTAGGGGAATATGCCCAAAACTCCACAATTGGATTTCATCGATCTGAACATTCTTCCGGAAGAGTACCGCCCACGGGTAATCTCTCCGGCCATCATGCTCATCTGGACGATCGCTATCGTCCTCTTTATCTTGACTTTGCCGACGTTTGGGCTTCTCCGCTACAATCAGGTTCGCCTCAAGCGCGTTTCCAGCGATCTCCATCAGGCACAGCAGATCCTCAAAAAGATTCGCACACCCAATCCTGAGGTTGTCAAACTCTCAGAAGAACTCAGCCAAGCTCTGCAAGCATCCGAATCGATCCAACTACTCTACCCTACCATCAACGCACAACGGCGAAACTGGCCCCAAGTATTCGCCGCGATCCTCAACTACGATGATACGCGTATCCGCCTCCTAGAGCTTGCCCAAAACGGCATGGATCTAACCCTCACTGGGCTCGCTCTCAGCCAAAACGACGTTCTACAGTACGCTCAAACGCTAGACCAATCCGGCGCCTTTGAACGTGTCATCATCGAATCGATGGAAAGTTCGAACCAGCTTTTCGCCTCACCCACACCCTTAACGGCCCCATCACCTTCACCAGCCACTCCGGCAGCCACTGCAACACCACGTCCCCAGGCCACAGCCACGTCGCCTATCCCTCAGGATCCTTACGAACCCGATGATGGTTCGCCAAAACCTATTTTAGCGGGGACGATCCAACACCATTCCTTTTACCCCCCAGGTGACGTTGACCAGGTAACCTTCTTGGGCAAAGCTGGCAAACGCTACTGCATCCAGGCCATCCCTCAGGTACAGGGAGTGGACCCTGTCCTCGAAGTGAGGGCAGGGGGGTTCGTCTACACGAACGACAATTGCATTAGCACCGCGGGGACGCTCCAAGGCTGCCAGTGCCCCTCTGGTCCACCTACCACAACATTGGCGGCACTGGTAGAGCTGCCCATCCCCCTGCCCAACGACCGGCAAGTGATCGTCCGAATAACCAATCAAGGCACCTTCAATCCCGAAAGTTGGTACATCCTCTCAGTTTCGGAGGTTTCCTCTGCTCCCTCAGGGGAGGGAGACATCTACGAACCGGACGACAATGCCCCAAAGCCCATCTCGCCAGGGGAAAAACAACTTCACACCTTTTACCCTCAAGGAGATATCGATCGCGTTGAGTTCACAGTGCGTGCTGGGTATACATATCAAGTTCGCACCTATAACCTCGCCCCAGGGGTTGACACCATCCTCTCGGCCGTAGTCGATGGCATCCTCTACCAAAACGACAACGCTTCAGATGGCGACCCGGGCTCTATGATTAGCTTTACCGCTCCTCACGACGGCAAAGTAGGAGTCGCCATTACCAACCGAGGAATCTATGCCCCAGAGAGTAGTTACTGGTTGACCCTGACAGAGCTGGCCATAACGCCCACTCCTACTGTCGGGGCAGCATCCCCTACTCCCACCCCTACCACAAGTTGCGGCGATGAATACGAGCCCGATGACAGCGTAGGTCGGCCTATCGCCCCAGGCATGGCCCAAGATCACACCTTTTGCCCTTCCGGCGATATCGACCGTGCCGTTTTCACCGCCAAAGCAGGGCATGCCTACCGGGTTGAAACGACGAACCTCGCCCCAGGAGTGGACACTTTTCTTTCCGTCCAGCTCGACAGTCACACAGCCTCAAACGATGACCGTTCTCCCCAAGATAAAAGTTCCTCCGTAGAGGTTCAAAGCACAAGCAATGCCGATACCCCTGCTTTCATCACCGTCAGCAACAAAGGTCTCTTTGGGCCAGATAAATCCTACCGTCTCGTGGTGACGGACCTGGGCTCTACCGACGAATATGAGCCAGACGACATCAATGGGATCGAAATACTGATGAGTGTCCCCCAAGCACGGGCCTTTTCCCCAGCAGGAGATGTGGACAAGGTTTACTTTATGGCCGTCCCTCAGCACATCTATCGCATCTATACGATGGCCCTCGCACCAGGGGTAGACACCGTACTCACATTAGATGTTGGCACACAACATCTAACCAACGATGATCGCTCTGCTGGAGATCCTTCCTCCTACATCGAATTCCAAAACCGCGCCACTTCCCTAACGAGAGCTTTTGTTACCATCCATAACAAAGGGGAGTTTGGCCCCCATAAGAGCTATATCATTCAGGTAGATGACCTAGGAGAAGGAGACCCCTATGAGCCAGATGATTCCTCCGGTGTACCCATTGCCATAGGGGAACGCCAGCAACGGGTCTTTTATCCTGACGGAGACATTGACAAGGTCTACTTTACCGCCGCTCCTTATCATCGCTACAGAATTCGCACTGATCATCTCAGCCCCTTGGTTGATACGATCCTCAGTGTGCAGATGGGCACTATCTATCTAGCTAATGACGATCGAGTGCCGGGGGACCTCTCCTCTCAAGTCGATTTGCTAAACAACTCCCCAAACAACCAACAAGTGAGTGTGACGGTGACAAACAAAGGGCGCTTTGGTGTTGACAAGACCTATTCCATCGTCTTGGAGGACTTGGGCTCCGGCCAGGGTGACGACTTTGAACCCGATTTAACTACAAAGCGCTACATCTCGGCAGGGAGCATTCAACGACACACCTTTTACCCTGAAAGCGACATCGACCAAGTATATCTCACCGTACAAGCCGGCAAGCGCTACGCAGTAATGACCTGTGGCAGTGCCACTCTACCCGGAGGGACTTTTACCACAACTACTCCTTTTTCTCCCGTCATGCTCGCCTGCGATCCTCTTCCTCCTGGGATCGACACCGTAATAGTGGCCACAGGGCCCATCCATAACTGTGAACCCTCCGGCTGCCAGAATGACGATGCCCTTCCTAGCTCGGGCTATACCAACTCGCGCGTTGAGTTTGAAGCGCGCCAAGACGGCGAGGTAACCATTCGGGTCTACAACAAAGGGTCTTTTGATCCTTCGGCAGCCTACTATCTACGTGTCCACGAGATCGAGGCTTGGACTCCAACGCCTACTCTGACGCCTTCAGTAACCCCCACGCTGACACCGCCTCCTCTTGCAAGCCCAACTCCTACGGCTTATCCAGGGGCATCCCCCACACCAACAAATACTCCAGGAGGATACTCTTTCATGCCCTCCGAGCCTCATCACGCTCAGGCAGGAAGCTCTGCGCAGATACACCTCCTTGCCGTTCACAGGCAAGCCACGACTACTGCTGAGGGCACATTGGTCAAATTTATCCTTCTTTTACGGATGGGGGTATCCACGCCATGAACACTGATGTCGGCGAGCTTCTCAAACGTGTTAAAATCATCCGTGACCCAATTACTGTAGGGGGCATCATCTTTTTAATCGTTGCTATGCTCCTTTTTGCTACAGCGGTCACCTCTTTGGTGCGAGCCACCACGGAACTCAAAAACACAGAAACAGAATACGAAACGACCCTAGGCACCATCGAACAGATCCGCAAGATGCAGGCGCAGAGCCCGGAGAGTCTGCGTAAACGCGTACAGGAAGCTCAGGCCCAGCTCCAAAAGCTGTTGGCCAACTTTCCCACCACCGAGGAAGCCACGAGCGAGTTGGCTCGCTACTATGAATATGCTAGCCAGTACAACACTCGCCTTGTTCGTATGGAGGCTATTCTCCCGGAACCAAAAGAAGGGGAGAAAAAACCGTCCGTTTATAAAGAGGAGCGTTTCTCTCTCCAGATTCATGGGAATGTTCCCAACCTTATGCGCTTCCTAGCACATATAGCAAACAGTCCTTATGATACGTTCGTCCTGGACAATATTAGTATTGGGCCCGATAGCCCCGCCCTTGCCGAGGCGAGTTTGACGATCTTTTATTCGGTTTTAACACCCACCCCACCTGCGGCAGCACCTACAGCGACACCCACCCCCGGGGCTGGCCAATGAGAAAGGAGGGCCAAGGGATGAAAAGACGACCTCGCTTTCTCTGGCATATCTTATATTTTGCGCTGCTCATCTCCTTGCTGGAGATAGGCTCTTTCCCTGAGGTGGTACAGGCAGAGGAACGCCAGGCTCCCCCTCTGGTTCCCTGCCCTCATCCAGTGGTAATGCCCATGCCTATTCAGCAAATGCCCACTATTCAGCCAGCCTCGCTCTCCCTCCTCCTCCAGCAACAAGCACCAACTGCCACCCCCACCCTCACCCAGGAGGAACAGCTCCAACAGCTAGAGCAACAACTAGACGACGCTTGGAACAATCAGAACTGGCCCTTGGTGATTCAGATCATCGACCAGATCATTGCCATCGACCCCAACTATGACGACATTCAAACACGCAAATACTATGCCCATGTAAACTATGGCTATCAGTTAATGACCGAGCACCAATGCGATTCGGCTCAGGCCCAATTCGAGGCAGCCCTCGCTATCCGCCCTGGTGGCGAAGAAGCCCTAGTAGGGCTGAACCTCCTTGCCACTTATTGCCCCACTCCCACACCTACAAGCTATACCACCCCTGCCCTAACAGTAACACCGACAATTACACCCATTACGCCCGGGGCCCCTACAGCTACACCTGTTGTCACTCAACCCATTTCATCCCCCATCACCTATACTGTTCAACCCGGGGACACTCTCTACAGCCTGGCCAAGCGCTTTGGCACGACTGTCCAAGCCATCATGCAGGCAAACGGGATGATGAACTATTTCATTCGCGCTGGGGAGGTAATCATTATCCCTCCCGCGGAAGCGCCCCCAGGCCCCATCGTCCACATCGTCCAGCCAGGAGAAACGCTCTATTCCATCGCCCGCCTATACAACACAACGGTCTGGGCCATCATGCTGACGAATGGTCTCAAGAGTTACACCATCTGGGCCTATCAAGCTCTCTTTATTCCTTCCGTGCTCCAACCGGGGCCCATCATCCACATCGTTCAGCCGGGGGAAACACTCTACTCTATCGCTCAACAATACAACACCACAGTGCCACTGATCATGCTGGCAAACAACCTACGCACATATGCCATCTATGTCTACCAACGGCTCATAATCCCTCCAGAGGGCTGGACAGGCTGGCCTCCGATCTCCGTCTGGACGGCAGAAGGAACGGCTTCAGGGACGATCTACATTGTCCAACCTGGAGACACTCTTTTCGGCATCGCTCAGCGCTTTGGCACTACCGTAGCCCAACTCAAGGCAGTAAACGGGCTAACAAGCTCAACGATCTATGTAGGAATGAAACTACGCATACCATAAAAGGGTAGCTCAACCATGCTTTTCGGCAAGCCGAGGATTCGTGATGTTGTCACCCTAGCTTTCGAATCCACTGACATTCGTTACCTCAGTACCAGAGGGGGCCGCGTAGAAAAATGGGGCAGCCGCCCTCTTCCCCCTGGTCTTATTGCTGAGGGAATGATCACAAATACTCTGGAGATGGGCAAGATTATCGATGAGCTGCTCACCTCTGAGGAACTGGAACGCAAGCGGGTGATTACCAGTCTCTGCGGTCTTCGTTCTATTCCTCGACTTTTGACGCTGCCCAAACTTCAAGCCTCCCTTTTACAAGAGGCTATCTCTCGCGAAGCCCGCAAAGAGATGCCTATCTCCCTAGAGAGTCTTTATCTCTCCTGGCAGGTCATGCCCGGGCTCAGAGAAGAGGAGCAACGAATTTACCTCTTAGGTGTTCCCCGCGATCTCGTAGATGCCCAAGTGCAGGCCTTGGAGGCAGCTGGGATCACTCCCTTTGTGATGGACCTCAAACCGCTCGCGCTCATTCGGGCCGTTCGCGAGATAGAGGCGGTCATTGTCTGTCTTGAGAGAGATATGTTCGACATCATCCTCGTAGTCGATTACCTCCCAGCCATCATGCGTACCTTTTCCATCAGCCGAGAAAACCTCGACGATCAGGGTCGCCTTGACCGCCTTCTTCATGAGCTCGTCCAAACCATTCGCTTTTACAACGAGACGCGCCCCACTTCTCCCATCCGTCCAAGCACTTCCGTTTTTGTCACGGGCAAGATATTCAACGATCGGGCCGCCATCGACTATTTAAAGAGTGTGCTCGACCGCCCAGTAGAGCGACCTTTAGCTCCTATGCCCTGCCCCGAAGACCTGCCTGTTCCCGAGTACGCCACAAACTTTGGACTGGCTTTGAAAAAGGTGTAAGATGCCCTTTCTCTTTTTCATCGTTGGTATCGCCGTCGGTAGCTTTTTGAACGTCGTTATCGACCGAGTGCCGGAGAGAGAATCCCTTTTCTCTCCACCGTCTCATTGCCCTTATTGTGGAAGGCAGCTCTTGCCCTCAGAGATGATCCCTCTGATAAGCTATCTCCGGCTCCGGGGGCGCTGCCGCACCTGCGGTGCCCCTATCCCCTGGCGTGTTCCTCTCATAGAACTACTCACAGGGGTCCTCTTTGTCCTTCTTTGGCTCACCTACAGGTGGCAGATCGATCTCTGGCTCGCCATCCTTTACTCTTGTATTCTCCTCGTCATCACCGTCATCGACTTGGAGCATAAGCTCATCCCAAATGTAATCATCCTGCCAGCCACCGTCCTTGCGGTCTTGCTCGCCCTATTGCGTAATCTCTTTTTTCCTCCGCCCCTCATGCACTTTCTTTTCCTGCGCGTTCTCTTTCCTTATCTAGCCAACTGGCCCGTTGGCATTGTGGGCTTCTTGGGACAAATCGCCGGAGGATTGCTCGCTTTTGCTATTTTCTTCCTCATCTGGGTAATCGCCCCTCAGGGAATGGGAGCCGGAGACGTCAAACTAGCCGCCTTCGCCGGACTGCTCACTGCTTTCCCAGGCGTTCTATTTGCCATTGCAGGATCCTTTATCTTGGGGGGACTGACAGGGGTCATACTTTTGGCCAGCGGCATCGCACACCGCAAGACGGCCATCCCCTTTGCCCCATTCTTGACGATAACAACTTGGGCTATTCTACTCTATGGCAACACTTTGTTGCGTTGGTACCTTAACCTTTAGGAGGCAGAGAGATGTCTGATCCCACTGGAAGCGGAAGCACCTTCTATCAGACGGCACCTCAACCTCCCGAGCCCGTAACCCCAATCGAACGCGTACATATTGATGAGCTTCTTCGATCCATGGCCCAACAGCAGGCTTCAGATATCCACCTAAAAGTAGGGAGACCTCCCGTTTTTCGTATCCATGGGGAACTGATCCCCCAAACGGCCTACGCCCCCTTGCGGACCGAGGATATGGAACGGCTTTACCGCCAATTGACCACCCCTTCCCAGCGAGCCCGCTTTGAGCAGGAGCTAGAGCTGGACCTGCCCTATGAGCTAGAGGGTGTTGCCCGGTTTCGCGTGAACATCGCTAAACAGCGCAACACTATCACTATCGTCATGCGTCGGTTAAGCCTAACTATCCCTTCCCTGGAAGAACTGCGCTTACCCGAAATCTGCAAGGAGCTGGTAATGCGCCCCCGTGGGCTTATCCTCGTGACAGGACCCACTGGCAGCGGGAAATCTACCACGTTGGCCGCCATGATCGATTACCTCAACGAGCGAGAAGCTCGCCGTGTCGTCACCATCGAAGACCCCATCGAGTACGTCTTTGAAGACAAAAAATGCTTTGTCACCCAGCGCGAACTAGGAGAGGACACCCCCAGTTTTGCTTCAGCGTTGAAACATGCTCTCCGTCAGGACCCCGATGTCATCCTTGTAGGTGAGATGCGTGACCTAGAGACGATCTCTGCCGCCCTTACCGCTGCCGAGACGGGTCACCTCGTCCTTTCCACCTTGCATACCGCCGGCGCCGCCCTGACGGTAGACCGCATCGTGGACGTCTTCCCGCCCCATCAACAACAGCAGGTGCGTATCCAGTTGGCTAACATTCTGGTAGGCATCCTCTCCCAGACTCTTTTGCCCCTTGTCAATGGACAGGGACGGGTAGTAGCTGTAGAAGTGATGGTCGCTACCCCAGCAGTGCGTAACCTCATCCGAGAAAGCAAGACGCACCAGCTCCCTGGTGTTATCGAGACGAGCCAACGACTAGGGATGCAAACCCTTGACCAAGCTCTTCTGGCCCTCTACCAGCAGGGACTGGTTTCCTTGGAGGATGTTCTTGCTCGCGCCGCTGATCCAGAACATCTGCGTAACCTTCTCAGCGGCCCCACTTTTTAATTCAAACCGTTCTACAATGCAGCAAAATCAAGAGCTGCTAGCCAGGCCTTGGCTAGCAGCTTTATTTCGTCTTAACCAAAGGTTAACAAGGCATTTATGCCCCCTTTACTCACACTGCCCCAGCACCGTGCTATGATAGAGGCGCAATAGAACGAGTGCTATAGAGGAGGCAGAGTAGCGAAGCGACAGACAGAATGTCCTATCTAGTGTTTAGCAATGATCTGTAGTGAATTTTTGATTCTCTAGGAGGAAGAGCCATGCGAAAGGAACAGGGTTTCACGCTCATCGAGCTGTTGATCGTGCTGGCCATTTTGGGCATCCTGGTAGGCATCGTTGCCATGAGTGTCGGTGGGCTTACAGATACAGCCAAAGAGCGAGGTATGCGTTCCGAGCTGGAAGTTGTACAGACAGCCATTGACACCTACAACACGCAAGACGTGATTGTCGATGGGGCGACGGCCATTACCGCGAATACGACGTGGACTCAGATCGATCCAAGCAGCTCGAGCATCCCCTTTGCCAAGTATCTGAAGCGCACCACCAAGTACTATTACATCTGGGGAGCCGGGGGCGCGAATCTGACCGTTGGCGACGATGACGATCCTGCAAGCCAGACTATCTCGATTTCGATATCATCATCAGACTAAGCCAGTAGAAACTCATCCCTCGAGGCTGCCTTGCGGAAGTAAGGCAGCCTTTTTCTTTACACTCGCCCGCCCAAGCGCAACTCCTTTCCCTCTAGGGTGTTCTGTTGGGTGAGCAGCGAGAGGAATCGGAAGGAATGTTGACCTCGAATAGCCCTTCCATTATAATCCAGGGTAACCTTTCTGCTGCAGAACACTCGAAAGGGGGACTTATATGGATACGTTTGAACGTGTGAAAAAGATCATCGTCGAACAGCTCGGGGTAGATGAAAGCAAAGTAACCCCCGAAGCGCGCTTCCGAGAAGATCTGGAGGCAGACTCTCTGGACTTGGTTGAGCTGATTATGGCCTTTGAGGAAGAATTTGGTGGTTCTATCTCCGACGAAGAGGCCCAACAGATCACAACCGTCCAAGACGCTGTTACTTTTATCGAGACCAAAATGGCCTAAGCTAGAGTTCGGGCCCCAAAGAACCAATTCGGGGGATGCTTCAGCTTGAGGCATCCCTTTTTTTCTTTATCAGAGGAGTAATGGAAAGATGCCCAATGTTGCTGTGATCACTGATAGCACCACCAGCTTGCCCCTGGAGATGTACGAACAGTATGGAATCACTATGGTCCCCTATTACATCCACCTTCAAGGGCAAACTCTCCGCGATATGGTCGACATCACCCCCCAAGAACTCTGCGATTACATGCAAAGTCTCACCGAAAAGGCGGAATTCCCCAAAACCGCTAATCCCGGCCCAGGAGATTATCTTCAAGCTTTTCTCTCTGTCGCGCGGCACACTCGTGAGATGGTCTCCATCCACATGACCTCTAGAGGAAGTGGTGCTTACCAAGCTGCTTTGATCGCCCGAGAGATGGCCCTCGAAAAACTACACCACGTCCGTATCAAAGTAATAGACACCTCGAACGTCTCTATGGGGCATGGCTGGATAGCCTTGCAGGCCGCTAGAGCTGCTGCCGCAGGGGCCTCTTTAGAAGACATCCTCCACCTTATCGGCAAAATGCTCCCTGTCACTAGGATGATTCAAACAGCAGACACCCTGCGCTATCTCTATATGGGTGGGCGCATCGGCCGGGTTCAACACCTGCTGGGATCTCTACTGAAAATCAAACCCCTCATCAGTATGGAAAACGGGGAAATCGTCTCTCTAGGAGTAGCACGGAGCCGCAAAGAGGCCTATAGGAAAATCGCCACCCTCGTTCAAAAGGCCATAGGTGCAGACGCTCAAGCACGCATTGCTCTCACCCATGCCGCCGCTTTCGAAGGTGCCCAGGCCCTTCTCCAAGCTATCCGCCAAGTCATCGTGCCCAGCGAGGTACTCTTTTGCGAGCTCTCTCCCGCTCTCATCGTCCATACTGGGCCAGGCACAGTAGGGCTTTGCTACGTCCCCGAAGCTGCCCTAAAGTAGACGCCTCGCCTCCTTGATAGTAGAATGCCTCCGGCGAACTCTACCAGGAAAGGAGCGAGATGGCCGACAAGTTCAACCTGCTTATCATCACACCGGATCAGTTACGCGCAGACTATTTAAGCTGCTATGGTCATCCTTTCATCAACACCCAACACATTGACGCCCTGGCCGAACGAGGAGTCCGTTTTGAACGCTGCTACTGCGCTGCCCCCCTTTGTGGGCCCAGCAGAATCAGCTTTGTCACCAGCACCTACGTAGGTGAGCATGGACATCGCAATTATGGCTCAACGATCGATTTTCGTGTGCCCAACCTTGTCGCCCAACTCAAGCGAGCGGGATATCGGTTAGGCATGTTCGGTAAAAACCACTGCTTCACCTATGAACAGCTCCCCATGATTTGGGATGAGTTGGACGAGATCTGTCTAGGGAACTATGACGGACACCCCAAATTCAAACATTCTTTCTCTTCCTTCACCCTGGAGCCCGACCACGAGTATAATATCACCGCCCGCCTCACCGATGAAGCTATAGATTTTATTCAGCGAAATAAGGGAGACCGTCCCTTCCTCCTCTGGGTGAACTATCAAGATCCTCATCCCGCCTTCACCTGCCCAGAGCCCTATGCTTCAATGTTCAACCCTGCAGATTTCAGCCTGCCCCCTAGTTTCTACCGCGGCCCCGACCCCAACGCTCCCAGGCGCCTTTACAACTGGTGGGTCCATTCCGAGATGGCGCTGGCCACCGAAGAAGACGTGCGCAAGGCCATGGCCCATTATTGTGGGCAGATCCGCTATATAGATGACCAAGTCGGCCGACTTTGGACAACTTTGGAGGAAGCAGGGCTCACTGAGAACACCATTGTGCTCTTTTTCGCCGATCATGGAGAGTTCCTTGCCGACCAAGGGGTCTTTCACAAGCTGCCCGTATTCTATGAATGCCTTGTGCGCATTCCCGTCATCCTCTACGCTCCCCAAACAGCGTGGCAAGGAAGGGTCTACCGTGGATTAGTTGAAGAAGTTGATCTCACCCCTACCCTCTTGGATCTGTTGGGGCTTTCTACTCCTCTTACAATGGTAGGACGCAGCTTGCTAGCCGATCTCCAGCAAGGACGAGATGAAGGCAAAGAGGATGTTCTTGTCGAAGCGGGTATAGGAGCACCTACTCCTCAACATCCCTTACCCGTCGCCCACAAGGCTCCCTTTGCTCCCAACAGCTTTGGGCCAGGGGCAATGATCTTTGACGGACGCTACAAATTAAGTTTCTACGCCGATGACACTTGTGAGCTCTACGATTTAGAACAAGATCCCTTTGAGATGCACAATCTCTACTTTGACCCTACATATCAAAGCGTCCGCCAACAACTCGAGGAACGGCTCCTTCGACGCCTTCTTGGCGTGCGAATGCGTGATGTAGGGGTCAAATGGCCAGGCCCAGGGATCGATCCCCGTTCTGAACCATTAGAAACGTCCCTACCTAACGAGCTTTTCTAAGGGACTCTCGGCCAGCTTTTGGATGACGGGGAGGGTCACCCTCCAGGAGATGCGCGAAAGGCCTAACTTTTGCCGTAACTGCTCTGGCTCCATACCCGCCTTATAATCGCGCACTGCCGAGGTCCAGCGAAGCATCTCAAAGGTCATCCGCAGAGGCAAGCCTGCCAACGTCGAGACCTGGTGAAGCACATACTCGAGATTGCGTGGGGTACATTCAAAAAGCTGCTCTTTGGGTTGGTAGCGACGCAGATACTTGCGCAATGTCTCCGGCCAATCTCGAGGAAGCGGAAGCCTCCTCGACTTGAAGCGCTGGCGCGGTTTGTCGTAATGGATGTAGACCGTAGGTCGCTCAGGATCGCTGAGATCAATGTGGCTGAGAGCAATGCGCATACATTCAGTCTTTTTGATGCCCGTCTCCAGAAGAAGGGAAATCAAAAGATGGGGACGTGCGTCAGGAGCCTCAGGGGCATCGCGCATCTCCCTCGTCAAAGAAAGCACCGCCGCTATTTGCTCTTCCGAAAGGATACGCGGCAAAGGCGAGCTCACTGGACCACGCGCAAGAGAAGCAGCAGGATCGACGGGCAGCACTCCCTCCCGAAAAAGCCAACTGAAAAAGGTCTTGAGCGTGGTAAGCCGACGATCCAAAGATTTGGGAGAACAAGGTACTCCCCGCTCATACCGCAGGTAATAAAGGAAGCTTTGCAACGTCTTGGTCGAGCAAGCTCTCAAAGGCGTCTCTGGGCCGATGAACTCGAGGAACAACTTTATATCGTGCAGGAATGCGCGCACGGTATGGGCGGAGAATTCGCGCTGCCTCATGTATTTCTCAAAAAGGGGCAAAGCTTCACTCAAAGGAGCCTCAGCACGCAGAGGAGGCTTCTCTGGTCCGAGATCCTCAGTAGTCCCAAAGGGGAAAAGTTCCAGCTGCCTGCCGCTCACATCCTCGCCCCTCGAGTTCCGCACTCAACGATTCTATCACGGATTCATCAACCGACGCTCAGCTATTTCGAGCAGTTTTTGCTCTCCTTTCGGAGATAGCCCCAACAGAGAAAGTTCTTCACCAAGTCTCTTTAGCGAGCCAAACCCTCCTAGGTAGCCATTAACTCGGGCTACCGCAGTAGAATTCATCAGATCGTAAGGATCCGGATAAATAGCCTGATACTCCTGATATAGAGCAGAGACCTGACGCAGATTGTACTTTTGATGATAGTGCTCCGCCAGGTAAAATTTTTCCAAAGGACGTATCTCGGTAAATATCTCGACCCCTCGCTCTTCTTCCAATTGACGGCGTATTTCCTCTGCCAGATACTGCTGATCAGGGGTCATTGTAAAGACAATCGATCTATATTGCTGAAGGTAGACAGGCACAGAAGCATCGCGACTGGACCAAAAAACCTCCAATAACTCTCTGTAGCTAATTTGGCGGGGGTCATAATCAAGCTGGAGTGTCTCAGTGTGGTCACCAATATTCTGATAAGAGGGAGCAAGAGTGCTCCCTCCTGCATAGCCCACACGGGTGCGTACCACCCCTGGGAGGCTCTCGAACCGGGAATCCGCTTCCCAGAATCAACCCAGAGCAAAGGTGGCCGTTTCGGTATCTGCTGGAGCGCGGAGGTCTAAAAGAGGAAAGGCCTTGACAGTTGGGGAACTGGGAGCAAAGTTCCTTTCGAGAGGGAAAGTACAAGCTGCCAAGAACACCAACCCTACCGCGCCCAAGACAAGCCAAGCTCTCACCCCACTCCCCAAAGTTCTCCCTACACATCCGCCCGAGGGATCAATGGAAGAATAAACTGCAATGTCGCTCCTCGGGGCCTCTCCTCTACCAACCAAAGAGTACCTCCATGGGCCTCAATAATCTTGCGACTCACATAGAGATCCAACCCTGTATCGGTCATCCCCTTCGGAAAACGATAAAGCCCTCGGAAAACGCTTTGGCGCACTTGACTAGGCAAAGGACGCCCATCGTCGCTGATTGTACAAATAAGCTCTTCAAAAGTCGCCTCTATTTGTAGATGAATGGTCCCCCCTGTAAAAGCCCGCCGTAGAGCATTCTCGAGGATATTCAAGAGGACATGTCGGAGCCGTTCGGGATCAAGCGCCAAGTCTGGAAGGTTA
Organism: Anaerolineae bacterium; assembly: GCA_021162655.1. GTDB lineage: Bacteria > Chloroflexota > Anaerolineae > UBA1429 > UBA1429 > JAGGYI01. Next base: position 15,858 of record JAGGYI010000072.1, read on the forward strand.
GAGGGATATTGGACCGCTAAGGTAACCTCTCTGCGCTGGCAAGCAGGTTCTAGCTCTGCAACGACTTCTTCGATGATCTCTGCAACCGAGACTGGCTCTGGATGAACTTTGAACTCGCCATTGTGAATAGCACAGAGATCTACAAGATCATCTGCCAAGCGCATCAGGCGGGCACTGCGCTCAAACACCTGCAACGCCCAACCTTTCATCTCTGGGCAATCAGGAGACTCGCAGCTCTGTAAAAGCATCGCATAGCCGCGAATCGCTTCCAAGGCAGGATGCAGCTCATGAGAGGCTGCCACCATCATTCCTTCCACTGCCCGAACGAGATCCTGTTCCTCCGTCTGGTCATGAATGACGACTACCTGTTCCCACTCTCCCTCGCCATCCTGCACCGAAGAAACACTCACTCGCAGCACTGCGTGGATAGGTTCCTCTATTTCCACCTGTCGCTCAGCGTCTTCGCGTTTATTGAGCAGATCACCCAAGAGGAAGGCCAAACGGCGCAACCCCTCACAACTGCTTTGAGGATCTACTTTGCCGCCTATCAAGCCCGAGACGTCCGTCCCCAAAATGTGCGCCAGGGAAGGATTGTATCGCAACACCCGACCTTCGGCATCCAACACAACAAGACCATCGCTTAGATTATTAAGGATAACCTCAACATAATGGGTCTCGCGCACTGCCGCCTCATAGAGTTGTGTCTGGTAAAGGGCAGCCGATGCTTGGGCGGCTAACATGGTTACCAGCGCTTCATCCCGTTTGTTGAAAGCTTTGGGCTTGCTGCTATTCAGGCTGATGGTGCCCAGAAGCTTCCCCTGTACGTAAAGGGGCGCTACCAGTAGAGAACGCAGCTCCGCCCCCGACTGAAGGGGAAGAAAATTGGCTTCTTTACGCACATCCGGGATAACGATGGTACGCAGCTCCTTGAGAGCCTGACCAGCAATCCCTTTGCCAAAAGGGATACCCAAGGTCTGCTCCCAATCAGGCTGAGAAGAATACCGGGGATAAAGACGCTGTCCTTCCTCATCTAAAAGATGGATGACACACTTGTCAGCCGGGGGGACCAATTGGAGGATAGCATGAACGATGTAATCGAGCAGATCACCCAACTCCAAGCGAGAGGAGAGCTCCTGGGTCACTCGCAAAAGCACTTGGCGTTGCTGAGATTCTTGACGAAGGTCAAGGTAGAGCAAGATCCCCGAACCAAGAAAAAGAGCTAGGGCTAACCCCAGCAGGGCAAAAGCCCCCTCCGCCTCTTCCATCGCCGAGACGACAAGGCCCGCGACAAGGACGAAGAGAGTTGTCGCCGAGAGAGTATACCATCTCAATTGCCGTGACTTGCTCATCGCCTTGCCCTGCCTCGCTTGTTTGAAGGGCCCTATCGCACTACTTCAAGAGAGTATACACATTCACCACTTTCGAAGCAAAGCCCGCCGCTATTGCCCACCGAAATTTCTGGCTCTAATCCCCTTCTTTCGGAGGAACGATGGGCAAGATAATCTGCGAGGGATGCTCTGCATCGTGATAGATCTTTTGCCGAGCAACGATCATCTCTCCCTCATCCTGGACAGGATGCCCTGTATTAGGATTGCGCTCAAAGCGGGGAAAATTGCTACTCGAGATCTCGAGCCGAATACGATGTCCCGCAAGGAAGACGTTGCTCGTCGCCCCCAAATCGATGACATATTTTTCTATGGCCCCAGGCGTAAGCAACTGAGCCTTCCGAACGCCATGGCGATAGCGTGCTCTCACGATCCCATCGGCAAGGTTCCGTGCATAACCACAAGGAGAAACATCTACCAGCTTGGCAGTGAAATCGGTATCCACAGCGCTCGAGGAAGCCCAAAGCACCACTTGCAGAGGCCCCGTGACTTCCAAATCTTTCTCCAGCGGGGCTGAGGTGTAAACAAGTACATCCTCACGCTCCTCAACGGGCCTTTGGTCATAAGCTCCTGCCGGTAAGGCAGCTTGCCAGCAGCAGAGCCCGCCTCCCCTCGTTGGCACGGGATTCCGCGGATCATAAGAGAACTGATCTACCGGCTCATCCCCAGGCTCCTCCAACGAAAGGACACCATCCCCTTTCAGCGAGTTGGCCTTGCCCCCACTATGCAAATAATAGGGAGTATAGGCGGTTCTGGCCAGGGGCCATTCGTTCTCTGTACGCCAGCGGTTTTGGCCCATGACGAAAATACGCACTGGGGGCTCATCCATGATGCCGTTATCGACTCCCTTGAGCCAATAATCAAACCAACGCCACATGATTTCGTAGGGAAGCACATAGGTATCAGAGGCCCGCACCCCAAAATCCACCTCGCCCACTACGCCACTCAGTGGACCATGTAACCAAGGGCCCATGATAAGCTTCTGTCCTCGACGGGCCTTTTCTGAACCTGCACGTTCGCGCATTGCCTGATAACTGGCCAAGGTACCCCCTACAAAAATATCGTACCACCCCCCCAGGTGATAGACAGGAATGGCGATCTTCTCTATATGGCTTCGTACATCCATCTCATCCCAAAATGCATCTTTAGAGAGGTGCTTGATGAAATCCTGGAATCCTCGCCCCATATCCTCTCGCTCCAAAAGAGGCACCCGAGAAAGGGGCAATGCCCGAAAAGTCTCTCCTGTGGCAAGGCCATCAAGAGCATCAGCCAACTCTTCAAGAAGTTGAGCTTTTTCCTCTTCATCTTCCATACGCTGGATGACCATACTTGCTACTGCTGCCAGGCCCCAGCTAACGATAATTCCCTCAGCCAAGGCACCACCTGGATAGGCCACATCCGTATAAGCATCAGTAAAGGTCACCATGGGGAAAATAGTAACCAGTGAAGGCGGTTTGGCGAATGCCGCTGTCCACTGGGTCCAGCCCACGTAGGACCCTCCCCACATGCCCACTTTGCCATTAGCCCAAGGCTGTGAAGCTGCCCATTCAACCGTATCGTACCCATCGTCGAACTCGTACCGCAACGGATAATGCACCCCTTCAGAGGCCCACCGCCCTCGTGTATCCTGCACGACGACGGCATACCCCCGTGCTGCCGAGAGCACGCAAAAATCTACATTGCTCGCATCTTTACCATAAGGGGTACGCTGCAAAAGAACAGGGAAACGCCCTTCTTCGTCAGGCCGATAGACATTCGCCCGCAAAATTACTCCATCCCGCATTGGCACAGCAACATCCCGTTCAACGATCACTCTTGGCTCAGCCATCGTCCACTTCTCCAAAGTATACAAATATTTAAAACGCTTCTCATTATGGGCAAGGGGAAGAGAGCCGTCAAGCCCTGCAGAGGAGGAAACTCGACACTTGGTCTACCATGGAGTAGAATAGGATTCACTTTGCAGCTCTCAGAAGCTATATACCCGTGATGCTTGGAGGATAAAGGAATGCCTGAACAACTCACTCGTGAGCAAGTCCCACCAGAAGCCAAGTGGCGTTTGGAGGCTCTTTATCCCAGTGACACAGCATGGGAAAAGGACTATCAGGCTGTCTGCCAGCTTCCCAAGCGCGTCGCCCAATATCAAGGAAGGCTCGTCGAATCCCCTACGGTCTTGGCAGAAGCCCTGCGAACGTGGTTTGATGCCCAACGCAAGATGGAAAAGGTCTGGACTTATGCTCATCTGCGCAGTGATGAAGACTTGGGCAACAGCTTCTATCAAAACATGATGGAGCGCGCTCGTTCGGCCTACATTCAACTAGCCGCTTCCGGAGCTTATCTCGCCCCAGAGATCCTGAGCACCGACTCGGAGACTATAGCCCGCTGGCTAGAGGATGAAGCACTGGCCCCTTATCGCATCTGGTTAGAAGACCTCCTGCGAGCTAGACCCCACACCCTTTCCTCGGCTGAAGAGAAATTGCTTTCCATGGCCAGTGAACCCCTTGCCACCATCCACCGGGTCTTTTCAGTACTCAAAAACGTGGATCTCGCTGCTCGCTTGCCCCAAATCAGAGACGAAAAAGGCGAAAAAGTGCAGCTCTCCCATGCTTCTTTCATCAAACTCCAGGAAAGCCGGGACCGTTCAGTACGTCGAGAAGCGTTCCAAGCCTATTATGAGGAGTTTCATGGCAACCGCCACACGATTGCGACCGCTTTGGATGGAATTGTCAAAACGCACGTTTTTGAGGCCCGCGTGCGCCATTTCCCTTCAGCTTTGGAAGCAGCTCTCTTTGACGATAACATCGCTCCGCAGGTCTATGATGCTCTTATCGAGACAGTGCACGAAGCCTTTCCCACATTCTATCGTTACATAGAGCTGCGCAAGCGTCTCCTAGGGCTGGACAAACTGCATATGTACGATATCTATGTCCCAACTGTTCCTCAGGTAGAGATGCACTACACTTATGAAGAGGCCGTAGAGATCGTTTGCCAAGCCCTCGCCCCCTTGGGAGAAGAATACGTCGAGACGCTTCGGCAAGGCCTCCTCCATGGCTGGGTAGATCGCTACGAGAACGTAGGCAAGCGCTCCGGGGCCTATTCATCTGGCTGCTACGATTCTTGGCCTTATATACTCATCAATTTTACAGGCACACTGGACTCCGTTTTTACCCTGGCCCATGAAGGCGGGCACTCGATGCACAGCTGGTATTCCAACCGCCATCAACCTTACCATCTGGCAGACTATCGCATCCTTGTAGCTGAGGTAGCTTCTACTACCAACGAAAGCCTCCTAACCCACTATCTCCTTTCCACCACTCAAAACAAGGCCATGCGAGCCTATCTCATCGATCGCTACTTGGACAGTTTCCGCGCCACCCTCTTCCGCCAGACGATGTTCGCCGAGTTTGAAAAGCTTATCCATGATTGGGTAGAAAAGGGCCAACCCCTTACAGTAGACGCTCTTGATGAAGCCTACTATGCACTCGTCCAAAAGTACTTTGGGCCCAGCGTAGCTTTTGATGATGAGGATTCTCCCATCGCTTGGGAGTGGGCACGCATTGACCACTTTTTCTACAACTTTTACGTTTATAAATACGCCACGGGGATGTCCGCCGCCGTTGCTCTCGCCCAAGCTATCCTCAATGAAGGGCAACCCGCCCTCGAACGCTACCTCACTTTCCTCAAAAGCGGACGCAGTAAATACCCTCTCGACTTGCTCCGCGACGCAGGGGTGGACCTGGCTACTCCTGCCCCTGTACATTCGGCGCTGGCAGAGTTTGCCCGCCTAGTCGATGAACTAGAATCTTTACAAAGCGAGCTCTGAAAAAGAGAGGGAGCTCTTCAGCTCCCTCTTTTCTCCAGCTCCTCCTTTTCATAAGCAAGAACAAAAGCTAGACCAGCGGCATTAGTTCTCGCTACCCCCAAATCGTACTCATTTGGCCGCCCTCGAATGTCTCCCAAAAAGCCATAGAGATTCACCCGAGACTCGGGATCATGGAATTCTCCTACAGTATACCAAATCCCTCGCACCTGAAACCCAAGATGACGAAACATCTGAGCCAAGTGATCACCCGCCGGAGTTGCCTCGGCAATGCCTGTATGCGGTCCTCCGTAGGTGATGAAAACCACCGCCCATTTACCTGGCAACGCTGGAGCCCGCAATCGCACCCGCCCCTGGCGCCCATAGCGAGCAAGCTGCCGTTTACTATAGCGCAAAACTGGCTCTGGCACATTGAAATTATATGCGGGTGCTCCTAGGCAAACCAGGTCATATTGATAAAAATCCTCCTCGCCCGCTTCTTGAAGCGAACGCAAAGTGACTTCCGTTCCTCTCTCTGCCAATCCCTCAGCGATGGCCTGAGCCACTTTCCTGGTATTTCCTCCTGGAGAAAAGTAAACCACCAACGCTTTAAGCGCCATGCTCATCACTCCTTTAGCCCAGCTTTACGTAAAAGGCGCTCTAGGACGGCTCGAACTTCATCGGTGGCAGCCAGAAGCGGCGGCCGCGGAGGTCCCCCATAGTACCCTAGGAGATCCATTGCCGCTTTGAGCCCAGGGACTCCATAACCAGAGGTAACTGCACGCGCCACTTCCATTAAACGAAAGTGCAGAGCTTTGGCTTGCTCTAGCTGTCCCTCACTCACCCACCGCCAGATAGAGACGCACTCCCGAGGAGCCACATTAGCCAATGCCAGAATTCCTCCACTCGCACCCACCTGTAGCCCGCTTAAAAAGGCTGGCCCATTGCCTACCAATACATCAAAGTTCGGTGGGCAAAGGCGTACCAGATCGATCAGTTGACCTATGTCTCCCGCGCTATCTTTGATCCCTATGATCTTCTCATGACTAGCTAGGCCGGCCACCACGGTGGGCGAGATATTTAAATGGGTAAATTTGGGCACATTATAGATGAGTAGTGGCACGGGGGAAGCATCCGCCACGGCCTCGTAGTGGCGGCGAAGCGCCTCCCCTGTCATCTGGCGCCCATAGAAAAAGGGGGTAACAACAAGGACAGCGTCAGCACCCTCATCGGCAGCAGCCCGTGTCCATAGGATGGTCTCCTGCGTAGACTGGCGCCCCGTCCCTGCAATAACGAGCATCCCGGGCAGGGCTGTCCGTCGTACAATGCGCAACACCTCCAGAAACTCGTCCAGGGCCAAAAGAGCCCCCTCTCCATTGGACCCTGCCACTACGTAGCCAGCTAAACCGGTCTCGTTCCACCGCCGAACGTTCTCCTTTAATGCATGGGCAAAAACCTGCCCTGCTCATCAAAAGGAGTGACAATTGGCGGATAAACCCCGCGAATGCGCATCCTCTTTACCTCCCCACCTCAGATAAAATTCATTATCAAAGCTCTCCCTGCTTCCGTCAAACGAAAGACTGAGCGACAGAAGGCCATTGACGTGCCTGGAGCTTTTTTCTATGATATGCAGCGAACCAGTTATACGAGAGGAGGAAGAGATGAGCAGCGTACTCGAATTTCCCCAGGGATTCCTCTGGGGGACAGCCACCGCATCTTTCCAGATTGAGGGCGGTATTGAGGAACGCGGCCGCTGCATTTGGGACGATTTTTGCCGCTGGCCTGGCAAAGTCTTTGAAGGGCACACTGGCGATGTGGCTGACGACCACTACCACCTTTACCGAGATGACGTCGCCCTGATGGCCGAACTTGGGATGAAAGCCTATCGCTTTTCCATCTCCTGGCCCCGCATCCTCCCAGAGGGCAAAGGGGAGGTAAACACAAAAGGCCTCGATTTCTACAACCGCCTAGTTGATACACTTCTCGAACATGAGATCATCCCCTTTGTCACTCTTTACCATTGGGACTTGCCCTCTGCTCTACAGCGGTTAGGAGGCTGGGCTGCCCGCGATACAGCCTACCGCTATGCAGACTATGCAGGAGTTGTCGTAAAAAGCTTGGGGGATCGTGTTCACCATTGGATTACCCACAACGAACCTTGGGTAGTAGCCTTTGCGGGAAATCTTTTTGGCGCTCACGCTCCCGGATGGGAGGATCTGCCTCTTGCTCTCCAAGTTGCCCATCACCTTTTGCTTTCACACGGGTTAGCCATACCCATCTTACGTGATGGAAGCCGCGGAGCCCATATTGGCATCACACTGAATCTTTCACCAGTACATCCCGCTACCTCAAAGGTAGAGGACGTCGCTGCAGCAGAGCGCCAAGACGGTTTCTTTAACCGCTGGTTCCTCGAGCCTGTCTTCAAAGGGCGCTACCCTGAAGATATGTGGGCCATCTATGGCTATCAAGTTCCTCGCATCGCCCCGGAGGATATGCGCATCATCCAACGGCCCATTGACTTTCTAGGAGTGAATTACTATACACGGGCTGTCATTCAACATAGCCCTAGCAAATTTCTCGACCTGGAACAGATCTATCCTGAAGGAGAATACACTGCAATGCATTGGGAAGTCTACCCCCAAGGGCTCACAGAACTTCTCCTTCGCCTGACTAAAGATTACGCTCCTCAGGCTCTTTACATCACCGAGAACGGCTGTGCTTGCGAGGATGAGCTCACCCCAGATGGCCAGGTGCACGATAGCAAGCGGGTTGCTTACTTGCGAGCGCACTTTGCGGCAGCACATCAGGCCATCACCCAAGGTGCTCCTCTGAAAGGGTACTTTGTGTGGTCATTAATGGACAATTTTGAGTGGGCCTTTGGCTATAGTCGTCGCTTTGGTATCGTCTACGTAGACTATTCCTCTCTCAAACGCTATCCCAAAGACAGCGCAAAATTCTATGCCTCAGTAATCGCGCAAAACGCTGTAAAAAGCTGAACCAGAAAGGAGCCAAGTGACCGACGCAGCTACTCTCAAAGAAAGAGTTTGTCGGGCCATCGACGCACACCGAGATGAAATCATCGCTATCGGTGAGGATATCCGCGTCCATCCAGAATTAGGTTTCAAAGAATTTCGTACAGCCAAGATCGTTTCTGAACAGATGACCAAGCTGGGCATTCCCCACGAGACGGGTCTGGCCATTACAGGGGTCAAAGGCAAGCTCCGTGGAGCCCGTAGTCAAGCCACCATAGCCTACTTGGGCGAGCTCGATTCAGTGCTCGTTCGCGATCATCCCGATGCTGATCCTGAGACGGGCGCAGCCCACGCTTGTGGCCACAATGCCCAGATCGCTAATCTCATAGGCCTGGCCTACGGCTTGGTTGAAAGCGGGGTGATGGCTCAGCTGGATGGCGACGTGGTCTTGATGGCCGTCCCGGCCGAAGAATACGTCGAGGTGGAATATCGTCTCCAGCTTCGCCGCGAAGGCAAGATAGAGTTCCTCGGCGGCAAACCAGAGCTCATCCGTTTAGGTGCCTTTGACGACGTCCAAATCACCATGATGACTCACCAAAGCAGCCGCCAAGAAGGAGGAAAATTCAGCGTAGCTGGACCTTCCAATGGATGCATTGTCAAGCTCATCCGTTATGAAGGTCGAGCGGCTCATGCGGGCGGAGCTCCCCATCAGGGGATCAACGCATTAAAAGCTGCAATGATCGGCCTCCAAGCCATCGATGCCAACCGCGAAACGTTCAAAGACGAAGATCACATCCGCGTACACCCCATCATCACCAAAGGGGGCGACCTGGTGAATGTTATCCCCGCGGATGTGCGTATCGAAACCTATGTACGCGGTGCAAACATAGAGGCCATTCTCGCCGCTGCCAAAAAGGTCGATCGTTCTCTCAAGGCCGGCGCCATGGCATTGGGAGCCACATTGCACCTCACCACCATGCCTGGCTACTTACCTCGGCTTGTCGCCCCAAGGCTCGCTGAGGTCTACAAGAGGAACGCCATCGCTCTAGTAGGCGAGGAGGAATGGTGGGATCCGTCCTTTGGAGCTGGCTCCACCGACATGGGAGATGTTTCCCATATCATGCCAGCCATCGAAGCCCAAGCCAGGGGGGCCACAGGCACCGGCCATGGCGCTGATTACCAGATCACCGATCCGGAAATAGCCTATGTAGCTCCTGCCAAGGTCGCCGCTATGACCATCATCGATCTCCTGATGAACGGAGCAACCGAGGCTCGAGCAGTATTGGAGGAATATGAGCCACCGATGAGCAAAGAAAGCTACCTCGAGTTTATGCGTAATCTCGCCCAGGAGATCACCTGGCAAGCAGCAGAGGATTAACAAAAAGCGGCTCTCGGTGGGGATCTATCGAGAGCCGCTTTCAGATCAGAGCTTATAGCCTATCTTCCGCAAAAGCCCTTTTCGCCAAGCGATGCCCTCCTCATCCTCCACCCCTTTGGGCGAAAAACCGTCGATTACCCCCAGAACTCCTCTGCCTTGCTCTGTCTCTGCAACGATCACCTGGGTGGGATTGGCCGTGGCACAAAAGATGCGGCAAACTTCGGGCACCATCTTGAGGGCATTTAACACATTGATGGGATAGAATCCCTCGCCAAGAAAGAGAATAAAGGTGTGTCCCGCTCCAATGGCTAGAGCATTCTTTTTTGCCAGCTCTACCAGGGTCTCATCTGTGCCAGAACAACGCACTAGACAGGCTCCCGAGGCCTCACAGAAAGCTAACCCGAAACGAATCCCGGGGACAGAGGTTACCATCGCCTCATGGATATCCTCCACGCTCTTGATGAAATGTGTCTGCCCCAGAATAAAGTTCAATTCTGCCGGCTTCTCGATGGGCACAATTTTGAGCTCCATAAGCTCTACCTCCATAAATCTTCTTCCCCGCAGAGGGAATTATAGATGGCCCCTAAAAGGAGGTCAAAGCCATTGCTCTTTTCCCACGAAGCCGTTACCATTATTTTTAATCATTCTTGGCGGAGGGATGGCTAAATGATCTTTAGGAAACGTGCATTTTTCCTTTTTCTGCTGGTAGGATTGCTCTCCGCCTGGGGGTCTGGCCTCATTACTCAGGCCCAGTTAGGAGACAATACCCTATCTCAGGAGCGGCTCGCTGATTCCCTTCAAGCTCTCTATCAAACTTATCGCTCCCAAGGGGAAACCGCAGCCAGAACCTTGGCAACGGAACACAGACTCGACCTCAACGCAGACGGAACCGTCCGCGTCGTTATCCACCTAGCCCGAGAGCGCTCTTTGCACTCTGATCTGTTATCCAAGCTAGGCTTTCAACGTGAATGCCAGCATCAACAAACTGTCCAAGGGCTCATCCCCCTTGCCCAGTTAGAACGCCTTGCCCAAACCCCCGGAGTGCTCTACGTTCGCCCTCCCCTTCGACCATTGGCCAGCGTGATTAGTCAAGGAGCTGCCCTCATCGACGCAGACGACTGGCAGAGCCAGGGATATAGCGGCGCAGGTATCAAGATCGCCGTGCTTGACCTGGGCTTTCAAGGATATTCAGCTCTTCTTGGAAGCGAGCTTCCCTCCACAGTGCACACCTACTCTGCTCGTTTCGATGGGAACCTCCAAGCTACCACCAACCATGGCACAGGCTGCGCCGAAATCATTTATGACATTGCTCCTGGAAGCGAGCTTTACTTGGTGAATTTCAGTACAGATGTTGAATTCGCCAATGCAGTGAACTATATCCGTGCCCAAGGAGTCCAGGTTGTCTCCTGTTCTATTGGCTGGCCCATCGGTGGCCCAGGGGACGGTACAGGGCCCATCGATCAAATCGTCCACGATGCCTGCGCTGCTGGGATCCTTTGGGTGAACTCGGCAGGGAACCAAGCCCAACGACATTGGATGGGCACCTGGTCAGACCCTGACCATGACAAGTACCTCGATTTCGCCCCTGGCCAAGAATGGAACCAGCTCCTCGTGCATTTCGGCCAACCCTTGCGCATCGCCATGCGCTGGAATGAGCCCTGGGGCCATGCCACCGCCAATTTTGCCCTCGAAATCTATGACAGCACTATGACTCTCAAAGCCCAGACGAGTAGTTCCGCCACTGGGCCGGGAGATCCCACTCGTTATGTCGAACTCAGTGCCCCCTCCGCAGGAACGTACTATGTCAAAGTTAAGCGCCTTGATAACAGCCCGATTAGCCCCACCATCGAGCTCTTTGCTTATGACCAAGATTTTCTCTCTCACTTGACGGAAGCTAGTAGCTTGCTCGTTCCCGCCGACCTTGCCGAGGTCATTACCGTGGGAGCTGTACCCTCTGACGATCCGGCCAACATAGAAAGCTTTTCTTCCCGCGGCCCCTCATTGAGCGGCCTGACAAAACCAGACCTTGTCGCCCCAGATCGAGTCTCTTGCATAACTTACGGAAACTATCCTAGCACAGGTTTTTGGGGTACTTCGGCTGCCTGCCCCCACGTGGCTGGAGCCGCTGCCCTCCTTTGGGAACTTTATTCAAGTTATAGTGCCTCCCAAATCGCCTCTCTCTTGCGCTCCAGCACCCTCGACCTGGGCACACCAGGGCTCGATAACACCTTTGGCTACGGACGCCTTCAGTTAGGAGCCCCTCCCAGCCCCTCGGTGACACCAACTCCTACTTCTACTCCTCTATCAACTTCTTCGCCCACTGCCCCGGCCACCCCCACCACCTCGCCCAGCCCTACCTTTACGCCTACCGAAACCCAGACGCCTTCCATCATCC
>JAGGYI010000311.1 GCA_021162655.1 Anaerolineae bacterium
CCCGCCACCCGTGCGATGGCAGCCACCGCCCTCAAGGAGCAGACCATCGTCATCCGCTGGGCCTGCGAGGGTTTGAGTGGAGGGCGAAAGATTAGCGAGAGGAGCAAAGAGCTGCCCGCGGGGGCCAGCCACCGCCGCCCCAGCCGCCCTCGCCCTTGAGATTGCCACTCCGCCAGGATCAAGGTGCCATCCGGGGCCCCCTCCCGCGCCGCCTGCACCGCGCGCGTATTGGTGGAATCGATCGTCTCATAGAGCTCGGCCTGGCGCCCAACCAAGCGGGTGCCCAGGCGTGCCTGGAGCTCCTCCACAGTGAATTCGGCCATCCCCTGCCTCCCATCGTGCTTGGGCAAGGATAGAGCAAAGCCGACCAAAGGTCAAAAAAAGGCAGGGGAGAGACGCTCCCCTGCCAAAACCCGCCAGCGGAAGGCCCTAGCTCTTGATGCCCGTCATGATGACACCACGGATAAAGTAGCGCTGCAACGTGAAAAAGATGACGAGCGAGGGAATCATGGCAATGACGGAACCAGCCATCAGAAGGTGCTCCGTAGGCTTGCCCCGCCGCCCCACAGCCCCAGCGATGGAGGTGCGCAGAGCCAAGAGCCCCACAGAGATGGTATATTTGGAGGAATCGCTGATATAGATTAGGGGCCCCATCAGATCGTTCCAGAGATACTGGAACCAGAGGATGCAGAGCGTGATGATCACCGGCGTCGAGAGCGGCATAAGGATCTGCAGATAATAGCGGAAAGGCTCACAGCCATCTATCTTGGCCGCATCGTTCAGTTCCTTGGGGATGCTCGCAAAAAACTGACGGAACAAAAAGACAGAGAAGGCCCCTCCACCGAAATAGTTTGGCACAATGAGCGGCTTGTAGGTATTCACCCATCCCAGGTAGTGAAAGATCATGTACGTCGGGATGAGGGTGACCTCCCCAGGGAGGATCATCGTGGCGAGAAGTACGGTGAACCAAAAGTTCCGCCCACGGAAGCGAAAAGAGGAAAATCCATACCCCACAAGCGAGGCCGAAACAATCCCCCCCACCATTCCCAAGATGGTGATGATCGCCGTATTCCCCACATAGCGATAGAAGGGAATAACCTGGCCCACCTCGACAAAGTTCTCCCAACGCACCTTGCGAGGGAACCAGGTAGGAGGAATGAGGTGGAGCTCTGCCGGATCCTTCAAAGCGCCGATCACCGCCCAGTACAGGGGGAAGAAAAAGATCAGCCCAAGAAAAACGGTCAACCCCGTGGCAAATATATCAAAGAGGTCCCGCCTGCCTCCTTTGTGTTGCCGGGCAATCTCTTCTTTCGCCATCGATACCCCCTATGCTTATGCCATCGTTGCCGACTCGTAATACACCCAGCTCTTGGCAACTTGGAACTGGATCAGGGTAAAGATCAGGATGATGATAAAGAGGATCCAGGCCAGGGCCGAGGCATATCCCATGTTCCAAAAGCTAAAGGCGTTGTTAAAGAGGTGGAGGACATAGAAATAGCTGCCATAGGCCGGCCCCCCTGCCGTGGCTACGTAGGCAGGGCCAAAGATCTTGAATGCCCCAATGATCCCTGTGACGAGGTTGAAAAAGATCGTCGGGCTGAGCATGGGCAGGGTGATGTGAAAGAACTTGCGCAACCTGCCGGCCCCATCTACCTCGGCCGCCTCATAGAGCTCTGTGGGGATGTTCTGCAGGCCGGCGAGAAAGATGATACAGCGGCTGCCCCCCGCCCCCCAGAGGGAGAGGAGGATAAAAGTGGGCTTGACCCACTCTTTGGAGTTGAACCACCCAGGCCCTTGAATATGAAAAAGCTTCCAGAGCCAACCATTGATAAAGCCATAGTCAGGCTGAAAGAGGTACATAAAGAGAAAAGTTGAAGACACCATGGGGACGATAGAAGGAAGATAATAGACCGTCCGCCAGAGGGCCCTCCCCCAGATGTTGCGGTCCAATAGTAAAGCCAGGAAAAGGGAAGCCGCCAGCCCAAGGGGAACGGAGATGAAAACGTAATAGGCCGTATTGGCAAGGGAGAGATAAAAGAGATCATCCTTGGTAAAGGCCTTGACATAGTTGCCAAAGCCTATCCATCTGGGCTTTAGCGGGAACTCGTACTTGGTCAGGCTAAAGTAAAAGGAGAGGACCATCGGGCCAAGGCTAAAAAGGAAAAAGCCCAGGAGCCAGGGAGAGATATAGAGATATCCCCACATCTCCTCAATAAGAGCCAGCCGACTGCGTTTTCTCTTTCCCCTCGCCTTTGGGATCATATAAAATCACCTCTTTAATCTAACCTTTGGGAGCCACCTGTGAAGGTGGCTCCCACTTTAACCTTTGCCTATCCCTCCATCACAGGCCCGGCTTGGGCTGATCCATGATCTCCTGCACCTTCTTTTGCAGCTCGGCGCAACCTTCCTCGACGGAAGTCTTACCCAGCCAAATGCTCTCGAGAATGGGGCCTACCGCAGACCACACCTCGCTCAGGCGACCGTTGGCCGGCTCGGGCATCGGCTTGACGGTCTTGAAGAGGGGCAGGTAGGGTATCACCATAGGATCGTTCTTGATCTTGGGGCTCTCAAAGACGTCATGACGGAGCCCAGGCTCGCCGATGCGCTCCATGCCCTCGATGCCCACCTCTTTGCTACAGAGGAACTTGACCCAGAGCCACGTCTCGTAGGGGTGCTTGCTGGAGCGCCAGATGGGAAAGACATTCACTCCAAAGAAGCCACCACGATGGCCAGAGGGGCCAATGGGCCCAGGAACCAGCTTCATCGTCTTGCCCTCAGGCGTCTCGCTGCCCAGATAGCTCGCCTCCCAGATGCCCGAGAGCACCATGGCCACCTTCCCCGAAGACCAGAGCTGCGTGCGGCTGTCGAAAGAGGGGTTTGCAATGGCCACTTTCCACTTTTGGTAGACATCGTGGACCCAACGAACGCCTGCGATCGTGTTGGGATCGTCGAACTTGGCCTTGGTGCCCGAGGGATCCTGTGGCCAGCCACCAAAGGCGTCGATGGGTGTGAGGATCGCCTCATAGTACGGCGCCACCCAGAGGCCGTACTGATCGACCTTGCCGTCCCCATCCGTGTCCTTGGTCAGCTTTTGGGCCGCCTCCACGACGTCGTCATAGGTCCATTCCTCAGTGGGCTCGGGCAGGCCCGCCTCCTGGAAGAGCTCGGGCA
>JAGGYI010000275.1 GCA_021162655.1 Anaerolineae bacterium
ACGTCAACGACGATCAGGAAACGGCAGCACGTCTCATGGCGCACTACGACCTAGTTGCCGTCCCCGTGGTAGACGACGATGACCGTCTGGTCGGAGTTATCACCGTTGACGACCTCGTCGAAGTTCTTGAAGATGAGGCCACTGAGGACATCCAGCGTATTTCGGGTACCGAACCCCTAGACCGTCCTTATCTAGATACCAAAGTCTTTACCATTGCAAGAAAGCGACTGGGATGGCTCTTGTTGCTTTTTATCACTGATACATTTACCGGCACAGTCCTCCGGCTTTTTCAGAAGCAAATTGCCGAGATGGTTATCCTTACGGTCTTTATCCCTCTCCTGATCGGTACAGGGGGAAACGCTGGGTCTCAAACTACAGGGACCCTCATCCGCGCCTTGGCTACCGGAGATATCGCCCCCAAGGACTTTCTCAAGGTTCTCTGGCACGAGGTCCGTGCCGCCTTGATCCTTGGGGCGCTCTTTGCCATCATTGCCTATGGGCGTGCCATCACCTGGAATGCCTCCCCCTCGGTGGCTCTCGTGGTGGCCCTCAGCCTTTTTGCCATCATCGTCTGGGCTGAATCGATTGGGGCCATGCTACCCCTGATAGCAGCCAAATTACACATCGACCCCGCTCTCGTCTCCGGCCCTCTGATGAGTACCTTGGTGGATGCAACGGGACTTTTGATTTACTTCTCGGTCGCAAGAGCCGTCTTGCACATCTAACGACCTAAAAAAACAAATCCCCCCTGGGGGACTTGTTTCTAGCTCTAGCGAAGATGCTAATCTCGCCCCACCGGCTGGGCGGCTGCCCTTGCTTTGAGAATGAGCTCAAGGTAAAAGCGCTGTGCTGCAAGAACGTGCTCAAGAATCTCTCGGATGCTCCATTCCCCGGCTTCAGGGCAACGATCCAACGCCTCGTCATCTAAACCGACCAGCGCTCCCAGTAGCTCGCCATACGCCTCCTGAGCCCTAGCAAGTAAACGTTGAGGCATCGTAGGGCATGCCCCCTATTGCTTCGGCAACAAACTGCGTAGCATGCTCACGCACATGATCGCCCAGGCGTGGCATCACCCGCCGCACCGTATTCCAACGCCAGTCCTCCGTGGCATAAAGGAGCTCATGCTGTTCCAGATCCTCAAGGGCGCTCAACACCTCTTTCTGAGCCTGCTCCAGCCGTTTCAAATATCCCTCAATCCCTGTACGAGCCATCTACCCCCTTTCTTCAGCCCAACAACCAAGGAGCAATAAAATTAATAGAAAGGGATCCTAGAAACGCTACTAGAGAGGCCTTGAGAGTTTTCCCCAGCCAACAAGCCAAGAGAAATTTGTAAAGAGGGAAACGCAGCATGCCGGCAGCTATACCCGCCAGGTCAAACAGAGGATTAGGGATAGCTGAAAGAACGAAAATCGTCAAAAAACCCTGCCTCTGCATAAAGGTCTTGAGCCGCTCAAACCGCTCACCATCACTGATTACTGCTCCCCCTCCATATCCAGCCATATATCCCGTCAATTCCCCTATAGGCTCGCCCAAACCGGCAACAAGGCCGATAAGCCAGGGATTCAACACACTACCACTCGCAAAAACCAGCGCCAAACTAGGCACCGGGAAGATCACTGTGGCATTTCCCAAAACACTAAGTACAAAGATTCCAGCATAGCCATAGGCCCGTAGTGATGCCAATTGCTCCCGGAAGATCAGAATCACTGCCGTGATGGCCACTGAAAAGAGCAGCGCACTGATCCGAGCCCCGTATTTCTTTAAAAAGGGCTCCTTTATCTGTGGGGCTAGGGCTCCAAGTTCCACGATGGGGGGAATTTTCATTTCTCGATAATCTCAACCTTTAGAATCTTGTCTCCAGGAGGGGCATTGGGGTCCTTGGAAGGATCTCGCGGTGTCAATGCACGTACGATATCCATTCCTTCAACAACTTGGCCAAAGATCGTGTAATCCCCGTCAAGATATGGGAGAGGACCATAAGTGATGAAGAACTGGCTCCCATTTGTGTCTGGGCCAGAGTTGGCCATCGAGACAACTCCCTCTTTATCGTGGTGGAGAGAGGGGTCAATTTCATCAGGGAACTTGTATCCGGGGCCACCTGTCCCTGTTCCGGTAGGATCCCCCGTCTGAGCAACGAACCCAGGGATCACTCGATGGAACGTCACCCCATCGTAAAATCCTTGCCGCGCGAGGAAAACAAAGTTGTTCACCGTTCGCGGTGCTTTATCGGCAAAAAGCTTGATCCGGATATCCCCCTTTTCCGTTTTGAGAACCGCCTCATACTCTTTGTTTGAATCGATCATCATCTTGGGAGGCTCTTTCCAAGACATCTTTTTCCCCTTGGGAGCCTCAACTGCCACGGAGGTTACCCCTTTTGCTGGCCGCTTGACGGTAAAGTAATATAAGCCTACCAAGACAGCAACAACAGCTGCCACAATGCCGATGGCCAGCCATACATCTCGCGCCGCTGAGGGTTGTTCCGCTTTAGTAGAGGGTCTGCGCCCGCTCTTGCGCTCTGCGCGCTCGAGTCCCTTTCGTGCTTTGACAACCTGGCGTCGCCGTTCAATCTTTTCCCTCTTTTTGGCCATCACTTCCCCCTATTCATTCTCGCCTTGCGAATTTCCCTTTGGGCTCGTTAAAGGACCCACCTTTTCCAACCGCCAGAGCAAGTACAGAGCCACGATGAAAACCATCCCCCCTATCACATAGCCCTCCACAATAGAGGCTTGGGTGAGGTACATCGCTATAACGCCGAGAATGGAACAGGCCTGGTAGAGAATCAAAACCGCTTCTCGCTGCGAAAAACCCATCTTGACCAAACGATGAGAAACATGGTCCTTCCCGGGAGTCGTCAGGGGGTTCAGCCCCCGCCTCAAGCGAGAGATAACCACTAATGTCGTATCAAAGATGGGCAGTCCCAGGACCATCACCGGGATCATCCAGGTAACAAAATGTACGTTATTTGGAAAGCGTAGCTTGATCCCTACCGAAGCGAGAACGAAGCCAATAAAAAGGCTACCCGCATCACCCATAAAGATGCTCGCTGGGTTAAAATTATAGGCCAAAAAGCCTACACACGCTCCCAGTAGAGCCGCTGCCAAAGCTCCCACCAGATATTGCTTACTCATCGCAGCAAGCAAGAGGAAAAAAGCCGAAGCCACAGCAGCAACTCCTCCCGAAAGACCATCCATATTATCTAACAAGTTCAACGCATTGGTAATCCCCACAACCCAAAAGACCGTTATCAACCCATTCAAAGCATCTATGGGGAACAGGCGCACCTGCACTCCTGAAAACAAGAGAATGCAAGCTGCGATGATCTGGCCCACGAGCTTCTTCAAGGCACTTAAACCCGAACGGTCATCCCATAAACCCATAAAGGAGCAAAGAGTTGCCCCCAAAAAGATGCCCGCGACCTCACGGACGTAGAAACGATCCCCTAAAACCACCAAACTGACGATGAAGGCACCATAAATGGCCACCCCTCCCATCAAAGGGATAGGATGGGTATGAATTTTACGGGCATTAGGTTTGTCTACTATCCCCCATCTGGCTGCCAAACGGCGCACAAGAGGAGTTGCCCCCACCGCAAGGAGAAAAGCGCTTGCCAAAATGAGGAGATATTGGGTCATCTGTGCGCCTCCACCCTGGATTGAAGTTGACGGACAAAGTTCTCCAAAGCTGGCTTTTCTCTCTCGGGAGCCAATTCGAGCGCTTTTTGCGCATAGCGTAAAGCTTCCTGAGGTTGGCCTGCTTCTTTGTAGAGAATTGCCAAGTTCTTGATCGTCCCATAATCATCGGGAACTAGCTCCAGAACCTTCTTATTGGCTGCAATAGCTTCATCCCATTGATGCAACTGCGAATATGCATACCCCAAAGCACTCCAGGCCTGCACAGCTCTCTTGTCTAGTTCAAGGGCCTTTTTATACGCCTCAGCCGCCTTAGCCCAATCGCGCCGGGCCAAATAGGCATCCCCCATGAGCAAGTATGTTTGCACGAACTGCGAATCAAGAGTCAGAGATTCCTGGTACTTGGCCAACGCCCTGTCGATATCTCCCATCAAGTAATAAACGAGGCCCCACTC
Organism: Anaerolineae bacterium; assembly: GCA_021162655.1. Classification (GTDB taxonomy): domain Bacteria; phylum Chloroflexota; class Anaerolineae; order UBA1429; family UBA1429; genus JAGGYI01. The sequence continues at coordinate 4,085 of JAGGYI010000275.1, forward strand.
GTTGAGAATCTGCGCATTATGGGGACTCAGTTTAGATGCCTGCTCATAATAAATTAACGCCTGACGGAAACGCTCGTTGCGAATCGCAGGGTCCTTTGCCACATCCCCCCAAGTACGGTAGAGCCTCGCCAAGTTTGTCGTATGATCAGTATTTCGCGGATTCAACACCCGAGCTTTCTGAAGGGCCTCCAACGCCTTTTGGAAATAGGCTTCCCTCACCTGGGGATTCCGCTCCACCTTGGCTTTCTCCAAAAGAGCACGTCCATTAAAAAGGTAGTAAAAATCCTCTTTGGGGGCCATTTCAACGGCCCGCTGATAGAAATAAATTGCATTATCCCATATTTTGGCCCGGTCGTACTTGAGCCCCTGCTTGTAGAGGACATCCGCCTTGACGACACGCACATTCACCCCATCCAAAAAGAAAAGTGCAGCCACCAAAAGGAGGGGATAAACCACCGCCAAAGCCCCCTTAGCCAAAGGCTGTGGCCTGGGAAAAGCCAGATACAGAACCAAAGCCAAAGCTACCCAGATGATCCCTAAGGCAATGTAATACTCGTAAATGAGGTTGGAAACTTCTACCCCAGGATTTAAACGCGAGGCATGAATGAGCGCAAAGATCAATCCCATCCCACCAGCTATAAGGGCAAAAATCCCAAAGGACTGAACCCACCAGATGGATCCTCGGTCCTTTTCCTCTGGCTCCACAATCTCTGAGACAGTCAACAAAAGAAAGAGTACAAAGGTTGCGAGGACCATCCAGGCCATTCCAAGGCTTACGACGTCAGGCCTTTTTTTGGCAGCCAACGTAGTGAAAGCGGTGAGCAGCACTTGGATGGGGTTCGTCAACCCCAGAGAGTTTGTCGTAAAATCCCAGGCCATGGTGATAAAGATGAACCCTCCAATGAGAGAAAGTGCCACGAGCTGCACCCAAAGAGGTTCAGAAAGACCAACAGAAGGTCGAGGTTCCTTTTGTTGACGCTTTCCCTTCTTTCGAACCCGGCTCCGCTTCGAGAGAGCAGGCTCTTCCTCCGGCCCTTCCGCTTCTCCGGAAGGTTGAGGGAGAATCCCTCTTCCCAGCAAAACGAGGAGTGCCCCGTAAACCCAAAAATACGTCTTGGTCGCTGAAATCGAAATGCCAAAATTGATCTCTATAAAATGCGCAATGATGGCGGCCAAAGTAGCAATAAACAAAAGCAATGGCCAACCTGTCAAAGAAGGGGCTGGAACTTGGTTGGCGAGTCGTTTCCAAACACTCACCAGAGTATAAAGAGCCACTCCCGCCACCAAGCCAAGAGCAAGCCCTACCCCAGCGAAACGCCAGGAACCATCAAGGAGAAAAGGAACAAACACTCCTACGAGGATTCCCCCAGCGCCTGACCAGAAAAAGGCCTTTCTCCAACGCGCATCAGGAACAAGCCCAAGCCAGCACAAGCCATAGTAAAAAATACTTCCAAATAGAAGGATATATGCAACAAAACCGATGATCCCTGTTGTGATCAGGGAATCAAAGGTTTCATTATGGGAGCGATCTGGAGAAGCGTTCCGTGCCTCATAATGGGCGAGCTCTGGGGGATAAAAAGGATTGTAAGCAACAAACATCGTCTCTGGGCCATAGCCAATGATCGCACGCGCTGGATCAGCCTTTATCATATCAACAACGCCTTCCCAAATAAGCACGCGCACCTTGCCCGTTCCCCCCTCAATCTCGAACACCCGGCCCAGACGCCCTATGTAAGGGATATTGCGAATAGGTTCAAGGGAAGAATGAGGCACGTTCATCACAATAAGAAAGAGCAAGCCTAATATAGTCAGCAGAACAAAAATTTGAACCATCCGGCGCCAACGCCGGACAAAGAAGAACAACAACCCCAAAAAGAACATCCCGCCCAAGAGCCCCAGCAGTGGCCCTCGGCTTTGCGAGAAGATAAGGCAGGTGAATTGAACGCTAAAGATCAGCCCATACACTCCCAAGAGGATAAATCGAGCAAGGGGGCGCCGAAAATAAGCAGCAGCTAGCACAAACATCATAATCATCAGCAACCCAGCAATAAGGCCCCGATGAAAGCCCAAAGCCACCCAAGCCCACATTTGGGCAAGAAGAACTACCCAGAAGAAGACCCCAAAACCCAGTCGTAGTTTAGTATCTGCTCCTTGAAGAACCGTTGCCTGTAAATGAATGACCCGGGCCAGGGTGAGAGGAATCACCATGATCAGGTAAGCCCCTATAAAAATCGCATTCCCCATAGTGGAAGCGACTCGAAAGGTTACATCCCCTCCCCAAGGCATAGGATCAAGCCTATAGTGCTGGATCAACCCGTAAAGGGCTATGGGCAAGCTCGTTAGGATAATAGTCGTCCATATACGCCGAAGCTGCTCCTCACGCCTCAGGGATTGCAAGAGGAGGCTAAAAATAACGATGTAACTCAAAGTTGTATAGGTCCCTTGGAGGCGCTGGTAAGAACCCCAAAGACTGAGACGAGGAGCAATCGAGAAGACAGTTGCCAAAAGATAGGCAATGACAAGAAGCAACGTTGGCATAACCAAGGGCTCTCGCAAAAATGCAAGCCTATCACCGGAAGACCTCTCGCTTCCTTTTGCCTCACGGGGCTCCTCGGCCCACTTGATTAACCAAGCTAACGCCATCAACGTGGCAATAGAGCGCAAGAGGGTGAGCTTATCAGGCTCAAAGACGCGGTTCGTATACACACTAAAAAAGAGTGGCGGGATGACCAACGCCAAAAGCCATCCGGCCTCGATTACCCTCTCACAAAACACTGCCACTTTGGTCCGCATCAGTTCCCCCTTCGATCGCGAATAGGGCACCTGAAAAT
>JAGGYI010000065.1 GCA_021162655.1 Anaerolineae bacterium
CCCTTCCCCTCTGGACCCCTAACCCACAGCCCACTCCTACCCTATCCTATCAGCCCCGCCAAACGGTGTTCATTCTCTCATGGGTAGGAGCACAGGATGAGGAGGTAGACCTTTACAGGCGAAGAGGCCTACTACCCCACCTAGACGAGCTTGCCCAAAAGGGGGTCGAGGCAGATCATCTCGCCGCCCCCTTTCCTGCCCAGATCGTGCCCGCCCATGCTGTGCTCGCCAGTGGGGCAACGTCTAACCGTTTGGGGCTCGTTGGAGAACGCTTCCACTTGCCCGGAACCTCTATCGATGAGATCGTTGACGTCCGCACCCAAGCCCCCTACGCGGTTGAGCCCATTTGGCGGCGCGCCATGCGCCGGGGGATGAGGACAGCCGTCATCTGCTGGCCAGGCATATCGACGCAAGCAGCAAACATGCGAGCCTCCTATACCATCGCCGACGGCCGCACCGTTTTGCCAGCCGCCAAAGAGGTCATCTCTTTGACCAAGGCCATCCCCTGGGATGGAGCGCCGCCCAGCTACGCACCCTACCTGGAGGGAGAAATTACTGAGCCCTCTAACAACACCACTCTGGGCTATGTTCTTGCCATCGATTCACACGACGATGGCAGGCCCTCCTATGATCTCTTCATCTTTAACCACACCCGGCGCGTCGATAAGGAAGCCTTGGCAGTGCGAGCAGGAGAATGGATCCCCTGGCACTATACCTCTTTTGCCGGACCTGCAGGAGGATGGCTCCTCATCATCGATCCCTCCCCAGCGACCTTTACTCTCTACCAAAGCGAGATGCGGAACACTTTGGCCTATCCCTTGGAACTACGCACCCTCCTCGAGGCAGAGCTGGGCCCTCCACCCCCACCGCCAGACCGCAGAGCCCTGGAATGGGGCTGGATAAACATCTACCAATACTTGGAAATGCTTCGCCGTCGCGTTCTCTGGATCGAAAAAGCCGCCGCCCTTGTGCAGGAGCACTTTGCTCCGGATCTCATCCTCGTGGCACAGGATGCCCCATCCCTGGTGCACCAAGCCCTGTGGCTTCACAAAGAACGCCAGATGGGCTACACAGTGGAAAAGGCCACTACCTATGCCATCGCTCTGGAGGAAAGCTACCGCCTGCTCGATGCCAGCCTGGGACGCCTGTTGGCCCAACTTGACCCACAAAAAAGCACCTTGTTCCTCGTCTCCCCAAATGGGCAGGCCCCCGTGCATACCCTCTTTTACCCCAACACGCTGTTGGAAAAAGAAGGGTGGCTCAAATTGGCGGAAAACCCAGAGATCCGCCCCCGTCTCCTCATCACCCAAACCCAAGCCCTCGCCGTCGCCTCAGGAGGACTCGTACACATCTACCTCAACATAGAGCAGCGAGAGCGTCAAGGGATCGTTGCCTCTAGCCAGGTCCTCTCCCTTACCAACCAAATAGCGCAAACCTTTACTACTATCACCGACACCACCACAGGGGAGAAAATCGTCGCCTCAGTGATTACCAAAACGACGGACCTCCTCCCAGAGGGCGTCGCTCTCGCTGGTGACATCGTTGTTCACCTACAGCCAGGCTATTTGGCCAGCGATGCTCTAGGAGAAAAAGAAATGCTCACCCCCACCGATGTGAGGGCGAGCGATGGCTTCTGGCCCACCGAGCGTGCCATGCAGGGCATCTTTTACGCTTTTGGAAGGGGCGTTCACCAAAGAGAAACCCTGGGCACAATAGATGCACGCTCTCTTGCACCTACGGTGGCCAGGCTCCTCGGGTTCAACCTCCAAGAAGGGGCTTCGGGCACCCCGCTGGATTCCCTCTTTCCTCAGAGCGAAACCTTATCCTCGGGCAGATAAGGACACTTGATGAAAACCATTTTGAGAGGCGCATCGCTATCGTTGCGAATATCGTGGCGATCTCCTGGCTCCATTCGGAAGGCATCCCCCTCAGTAGCAGGATATTCCTGATCGTTGACAATAAAAGTCCCCTTGCCCTGCAAGACGAAAAAGGTCTCCTCCACCTCGCGATGATAGTGAGCGCCCAAAGTCTGCCCAGGGAGAAGCAAGATCACCCCCCAATCAATCTTGGGGCCACGCATGAGGTACTTGACCCCACTATCTCCGCCGCGGTATTCCTTGTCCCTCTCGTTCACCCTTTCCATCTTGGCCTCCTCCAACGCACCTCTACAAGGCTGCCTCCAAAATCCTACGCACATCCTCTGCCCCCAGCGGGCGGGGATTATGCTTCAAGGAGCCTGAGGGAAGAGATTCCTCAATGATGCGCCCCAGGCCCTCCTTTGTAACTCCAAACTCCCGTAGGTGGGCAGGAATATGCAATGCCTCCATCAGCTCGCGCACCTTCTCCACAGCCCGCCGAGCCGCCTCCTCGGTGGAAAGCCCTTCTATATCTACTCCCAGCAGATGAGCCACTTGGGCATACTTGGCCACTGCATAATCTAGGTTGTACTCCATCGTATAGGGAAGCAAAAGCCCACAAACCACTCCATGGGGGATATGATAGTGTGAGCCCAAGGGATGGGCCATCCCATGAACGCCTCCTAACCGAGCACTCGCCATAGCCATCCCTGCCATCAGGCTACCCATGCTCATCCCCTCGCGCGCATCCAAGTCCTGCCCATTCTGGTACGCACGAAGCAGGGAGTGGCCAATTAACTCTATCGCCCGCATGGCTAGAGCATCCGTCACAGGGCCAGCCCCTATGGAGGTAAAAGCCTCTATGGCTTGAGTGAGGGCATCGCTTCCTGTACTGGCCGTGATCTCTGGAGGCATCGAAACCGTATTCAGAGGATCCACCAAAGCTACCCGGGCAAACCAGCTGTCATCGCGGATGCTCTTCTTCACCCCTGTGCGCGGATTAATGAGGACGGCGTTCTTGGTAACCTCGGCCCCCGTGCCCGCCGTCGTCGGCACAGTGATCAGCGGCCACCCCGGCCCTTCTAGCGGGCGCCCCTCATGATACTCCCAAACAGTACCTGGGAGAGGGCCAAGCCCCGCGATGGCCTTGGCGGTGTCCATTGCACTACCACCACCCAAGCCAACGAGCAAACTGCAGCCCTCTTCCCTGGCCCTTGCAAGGCCCTCCTCCACAGTGGCCAGGTCCGCCTCGCCCACCACTTGATCAAAAACCACCGGAGCAAGCCCCTTCTCCCGAAGAAGCTCCACGGCCCTATCCAACAAACCCGCTTGGCGTACCGCTCGCCTGCCACAGACGATCATCGGCCGCCCATCAAAACGAGCAGCCACCTCACCCAGCTGTGCAAAACAACCTCGCCCCGTGATCACCTCTGTTGGAAGGAAGAACCTTTGCATCACCCCTCCTATCTCACGCCATCCGAAGGCTGCACTTGCGGATCGATATAGGGCAAAATAGCCAAAAGCCCCTCATCCTCCGAAGTAGTAGGTTCTGGATAATGACCAAGCTCGATATCGAGTTCAGAAAAGTTGAGGAAATCTCCTAATCTCTGCGCTTCCTCACCCACAAGGGCAAGTACATCAGGGTCCACTTTGTCGAAAAAGCGCACCGCAATGCGCTCCTCTTTGAACTGCAAGCTCCATGTCCCTATCACCGTACCATCCCACCAAACGGTACCAGCAGCTTCACCCACTCGGTCAAAGACCCGATCCTGATATGGATGGGGCAAAAAGCGCTCGCTGGAACTATAGGCCATGGGATAGCTATCACGCGGGGGCAAAAGACAGACGGAAGGATCTCCCTCTGGCACTCCGTCGAGGAGCTCGGCAACTTGCTCTTTGAGCATATAGTAATCCCCCTGGGAACCAGCAATCTGCACGCGCACCAACTGGCCGCGTAGGGCCATCAAAGCTGAGGCGATCTGCCGCCGAGCCAGGCCTCCAAACCAGTGAGAGATATCCCCAATAGTAACTGGGCCAAAGGCTGCCACATAGCGAGCCACCACTCTGCGAAGAGCCTCCTCAAAGGGCATCTCTGCCAATTTCACCTGGGGAAGCCAGGAGGAAAGCGTAACGTAGGTATAGAGATCGCTCCGCCACCCGCCCCTGGGCCGAGCACGCACCAGGAGCCCCTGGGCACACATCGCTGGGATCAGCCGGGTGCCCAAACGGCTATAACCCTCTTCAGGATGCTCCGGATCGTGAAAAACACGCGCATTCAGCTCAGGGAGAAGTTTGGCCAGTTCATCGATTGTACAGGGCCCGCGGGTGCTCATCACTTCCAAAACCCGCTGCACAAGCTCGCGCACAGTAAAACTCTGGCCATCCAGCCAGCTCACCGCGGCATCGTTGAGCAGCGAGCCCAGGCTCTCCAGCACGTGGCTCAGGAGGGGTTTGCTCACCTGATAGTAAGCAGCCAAATCCTCGACGGGCACGATGTAAAGCTTGGCATGCATGCAGGGAATGCGCACCAGAGAGCGATCCTGGTACATCGCCTCTTCAAGCTGTTGGCAAGAAAAGCGCCTCATCCGTGCCCAAAGAGAGAGATAGGGTGTAGTGGGCGGAGTGGCTCGCAGGGGACCAACAGCCTTGACCACAGCAAGAGGATCTGCCCCTTTTGCCTCAGGGGTGAGGAATTGTTTATAAAAAGTATAGCGGTTCACCTGCTCAGGAGAGAACCTTATAGGCATCTCTTACCTACCAAGCGGGTTTTCTTCCTCCATCTTGATATAACACCAGCAAGACTCATTATAGCACAGCTCCTCAGAGGGCGCATTTTCCTCCCGAGCTCCTCACCGAAAGGACAGCCGGAGCCTCCCCTGCTCATCACTTGCGTAGAGGCCATAGAAAAGACCTTGCTCCTCAAGCACCTTGGAGAGAAGTTGCAACAAATCCTCAACCATTTGCTCCCAAGGAAGGGTCTCTACATGGTGCCATTCCGGTGGAGAAATATGTACTAGCGCGCGCAGATCCAGTTCCTTCAAGCAGAGCCCTGCCTCCTCCCACACCTCCCGCTGGGCGGCAGCAAGGATATCCTCCCCTGGCTCAACATGCCCTCCCAAGCCATTAAGCTTGCCTGCCCAACGGGCTTTCCTCGAGTGCCCCCGCAAGAGAAGGGCCTCTCGGCCATATCGCACAAAGATCAGCGTCCGTGGGATCAGGGCATACTGTCTTTCCTCAACCCCCTCTTCCTTCCACTCCATCACCACCTCCAAGTCCTGAGCCAAGTTTTCTCCTTCCGGCCCGACTATGCTATAATCTGGCAAGACCATCCAAGGGGGTGTAGGGACGATGGGAAGCAAAGCC
>JAGGYI010000113.1 GCA_021162655.1 Anaerolineae bacterium
CAGCACGTGGAGGTAAAGGCAGGGGAGGAGCTCATCCAGGGCACAGCTGAGGATATCGACGAGGACGGGGCGTTGCTTGTGCGCACGCCAGAAGGTAAGCTGCAGCGCATCCTCGCAGGAGATGTGACCTTGCGAGGGCGGCGCTCATGAGCCCTCTGTAGAGGCTTCCTCCTCGGGAATGGGCTCGCCTGTGTACTCCTCGGGTGAGGGTGCCGAGCCCGAGAGTTTGAGGAAAAAAGCGGTGATGCGCTCAAGCTGGGCGCGGTTGGTTGCCCCGGAGGGGTCAAGGAGGCACTGTTCGATGTGCTGGCTCATGATGAGCAGCCCCGCCCTATCGAGCGCTGCTCGCGCCGCCATGAGCTGGGTGACGACCTCCTCGCAGCTGCGGCCCTCCTCAATCATTCGTTGAATGCCCCGGATCTGCCCCTCTACCCGACGCAGCCGTTTGAGGATCTCACTTTGGGATTCGTTCTGTTCTGCCATTTTCCCCCCGCTAAACCTGTATCGTTCTTGTAGTATAGGGGGGTATGGTAAAAGCGTCAAGCGGGCGCTAGTTCCTCCGGCGTAGGGAGCCGATCAGAAGAAAGATGCCCAGGGCGATGAGCAAGAGGGGCCAGAGTTTGACCAGCCACCAGAAAAGGCCAAAGTTGCGCAGGAGGAAGGCCAGCCCCAAGAGGATGAGTATGCCGCCGATAAAGAGCCCGTATTTGCTCCTCTGGACATCTTCCAGCCAGCGCCCATGCAAGGTTCCCCGAGCTTTTTGCACCAGGGTGCGGGCTTGGGCGCGCATTTCATCGGTGTTGTGGCGGAGCACCTCTCCCTGTGGGCGGCCGACCATCTCCTGTGTGGGGACGAACAGCCAAAGGAGCAGGTAGAGTACCCCTCCAAGGCCATTTGCCAGGATGAGAAGGAGAAAGCCCACCCGCACGAGCCAGGGATCGATGCGCAGGTACTTGCCCAAGCCTGCACACACCCCGCCAATGAGCTTGCCCTCTTGAGAACGATAGAAGCGCCTTTCCATTGTGTCCTCCTCGTAGCCAATGTATCTTCACTATTCATTACGTATTGGAGGGCGCTGGGTTGTGCCTCTTAACGGCGGCCGAACTCTTTTTCAAGCTGGGCTTGGCTGAGGTGGATCATCGTAGGCCTGCCGTGGGGGCAGGTGTGGGGAAGGGAGGTCTTTTCCAGCTGTTGGATGAGGGTGCGCATCTCCTCCAACGAGAGCGTTTGCCCAGCTCGGATGGCCGTGTGGCAGGCCAATGTGATGAGCGTCTGTTCCTCCCAGGAGAAATCTTTGCCCCCATCTATGGCGGCGTCGAGCAGCTCCATGATGGCGGCAGCGATGGCCTGCCCCACCAGCTGGGCGGGCACCCGTTTGACGAGAAAGGTGCTCCCCCCGAAGGGAATGATCTCAAAGCCATAGAGGGCCAGGTCCTCCAGGTGGGCTTCCAAAAGGGTGGCCTGCCGAGGGGAAAGCTCAATGGGGAGGGGTTCGAGGAGCTCCTGGGAGGCCACCTCGGCCCGCTCTCGCTGGGCTTTGAGCTCCTCGTAGCGGATGCGCTCGTGGGCAGCGTGCTGGTCGATGAGGTACATTCCCCCAGGGCCCTCGGCGATGATATAGGTCTGGGCGAGTTGCCCCAGAACGCGGAGCATGGGCAGGCGCTCTGTTTGGGGTGGGGTGCTCAGGCGCTCTTGGCTATCCCCCAAGCGGGGCAGTTCCCCAGGGCGGTAGAGCTCCAGGGCCATATGGGCCTGGCTGGGAGTGGAACGTGCTGGGGGGCGCCAGCCGGCGAGTGGGGAGCGGGGCACCTGGACCGCGGGAACCGAGTGTTTGGCCATCAGGGTGGAGCGCACCGCCTTTTGCACGCTGACAAAGACGAGGTTCTTTTGCCGAAAGCGCACCTCCCTTTTGGTGGGGTGGATGTTCACGTCCACCTGTTCGGGCGGGAGCTCGATGTTCAGGATGGCCACGGGGTAGCGCCCCTGGGGGATGAGGGTGCGATAGGCCTCGGTGATGGCGTAAGAGAGGGCATTATCTTGCACCCAGCGGCGGTTGACGAAAAAGATGATCTCTAGGCGGTTGGAGCGATGGAGAGAGGGGGCGCCGATGTATCCCCAAACTTTGACGGGCTGGTCTTCCTCGGGGCGGGGGATAGGGAACATCTGCTCGGCGACATCTACTCCATAGATGGCCACGATGGCATCATAGAGGGCGCCGGTCCCCGTAGTGCGAAGCACCAGGCGGCTGCCATTCTGCAGGGTGAAGCGCTTCTCCGGGAAGGCCAAGGCATAACTGCTCAGGAGGCGGGCAACGTGTCCCGCCTCGGTGGTATCGCTGCGCAGGAACTTGAGCCTGACGGGGGTGTTGAAAAAGAGGTTTTCGACCAGGACCATCGTCCCTGGGGGGCGCCCCAAGGGCTCCCGATGGATGATCTCTCCTCCTTCGAGGCGAATGAGGGTGCCAACTTTTTCGTCGGCTGCCCGAGTGGTGAGGGTGAGCCGCGAGACGGCGGCGATGCTGGCCAGGGCCTCACCGCGAAAGCCCAGCGTGCGCACCCGGTAAAGGTCCTCCACCGATTGCAACTTGCTGGTGGCATGGCGGGCAAAGGCGAGCTCCACCTCGTCGGCTGGGATCCCACAGCCATCGTCGCTGACCTTGACGAGGCGCCGTCCTCCTTGGGCGATCTCGACGTGGATCTCTTGGGCACCGGCATCGATGGCGTTCTCGATCAGTTCTTTGGCCACAGAGGCGGGCCGCTCGATGACCTCACCGGCAGCTATCTTGACGGCTACCTCTGGGGGTAGAATGCGGATGGGCATAGGAAGCCTCTTTTCCTTTTCTTGGGCTCTCTTTCCATTTTACCACAGAAGAGAGCTTGGGCAACTACCCCCAGGGGGGTACATTGGCCCCTCTTCTCTGCTCTTGGTGGCTTTATCTCAAAGATGCTATAATGGCAGGTGCTTTTACCCTGCCGGAATGAGGCGAGATGCTCGAAGCTGCCTATTGGTTCGCCTTGCTTTCGCAAGAGGCTCCAGCTCGGCGTGAGGCCAAGCGAGTGATTCAGCGGTGGTGCCTGGAGGGCGGGAGGCCGCTCTCGGCCCTTTTCTCTCTTTCAGAGGGGGAGCTAAGGGAACGGCTGGCCCTCTCTGAGGGGCAGGCGCGGCGTCTCTTGGCGGCTGGAGCGCGGGCTCCCCAGGCAGAGGCCACCCTGCAGACATTGGCTGCCCAAGGGGTTGGGTTGGTCACCCGCGATGATCTGCGCTACCCTGAGGCACTGCCCCAACGCCTGCCCGAAGAGTGGTTGCCCTATTACTTTTTCTTCAAGGGGGAGCTGGCCCTCCTCACCGAGCCGGGGATGGCCCTTTTGGGGGGCGAGACCTCCCCGCCCGC
>JAGGYI010000186.1 GCA_021162655.1 Anaerolineae bacterium
CTCATCTGGGCTGCACACTTGGCAGCCACTTGGCGGTGACTATAATGATAAGTGAGTCCCAATTTAGATTAGCATACGGAAACGCACAAAGGGAAGGGGCTTTGTCCAAAGAAAATTCAGAATTTGTTCATCAAAACAAAAAAGGCGCGCTCACCCAAAAGGCCTTTGCCCGGCTCGTTAAAGATGCCCTTGCCCATTTCTACGACATTTCCCATCTACAAACACACCCCCTTGGCGATTTACTTATCGCAGATAAAAAATTTCCACTCCCAAAGGGCAAGCGCTTCGGCAGCTCATTCTTGATGCCGTCGAATCACTTCGCCCAGATGAGTCTCTTCCTTTCAACCGCCCTGAATGGTTAAGCTACCGCTTGATGTCCTTGCGCTACATCGAATGCTTGCCACTAAAAGATGCTTGCCAAGAGCTAGGTTTGGGGCGCACCTCCTTCTACAACTATCACAAAAAGGGCTTGGCCGCTGTGGTAAGTATCCTCTGGGCGGAGTACCAACGCCGTAGGACACAAGAGCAAGAGACCTCTTCGGAAAGCTTGGCGGAAGAAGAAGCTGTGCGCATTGCCCGTTCAGCACAACGCCAGCCAGTGAGCCTAGGAGATCTCTTGCAAAGCATTCGATCTTTGGTGATGGAGCTAGCTCAAGCACAAGGGCTCATTCTGAACATCGATGCTCCACCGATCCTCCCCATGGGCTATGGGGACCCCGCCCTTCTGCGGCAAGCTATCCTCAATATGCTCACTGAAGGCTTTAAATGCACCAAAGGGGAATCTCTAACTCTAGAGGTCAGACTGGAGGGAGAAGAGACAATCTGGAGACTCAAGGGCCTCGAGCCGGCCAAGGTGGCTGAAGCTTTGGAACAAGCGCCCGGCCTAGCCATTAGCCGCAAACTTTTGCACGTTTACGGGGGAAAGCTATATTCTGAAAAGCTCTCCTCAAAGGAGACTGTCCTGGTCGCCACAATTCCGGCTATCAAGCCCAAGACGGTCTTGCTTATCGACGACGACCCCAAAGCGCTGGAGCTTTACAAGCGCTACCTGCCTTCCCAAGAATACGATCTGCAAATTGCTCAGAGCGCCCAAGAAGCCTGGACTCTGCTGGCCAAGCGCCGACCCGATGTCATCGTGCTCGACGTGCTCATGCCTCAGGAAGATGGCTGGGACATCCTGCAGCGCTTGAAAACCTTCCCCGAAACCAAAGCCATTCCCGTCATCGTATGCTCGGTGCTACAACAGCCCCGCCTAGCTCTTATGCTAGGGGCAAGCATTGTTTTGCAGAAACCTATTCTCCAGGAGGACCTCGAACGAGCCATCAGGCACGTTCTAGCTCAGGAAGATAGTCCGGCCGGAAGGCATCTAACAGCGCCTGTAGATACTTCATCCCCTTACTCAGGCTTATCGGACGACAGTAACGCACCCTAAGCTCATCTCCTATTGTAAGATCTTCCTCCTCCCAATCTCGGGCTGAGATGATCACCACAGGAACTTCTCTGGTACGCTCATCCATTCTCATCTTGGCGATCGTCTGTCGGCCATCCAAACCGGGCATAAGTAGGTCCATGAAAACGATATCGGGGACCTCTTGTTGCATAATCTCCAGCGCTTGGAGCCCATCATAGGCCTTTAAAATGCGATAGGGCCGCGGCAAAGAGGTGAGCATCCTTTCCAAAAGTTTGACTGTATCGGGGTCATCATCCACCAAAAGCACCTTCGTCTCTGGCTCTCGCTCCACCCTTTTCATAATGCTCATAATCATCTCAGGCTCTATGGGCTTGATCAAATAGGAAAGAACACCGTCCGCCCGTTCCCCACCAATGCTCCTTGGTAGGGCACAGTTAATGACCGGCACTCGCAAAGCCCCATCCAACTGAGCAAGCACCTGCTCCTCCTCTTCAGTCGAGACCACAATCGCCCGTGGGTGGAGCATCTCCGTCAACGCTCGCACTTCTTGGGCATCAGGCAAGCCCACCACTCGATACCCCTCCAAATGCCTGGCCAGCATCCGCACGACCAAGGGATCATCATGAACGACTAGACAGATGGGCATCTCCAAAGAAGGGCTCAGCTCTCTGGCCTCCAATAGACCCACCTCTACGGGCCTCATCCCAGGCAAGGGGACCGTAAAATGGAATACCGTCCCCTCCCCCTGAACACTTTCTGCCCAGATTTCCCCACCATGTAGTTCGATTAGGTGCTTGCTGATCGCCAACCCTAGGCCACTTCCTTTCTCCTTCTCTTGGGGGCGATGCAGCTGATGAAACTCGCGGAAAAGCTTGGGCAAGTCCTCAGCAGCGATCCCAGGGCCCGTATCTTGGACGCTCACCAGAAGATGTCCCCGAGTTCGTTTAGCCTTTATTGTAATGCCGCCCTTTTCAGTAAAGCGCAATGCATTCGTCAACAGGTTCAAAAGAGCCTGGCGTAAACGCACCGGATCAGCGATCAGCTCAGGGAGGTTTTGCTCTACTTCGACCCGGAGGTAAAGCCCTTTGCGCTCCGCCAAAGGACGTACAATATCCACAACTTTGCCAATGACATCTTTGTCAAGGTCGATTCGCTCCTTCACCAAAGGAAGACGCCGGGCTTCGATTTGCGAAAGGTCCAGCACATCATCCACCAACGAAGAGAGATGCTGGGCTGTGCGATAAACGGTATACATATCGGAACGGTAAGCCATTGGGAGAGGCCCGCCATAGCTCTCTGGAGAAAGGACCATCATCCGAGTAAACCCCAAGATGAGATTCAGCGGTCCCCTTAGCTCGTGGCTCACCGTGGCAACGAACCTCGCTTTGAGGGCTTTGGCCTCCTCTGCCTCCTGCCGAGCAACGATTAACTCGTTATTCATTCGTTCGATACGGAAAGTGGCCTCCTCCAAAGCTCGTACTACCCGATAAAGTTCTCCGCGTCGGTTCCGAGCCTCTTTCAATGCCTCCCGAGCTTGAGCCCAGCCTGCCAGGGCCGACTCAACAGACTCTTGCAAAGGGTAGGAAGCCAACCATGAAGCCGCCCAGATGAGATAGTAAGGGATGGCTATCTCTAGAATCGGCCAGGAAAGGAGAGGGTATTCCCCCCGCACAAAATGGGCCAGGGCATGCAACAACCAAGCCACCGTGGTTACCCCGAGAGCCTCCAGCGCTCCAAAGAGGGCCCCTGCCGCAATGATGGCAACAGGTGCAAAAACCACTGTGATCCTTTCAAGGGGAAAGGAGAGCGCCACAAAGGCGTCGGTCAATAGCATGCTTGAAACAAAAAGCCAGCAAGAGAGGTAATGACTCTTTTTACTCAAGCGGATGGCCAAATAGCTCATCAGGGGAAGAAGCAGCAGGGAGAGATCATGGATCCCCAGCCCAGGGTATCTGAGGGCCACGTAGATATACCAGAACCAGCTCAAGATGAACATCAACCAAAGGAATTTAGGAAGAAGGCTCTGGCGCAGTGCATCGATCTCTGTGTGAAGGTCCCTGCGTTCCATCTCCGTAATCTCGATAGCCATAGATCGCTCCCAATTCTCTTACTATCCCTACCTCACATCTTGAAAATACCACATCAGGTGGTTTACGTCTAATAAAGCCCCAGGGAAAGCCCACCTAAAGAAAAAAAAGCCAGGGCATTTCTCGCCCTGGCTAAATCTTTCCATCACTCGCTTCATGCCTTGATCGCCCCCGTCGCAATGCCACTGATAAAGTATCGCTGGAGTGTGAAAAAGACGATCAGCGTTGGCAAAGTGGCCATAAAGGAGGCCGCAAAGAGAACGGAATAATCCACATTTAACGGGAATCGGCTGCGCAAAAGCATGAGCGAAAGGGGTAAGGTAAATTTAGGTTTAGTCCGAATGACGATGATAGGCCAGAAGAGCTCATTCCAATTGCCAAAAAAGGCATAGATGGCCAGCGAAGCGGCCGCAGGCAGTACGATAGGTAGAATGATCTGGAAAAAGAGCCGGAACTCGCTTGCCCCGTCGATCCGCCCGGCATCAAGTAACTCGTCCGGTATAGTGAGCATATATTGCCGCATGAGAAACGTGCCAAAAGCGCTAGCCAACCCTGGGACGATCAACGCCTGGTAAGTATCTACCCAGCCTATTCGCACAATCACCATAAAGGTAGGAATAAGAGTGACCACTCCGGGTATCATCATCGTTCCCAAGAGGAAGAGAAAGAGACCGTTTTTCCCAGGGAACTCATACTTGGCAAAGGCAAAGCCGGCCATCGCTGAGAAAAAGAGGGCCGTAAAAGTCTTGACAAAGGTAACAAAACAAGAATTCAAGAACCCCGTAGCAAAGTTTGTCTTTTCAAAGACTGTCAAATAGTTTCGAAAGATGGGATCTGTGACCCACCATCGAGGGGGCAGCACAAAAACCTCTCCCCTCCCCTTCAAACTACTGATGATCATCCAATAGAAAGGGAAAACAGAGATCACAAGGCCCATAAAGAGAACCGCGTGGAGAACAATACTCTCAAAAAGAAGGAGCCTTTTATGTGATTGAAACATCCTCTACCTCCTCCCCCCGCCCAACTTGAGCTGCACCAACGAGAGCAAGAAGATCATCACGAAAAGCACATAACCCATCGCCGAGGCATATCCCAGGCGGAAACTCTCAAAAGCTTTGCCGAAAAGGTACTGCAACATGGTCAGAGTAGCATAACCAGGCCCTCCCCCTGTCAGAAGGTAGGGCTCGGCAAAACGCTGGATACCTGCATTAGTGGCAATGACTGCAGAGAAAATGATCATCGGACGCAGCAAAGGCAAAGTGATCCGTGTAAAGATTTGGAATCGGTTCGCCCCATCCACAATTGCCGCCTCGATCAATTCCTCGGGGATGCTCTGGAGCCCCGCCAAATACACCACCATATGGTACCCCTGGCTCCACCAAGCAGAGAGGAGGACGAGCGAGACTTTGGCCCAAAAACGATCCTCAAGCCAACCGATGGGAGCAATCCCTATCTTTCCTAAAAGATAGTTTATAATTCCCGTATTCTTGTTAAAGAAGAAGCTAAAGACGATAGCCACAACAACCGCTGAGGTAACCTCAGGCAGGTAGTAGCCCGTGCGAAAGAACCCCTTCAGCTTGGTCAAATGAGAATTCAACAATGTGGCCAAAACAAGCGGGGTAAACACCTTGAATGGAATATCCCAGAGAAGGAGAATAAAGGTGTTCTTGATAGAGATCAGAAAGACATCGTCTCGAAAGAGATCGATGTAATTCTTTACTCCCCACCAACGCATAGGAGTCAAGCCATCCCAACGATGGAAGCTTACATAAAAAGAAAATAGTAAGCTGAATAGGCCAAATACAGCAAACAGAATGTAAAAGGGGGAAATAAATAAATAGGCGACCCAGTTCTTTCTCATCTGCTCCAGGGTGTGCATCACTTTGCTTTTCTCACGCCTGAGCTGTGCTTGTTCGACGGCCATCTCAAGTCTCCTTTGGTAAACAAGTAGGAGGACAAGGGCCCCTTGTCCTCCTACTTGATCTGTTTTTACCTCGCCTTGAGGAGTTCCTCCACCTTCTTGGCAACTTCGTCTAGCATCTGCTTGGGGGTAAGCTCCCCTTCGTACATGCGGACGATCTCAGCAGAGAGAATACGCTCCGTCTCACTGAACTCGGGCGGCATACGATTTACCGGAGCCCCCTTGGCCAGCTCCTGGGCCTTCTTGCGCAAGTTCTCCCCAAAGAAGAGCAAAGCATCGCCCCAGAAGTAGTCGATCTCGTAGAACTTTTTGTAGGCGGGGAGGACAAACTCGCGGTCCATCGACTCTTGCATATAGGGATCCTTGTAATCAAAGGTCGTGTACTCGATGAACTTCCAGCCCAGCTCCTTGTTCTTGGCCCTCTTGGGAATGATCCAGAACATGGCTCCCTGCCAAATGGCCGCGTTTTGCACGCCTGAACGGAGAGAGGGAATACGCACAATTCCCCACTTGCCGGCCGTGTCAGGCATCTCCACGCGGGGCTCGGAGCCATACCAATAGGGCATCACCAAGCAGGCAATTTTGGCCGTACGAGCTGCATCATACCACTCGGGGCTCCATTCCTTCAATACCTGGAGGACCCCCGACTTGATCATCTCCAAATACTTTTCAGTACACTCGACGTTCTTGGCGCTGTTGATAACGACATTGTCCTCTGCGTCAAAATAGCCTGTCCCATCTTTGCTAAAGATCATGCTCTGGTAAAGATGGGGGACCCATGTAGGAGCATAGTAGCTCATCGTACGCCCATCACCCGTCGCCTTGGCCCCCAGAGTGATGAAATCATCCCACGTCTTGATGGCATCGGGGTCAATCCCCACCTCTTCGAAGCGATCCTTACGATACCAGAGCAATTGAGGTGCGTAACGGCGGGGAGCGCCATACTGTACCCCTTGGTAGAGTCCCCCCTCCCAAAGAAAGTCGATGATATCGTCTTTGTAGGGTTCCAAAAGCTCATCGAGGGCCATCAATTGTCCCGTCCGCGCCATCTTCTGGTAGGAGTGGGAATCCATCCAAGCACAATCAGGAAGGCCAGCCCCCGCCACCAAGGAGGCAAAGAAAGTATCCTCATAGTTCTGGACGATCTCATGCTTGGCCTCAATCCCCGGGAACTTGGCCTCAAAACCTTTCTTCATCAGCTCGCTGATCGGCTCATCCCAAGCCCAAAAGACCAAGGAGCCTGTCATTTTGGTGGGGGCAACCACTCGGGTGACGACCTTTTCCACCTGCTTTTCGACGACCTTCTCCTTCTCGACTTCGACGGTCTCCTTAACGACCTTTTCCACCACTTTTTCGACAACGACCGTCTCTTTGACTACCTTGGGGGCACACGCCCCCAGAAGCGCCCCCACAGCCCCAAGGCCTACCGAACGCAAGAAATTCCGGCGAGTCAATTTCTCCTTCAGCATCATACTCCTCTCCCTCTAATCTAGAAACAACCCCTTAGATCATGTCCCTCTGCAAACTCGAGCTTGCTCTCTCACCTCCTTCTGCCCGCTGAGCACACTAGGAAAAACTCGCGAACATTGTTATAATGTAGCCACATCAATTTCATAGTAACATACCTCGGCAGGGAGAGGGAAGGGTTCCTGTCCGCCAAACGTTCGAAAACTGTTCGCGAGATATCCTAAAGAGATGGTTACCAAAAAGACCTTGGCCCGTTATATCAAAGAGGTTCTCACTAGTTTCTACGATGCGCCCTACCTTGAGAAACACCCTCTGGGGCGCCTCCTTACTCAGGCAAGTTCTCCAGAGGATCGAGTCCAACTTCTCAGGCAACTCCTCGTAGAAGCCGTTGAGAAACTCCGGCCATCCCCTAGAATCCCTCCCGACCGTCCTGAGTGGTTGAGCTACCGTATCCTTTCTTCCCGCTATTTAGAGTGTCTTTACCCTCCTGAGATCTGCCAGCAGCTCAGCATTGGGCGCACCACCTTTTACAAATATCACAAAAAGGGCTTGGAAACCTTGACCGAGCTTCTTTGGCCACGCCTGCAGGGAAAGGCCGTCTCCCCCTCCACTTCAAAAGTCGAAAACATGGCCGCAGAGGAAGCCGCTAGTCTCGTCCGGGGGCTCCATCAACAACCAGTGGATCTTTATGCCCTGCTTCTCAAAATCCAGAACCTTGCCCTGCCTTTAGCTCAACAAGAGGACATCAGGTTGCGAGTCAACATCTCCAGACCCCTCCCTTCAATCCTTGGAGACCCCGCCGTCCTTCGCCAGATCATCTTGAACGTCTTAATCGAGGCCATCCGCAAAACCAAGGGGGGATCAGTTTCTTTGGAGGTAAAAGCTGTTCACGGGGAAACAAGATGGACCATCAAGGGGGGAAATTTTACAGAGGCACTCTTGCAAAGCAAGGGGATTGCCATCGGGCAGTATCTTTTGGAAGCCTGTGGGGGGCGCCTCTGGCTCGAAGAAGAAAAGCAGACTTTGCATTTTAGCATTCCCATTCATACAAAAACCATCCTCATTATCGATGACAACCCCCAAACCCTCGAGCTCTACGAACGTTATCTCAAAGGGCAAGGGTATCAGCTTCATTTCGCGGCTAACGCCCGGGAAGCCTGGAAGCTCTTGGAAAAAGCACTACCAGATCTCATTATCCTGGATGTACTCATGCCCTCAGAGGATGGCTGGGATACTCTGCAGCGACTCAAAACCTTCCCTGAAACTAAACAGATCCCCATCTTGGTTTGCTCTGTGCTCGACCAACCCCGCCTCGCCCTGATGCTGGGTGCTGCCCAAGTGCTTCAAAAGCCCTTTGACCGCCACGATCTCCTTCAAGCTATCAGCACTCTTCTCACTCCGAACAATGTTGCGAGTGCAGAGCTGCCAGAATAGAACGAAGGTAGTTCATCCCCTGAGCAAGTTCTATTGGCCCCCAATGAGTGATACGAATAGTCTTTCCCATCGTCAGGCCACCCTCTTCCCTATCGCGGGCTGAGATAATCACCACTGGGATGTGACGGGTTTCCGGCATCGCTCGCAAGCGCTCAATGAGTTGGATCCCATCCATCCCCGGCAAAAGCACATCTACAAAGATGACATCAGGAATAACCTCTTTTGCCAATGTGAGAGCCTTGAATCCATCATAGGCCTCATAAAAGGTATAAGGATGTGGGAGCAAGGTGAGCACTCGTTGCAACAAACGCACTGCCTCTGGTTCATCGTCCACAATGAGCACCTTGACCTCTCCGTTAGAGACAATTCTGCGCATAACCGTAGCCACTAACTCGGGCTCGACCGGTTTGGTGAGATAGCTAAACACCCCACTCCTCTTCAAGTGCTCCGCCATACAGGGGAGCTCACAAACGATCAAGGGCACCTCTGGAGAGAATGCCGCCACTTTGGGCGCAACCTCATCGGCCAGCTGAGGAGCCACGACCACTGCCCTGGGGTGCAGATCTTCTAAAATAGAGTCCACCTCCTGAACACTTGAGAGACCTACAATTCGATAGCCCTCAATATAACGAGCCAAAAGGCGCACAACAACGGGATCTTCGTGGATCACCAGGCAAACCGGCAAAGGCGAGGACACCAGAGGCCCCTCCTTGCGCACAAGCCCAGCTGAGGTTGTCGGCAAAGCTCCTGGCAAAGGCACAGTAAAGTAAAAAGTTGTCCCCTGGCCTTTGGTACTCTCTACCCAGATCCTACCTCCATGAAGTTCGATTAGATGCTTGCTGATCGCCAAACCCAGACCGCTTCCTTCGGAATTCTGTTGGCTCTCTAGACGGGTGAACTCTCGAAATAGTTTGGGCAGCTCCTTCTGATCGATCCCTGGGCCAGTATCTTGCACTGTCACCACCAGTTCCTCCCCTTGTTGCCTAGCCCGCACAGTGATACCCCCCTCTTTGGTTACCCTGGTGGCGTTCACAAGGAGGTTCAGGAGGGCCTGGCGCAGACGCACTGGATCAGCCACCAAAGAAGGCAGACCTTCTTCCACTTCCACTTTTAAAAAGAGCCCTTTGCGCTCTATCAAAGGACCAACAATGGCCACTACCTTGCCAATCACATCTTGGCCCAAATCGATCCGATCCTTTACCAAAGGAAGGCGCTGAGCTTCTATCTGCGAGAGATCAAGCACATCATCAACCAACGAAGCCAAATGCTGCGTCGTCCGATAGATTGTATAGATATCCGCACGATA
>JAGGYI010000001.1 GCA_021162655.1 Anaerolineae bacterium
CCATTATACTCTTCTCATTCAGCCGCTCAAAGGATACCTGCAATCCGATTCCGAGGCTCACCGTGAGCAAATCCTTCTGGGAACATTGGCAGTCAAATGCCCACAAGCTACAACAAGAGGTGTTAGCACTCTACCTTGCCTATCGCGACCCACGCACTCCCTGGTATGCCAAAGCATGGGTAGGATTAATCATTGCATATATCCTTAGCCCCATCGACCTCATCCCTGACTTTATTCCTATTCTAGGATATTTGGACGACCTGCTCTTCGTCCCCTTGGCCATCTGGGTAGGCCTTAGGATTATTCCCGCCCAGGTACTAGAAGAAAGCCGCCAACAAGCCCAAAAGCTCTCAACACTCAAACGCCCATGGTGGGGAATGTTATTGATTATCCTCCTGTGGCTTGGGGGGCTTTGCCTCCTTTCCTGGGGAATTTGGCACTGCCTTCGCCTATTCGGCTTTGCCAAG
This sequence comes from Anaerolineae bacterium, assembly GCA_021162655.1. Lineage (GTDB taxonomy): Bacteria > Chloroflexota > Anaerolineae > UBA1429 > UBA1429 > JAGGYI01. The sequence goes on from JAGGYI010000001.1 coordinate 468, forward strand.
TGAGGAGACCTCTTTCTGGCGCTGGAAGAACTCTCGGGTGAGCGTTGGCAAGACCTGATCTGCCTTGACAGCAGCGATATATTTGGCCAAGGCATCCACAGCAAGTTGGAGAATAACTCTGCCCTTTTCCTCGGAAGCTGCACGCGCATCCCCCGCATAATGATCGGGATAGTTGCTATACCAACTAATTCCAGCAAACATAGGAGGGAGATGGCTAGCACGCCCCAAAGGCAATGCGGGCTTTTGGGGGATGGCCTCCCTCTTCACCAAGCCAGGAAAGTTCGCCATGATGAGACTCGTCTCAAGTTCTCCCGCGTGCCCAGGTTTAGTCTCGAGAATAGAGTAAAGCTTTTTCTCCTGCTCAGGATCCACAAGCCGAGTAGGGACATAAATGTAATAGGGCTTTTCTTCCCAAAGGGTTGTCTGCGCGAGGAAATGGACAAGATGGGTGTTTCCACCATGCCCGTTATAGAGAATGATCTTGCGGAAACCATTCCGCCCTATAGCGTCAAAGACAGAGAGGAGCAACTCCACAAGGAGCGTCGGCCTAATCGTTAATGTGCCAGGAAAGCACTGTGCCTCATAGATCTGCCCAAAATAAAAAGGAGGGAAAACCACAGCCGGCTCTTTTTCTGCTGCCAGGCAGGCAATCTTGTGAGCATTCAGAAAATCCGTACCTAAGGGCAGATGGTCTCCGTGCCTTTCTAATACACCCAGAGCCAAAACACAAGTACCCGTTTCTTGAACCGCGCGAGCGAACTCTGGCGCGGTGAGCATCTCCCACTGCACCTTTACACCTCCATTAGTTAATTAGCTGTTGGCACCTCTCGACAAGCATGGGCGAGCTTCACCCCCGCCTGAAAAGCGCGCTGGAGGAGATCTTCTCTCTCCCCCACGGGGTGACGCCCCGTCTGAGCAGCCAAAAGACGCTCTACCGTCTCGATACCCAAATAGTAGCGCAAGCGTTCTTGAAGCCAGTCCGCCACGCCTTCATACGCTTGGGGATTGAGAGCCTCCCATGTGAGCACGATGACAGCTCGAACTCCTGGATGGAAACGATGTTCCATGTTTGGCCCTATATACCTATACAAGCGATCGAAAAAGGTCTTGGTCTGTGCACTGATATGGTCAAAGTAAATTGGGCTGCCAATGACGATCCCTTGAGCTTCGTCGAGCAAGGCATAGATGGGCTGCATCGCATCATCTTGGACACAACTCCTCTTTTCCTTGCAAAGATCGCAGGCTAAACAAGGTGAAATCCCCATCAAGTAGAGTAACTTGACCTCTGCACCTTGGCTCTTTGCTCCATCCAAGACCTTTTGGACAAGGGTAGCCGTGTTCCTACCACGCCTAGGGCTCCCAACTAAACCCACAACTCTCATCCTCACCTCCTCCAACTCACTCAAGCTAGATCCGGCAAGGTTTCCTTTTGCATCTTGGCCAAAAGACGCATGCAAAGCCACAAGGCTCGGGGAACATGGAATGCCCCCTTCCAGATAGACCCCTTCAAAGTGAGCGCTATGCTGCCATCTCGATGAAGGTATCCAAACCACTCACCATATTCTGGATCCGCAAAATGCTCAAACGACCAAGCATGAAGTTTTTCGTACCAATCACTATAAAAAGAATCCTTTGTGAGGTAATAGGCTAGCAACGTTGCATAGAGCGCCTCTGTATGAGGCCACCAAAGTTTCATATCCCACTCGAGTTGCTCAGGGGGCTTGCCCTCAATATCCACGAAAGCATAGAGTCCCCCGTAGCGCTCGTCCCATCCCCAATCTAATGACCAACGTAGAATATTCAGAGCAGCTTCCTGTAAAGCTGAATCCTGACGATAAATAGCCTCATGAAGCATGAACCAAGCCACTTCAATCGAGTGACCCGGATTCACACAGCGTCCGGCAGGAGAATCCAATCGCTCGCCAGAAGGCCCTACAGTCTCATGAAGAGCATGCTCCTCCGGTTTAAGAAAGTGATTCAGAATCTCATCCAGAGCACCATCAACGACCTCTTTATACAAGGGATCTTGATCAACCTGACGAAGTTCTTGGGTCGTTGCCAAGAGAATCATTGGCATAGCAAGAGCTTTAGTACGCCTAGTTTGAGGGTAAACCTTGGGCGGCAACTTGTCTGGCGAGCGGTAAAGCTCAATAACAAGCCGGTAGAGAGCCCTGGCCCGCTGCAAAGCTGCCTCATCGCCGGTGGCCTTGGCATACTCGGCGCAAGCAATGACGCCAAACGTCTCCGTAAAAAGATAGCGACGCTTACGCAGGGGCTTTCCCTCGCGGGTAACGAGGAAGAACATCCGCCCATCTACATCGAAACCATGCCGAATGATGAAATCGTAGCCCAATTTGGCCGCATCCAACCACTCTTCCCTGGGCTCCACTGTATTGTACAGCTTGCTCAAAAGCCATACCTGGCGCGATTGAAGCCACATTGCCTTGTCCGTGTCATAGACGGAACCATCTCGATCAAGGCAGGTCAGGTATCCCCCATACTCATGATCTAGCGAGTGCCTGAGCCAAAAAGGAACTACGTCCTCTAGCAGGCTGGCGCGATAATGAGCGTACAACTCCTCAATTCTTTGCTGGTCCATGTTCCCTCTCCATAGAGCAAACTACACGAGCAAACCGCAACCTTGGGTTCAACGCCAAACGGACTTCCGCCACCACACCATAGTGATCGGAAACAAAAGTCCCCTTGTATGGGAGATCAAAAATCACCTCACAACGCAAAGGAGCTTCTGAAGAGAAGGTCGGCCCCAGCCAGATATAATCTATGCGCCTAGGGGTAGCCTCAAACTGCGCTGTAAGCTTTTTAAGAAGCTCTCCCTCCACCGACGATAAGGTGGACGATCTTTTCGCATGGGGATTCCAACGAGGATCCCATGTGCATCCGGAGGCAATGGGATGAAGCGCTCGAAAAACATCCTGAAAACCACTTTGGGATAGAAGAGAAAGCTCCTCAGAACCTTCGGAGGCATTCAGATCACCCAAGAGAATCAAAGGCTGGGCTCCGACTTTGGCCAAAAAAGCTAATGAGGCCGCCAACTCGCGCTTTCTGCGCAAGATGTGCCCTTTTACTTTACTTCGCTCTCTCTCATAATCTTCGTCTGAGATCGTTCCCCGAGCTACCAATGTATCCAGCGCCGCCAGGTAAGCAGAGCTCCCCCTGCCCGCATGCAAATGAAGATCCGCGATATAAACTTGCCGGCCCCGAAAGTCGATTTTACCAAGCAGGACATACCGCACTTCTTCTGTTTGAAAGACCAACCAGTCCCTCTGGATGCTGTACCACGGGCCAGAAAGACGCCGCGCTCCCACTCTTTGAAGGCCCCATTCTCTCTTTGCTAGAATAACCAGACCCTCCTTGATATTTACGGGGATACCCCAGTTGCCCAACTTGAGGCCTCCATTTGCCACCTGGTGGATTTCATCATAGCCCAAGTCCTTGGCCAAACGTTGGGCAAAGAAAGGCAAAGGGTTCGCTTCTTGAAGCGCTATGACGTCTGGGCGAAGAGCTCTTAATCCCTCAACAAGGCCCTGATAACGTAACTCCCGCTGGGCGGGCGTCTCATAAGGGTGCAAGGTAAGGATGCCACTATCACCATCCAAACCATGCCAGACATTCAAAGTGACGATGCGCAATGGAGGGGCGGCAAAAGCACTGGAGGGAACCACCGAGATCAAACTCTGTAGAAAAAGAAAAACCAGGAGAAACTGAATAAAGCGCATCACTTCCCCCAATCGATAGCGAGACCATGATAACATAGCCAGCAGGGGATGACAAGGGAGAAAAGAATTCTAGATGAACAACGCTCCCAAAGGTTGCTCTCGATATGCTTGACGATATGCCTGGGTCTCGCGCAGAAGGTAAAGCAAAGCGGCCTTGGCTTGCTGAAGCTCTTCATCCGTCAAAGGATCTGCTCTTTGCTGATCAGAGGGAGCTTGTTGGGGCAAGTATGCTCTCAGTCGTCCTTCCTCATAGCGCAAAGCGATCTTGCCAGCAGCCTCCAGGCCTTCCAAGGCAGCCACTACGGTTGCCCGCCGAACCCCCAGCCTAGCAGCCATACGCAAAACATCCAACCACCCTTCATGGCGCTCAAGGGCCGTACGCAGCATCGCTGCTACCTGCCGAACGAGTTCATTCGCCGGGATCTTGGTCACCGCAAGAGGAGGCAAAAGATAAATGACTTGGGGCTGCACTTCTCTTATAACCCAACGCAAAGCTTCCGGCCCTGGCGGCGGCGTGACAACACCCAGAGCAACACAACGCTTCCCCTGGAGCTGAGCGCGGGTATACCCCCCCTGCAAAGGAATCGCTGGATTCTCTACCCAAAGAAGCAAATCCTTCTTGTAAACACTCTGCAACTTGGTCAGCAACGCCTCCCTGTTCTTCTCCTGACGCCAATCGATGATCTCACGCCCAGCAACAAGAGTGGAAACCTCTCTCTGAACAAGCTCCTCAGAAGGGCGCCAATCAACAAGTTCTAACTGAAGATATTCTCGGCCCTGCCAATAGTCTATCGAAATCCGAAAAGCTAGATCAATGCATCCCCCTATTTGGGGAAGATTCTGCGCATCGAACCAAATAAAACGGAGTCCCTTCCCCTCGGCGCTGGTCACGAAAAGGCGCCGATGAGGTGTTTCTCGACGAGAGCTCACATCTTCAACACGAATGAGGGTTCCTCCCGTGGCCATAAACACAGGAGGAGGATTGCCTGCTCCAAAAGGAGCCAACCGCAAAAGCTCCCTGGCAAGCTCCAGAGTTATCTCCCCCCAAGGGATATGCATATCGATGGGAAGAGTCGAAACATACGCCTGCTCGGATACATGTTGTTGGAGCCAACTCAGCACTTGCCGAGTAAAGAGAGGTACATTTTGAGATTCAAGGGAAAACCCCGCTGCCATGGGATGGCCCCCTTCTCGTAGAAGGAGAGCTTTCTGGTCAGCTATAGCCTCGTGAATGTCAACTCCCTCTATTGAACGAGCAGAGCCAACACTAGGACCACCATCTCGATGAGAGATAAGAATAGCCGGACGGCCATATCGCCGAACCAACTCGCTGGCAACCAACCCCAACACACCAGGCTCCCAATTTTTACCAGAGAGAACAATAGCAGGCTGATGAAGCCATTGGGGATCTTTGGAAAGGCGCTCTTCTACCTGAGTAAGGACAATTTCCGTCTGCACCTGGCGCTCGCGATTCAACGCTTCCAACTTTTGCGCTAATGCCAAAGCCTCTTGCGGGTCTCGAGTGAGCAACAGCTGCACAACAAACTCGGAATCCACCAAGCGCCCTGCAGCGTTCATTCGAGGCCCCAGCTGATAGCCAATAATCTGTTCATCAACATGCTCAGGATCCAGCCCCGCAACCTGCAAAAGAGCACGCAAGCCTGGGCGTTTGCCGAGCCGAAAGACCTCTAATCCCCGCTGAATAAGATAGCGCACATCGTGCACTTGGACAGCAACATCAGCGATGAGCCCAAGAGCAACGAGATCGAGCATCCCCTCCAAAAGCTCGGGATAAGTGGGCTCAAGGAGTCCGCGAGCAAGCATATAAGCCACCCCCACTCCAGAAAGTTCGCGCAGAGGATGGCTCAAGGGAAGCATCTTGGGATTCACCACCGCATCTGCAGGAGGCAGCTCCGAAGGAAGATCGTGGTGATCTGTGACAATGACTGCGAGCCCTGCATCCCGGGCCAAACGCACCGTTGAACCGTCCCCTATGCCAGTGTCGCAGGTCAACAATAAAGCCACCCCATCTTTGAGAGCATCTTGAACAGCGCGAGGATGAAAGCCATGGCCCTCCCCCCGCCGAGGAAGTTGAAAATCCACATTTGCCCCCAGAGCGCGTAGCGCTTCGACAAGCACTGCCGTCGCCGTCTGCCCATCGGCATCGAAATCTCCCCAAACGCGGATCCTTTCACCTGCGGAGATGGACCTTCTCACCAGGGAAAGAGCCTGCGACAGGTTGGGTAGCTCCTCAGGAGGAGCTGGCTCATACTGCTGAGGATCCAAAAAAGCGAGGGCCTCCTTGGGATCTAGGATCCCTCTTTGAGCCAACAAGCGCGCCACTATAGGATGACCACCAACTGCTCGGCGAAGGGATGAGGGAACATGCACTTGCGAGGGAAGGCGCCATCTTTTCATCTTTCGTTTCCTTATCAGGATACCAGCAGAACTCAGTCTAGAAAGGGGCAAGAGAATTGTCAAAAGGGGCATTCTGTCATAGATGTCAATTGACAAAGCCTATCTCTTGGGGTAAGATGGATTTGCTTTTGGCAGGGTTAAGCTGAACTTGTTAGCGCACACGGAATCTCCAAACTTGTTAACTCCGGATGGAGCAGAATAGCCCGTGCGAGGCAATCGCCCCAAACAGCGTAAACCGTTAACTCTTATCCTTGTTCCTCAAGATGAACGCGCGCCCCAAAGTTGGCGCATCCCTCTCTGGTTCGCTCCAAGCTGTGTGGTTTTAGTTGTCCTTTTCCTTTGTTCTATGGCCTATTTCGCCATAGATTATCATCAGCTCAAACAAGAGAACCAGGCCCTGCGTGCCGAACGTGAAGCCGAGATAGCCAGGCAACGCGAGATGCGCACCGTGATCCTTGTCCAGCAAGATCAAGTCCGCCAGCTAGGAGAACAGGTCACCTCCTTTGAGAAAGAACTTTCCTCAGTTCGCTTGCTTGCTCAACATGTGCGTAGTCTACTGCGCCTGGAAGCAACTCCAACTCCCTCACCTCAGCCTTCGCAATTCTCCAATTATCAAGAAGCTCTTGTCCAGCGAGCAGGTATTGGCATAGGTGGCATAGAATGGGATCCCTCTCACCATGAGCAGATGGGTATGTTCCTCGCCCTGGCCAAAACCCAGGACGTTATCGAGATGGAAAGCACCTTGCCCTCGCTCCTCCAGGAGCTCCAGGCACTGGATTCTGAAACCCAGAGCCGTCTACAGCGGTTAGATGTCGAAGCACTTAAAGGGACAAAAGAAATCGAGCGAGAGCTTCGCCTTCTGGCAGCGGCTCCCCATGCCTGGCCTACAAAATCCCGCTTTATCATCTCTCCCTTCGGTTATCGCGTGTTGAATGGCAAGGTAGATTTTCATACCGGGGTGGACTTTCCTGTCTGGTATGGCACCAAAGTTCATGCCACCGAAGATGGAACCGTGGTCTATGCCGGCTGGAAACATGGCTACGGATGGGTGGTCGAAATCCAACACGAGATGGGATTCTCCACTATCTATGCTCACAATTCTCGCATTCTTGTTCACAAAGGAGATAAAGTTAAACAGGGCAAAGTCATCGCGCTCTCTGGAGCTTCAGGGTGGGCTACAGGCCCTCATTTGCATTACGAAATTCGCTTGAACGGCAAGCCTGTGAACCCTGTGCGCTATTTGGGTTTAGAGGAAAGGTAGGTGCCTCTCCTCAAGGAAGACAAAGGAGGTTGACCTTGTTGAAAAAGAAATCTTCCCCGGCGGCTGGCAAGATCGACAATGTTCTCGGGCCCAATACAGTGTTCAAAGGCACCCTTCAATCTGACGGAAACATTCGCATTGACAGCGTCTTCGAGGGCCAAATTGAAACCACTGGCAATGTGATTATCGGCCCCTCAGCCAAGGTCGTCGCAGATATCAAGGCGAACGCTGTACAGGTTTGGGGAGACGTCCGTGGAGATATCACCACTCAAGGACGACTAGAGATCCTTGCTGGTGGGCGAGTGCTAGGAGACGTACGAGTTGCCTCACTCCTCATCGATGAAGGAGGGCTCTTCCG
>JAGGYI010000200.1 GCA_021162655.1 Anaerolineae bacterium
TCTCTTCCGGAGCCTTGGACAGGTCCAAATCACATCGCATAGTTAAGAAACAAGTCTCTTCATGGTCTTCAATCAATGCCTCTGACCCCCGGCAATTATCCACCACAACAGTAAAGGGGTTCAAAGGCTCTGTTCCCTTATTCTGCCCTATCGGGTAGCGCAAGTGCAGCTCCACTTTCCGCAAAGGGGAACGTACTGTCTGCGTTGTCAAAACTAGGGACTCCCGTTCCGGCTTGGCTCGCGTGCACCCTCCCGACAGTAATAATACCAATAACAAGATCAGAGGAATTAAATACTTCCTCTCGTTTATCACAGTGCACCTCCCCTCAATCCTCACCCATCACAAGCATTATACTATGCTCAGAAGGCCCTGGCGAGCCTCGCGCAAAACGAAATTCAGACCTCTCTGATCCAGACCAACATTTCCCCCACATCTCGGTTCGCCCAAGCATAATAAGGAATAGCCAGAAAAGGCACCTCGCGCATCTGCGACCATGCTGGACGGTAGAGCTGATGTTCCCATCCCGTCAAAACGCGCCGCCGAGCCGTTCCTTCGATAACCACCACCCCACCCAGGAGATCCTCCATATACCTGGAGCGAAGGGTTGCCTCACGGGAGAGAGCCAAATCAGCCAGATATGGTCCGTTATCAACTTCTTCAAAGCAATACACCAAAGGACCACGCTGGAGAGCAACCCTTCCACAATCATCACGTACCGCGGGATGAGCCTCCATTCGCATCACCGGCATCGGTAGGTCTAACTCTACCACATCCCCATCCTGCCAAAGGCGCTTCACTCGAGCATACCCTCTTTGCACAAGCGGCTCGAGCTCCACCACCTGCCCGTTAACCCAAAGATTCGCCTTTTCAGCCCAGGAAGGAATACGCAAGGCAAGGGTGAAACGCATCTCGCTGGGCAAGCGCAACGCAATCCTTACGGACCCTTCCCAAGGATAACGTGTCTCTTGACTCAAATGAACCACTTGGCCATCGAGAGGAATTTCCGCACTTCCTCCCACATAAAGATGTACATAGAGCTCCCCTTTGCCCTGGGAATAAACATACCCTCCCAAAGAAGCAAGGAGCCGGGCGAGATTAGGCGGGCAACAAGCGCATCCAAACCATTCTTGCCGAGTAGGCGCCATAGCCTGGGGACGATAGAGATCAGGACGGCAAAGATAAGCTTGTGGGTCCACCTCCAAAGGATTGGCATAGAAAAACCGCTTGCCATCCAATGAGACTCCGCTCAACACCCCGTTATAAAGAGCTCGCTCCAGGACGTCTGCATAGCGGCCATCGCCCTCGAACTGTAACATCCGCTGCGCCCAAAAGACCAGCCCAATCGCCGCACATGTCTCAGCGTAAGCTAGATCATTGGGCAAGTCATAATCGTATGTGAAACGCTCCCCATTGGCCGAGGAGCCAACCCCACCAGTGATGTACATCCGTCGCTCTGTGACATTTTCCCAAAGGCGTTCACATGCCCTAAACAACTCACGGTCCCCCGTCTCGGCAGCAACGTCAGCCATCCCGCTATATAGATACATCGCCCTTACCGCGTGCCCTTCCGCGGTTGTCTGTTCTCGCACCGGGAGATGGCTTTGGTTATAATCATACTTGCCCAAATCAAAAGCTTTGGGATCTTCGCCTCGCTCTCTGGCTTCGAGGTCAAAATAATGTGGGAGCCTTCCTCTCTCGTCAATAAAAAACTTGGCCAAATCAAGATAACGTTTCTTCCCAGTGACACGATAGAGCTTGACCAAAGCGAGCTCGATCTCCTCATGGCCAGGGTACCCTCGTTTTTGGCCCGGGCCCGGCCCAAAGACCGTGGCAATATGGTCCGCGTATCGGCAAAGAACATCTAGCAATTTACGTTTGCCTGTAGCTTCATAATAAGCTACAGCTGCTTCTATCAGATGGCCCGCACAATAAAGCTCATGCATGTCTCGCAAGTTCTTCCAACGGTTTTCTGGCTCCACCACCGTAAAATGAATGTTCAGATACCCATCCTCCTGCTGGGCCGCTGCGATCCAGTCGATCACCTCATCTACCCTGCGAGACAACTGCTCGTCAGGATGAGTAGCTAAGCTGTAAGCTGCTGCCTCGATCCACTTGGCCACATCCGAATCCCAAAAGTGATGGGGAGGATTAGGTTGTCCTGGCTTCCACTCTAGCTTCCATGCATCCAAGCGCCCCGTCTTTTTGAGCTGCTCATACTCGATAGGTAAAGTAACTGCACGATTCACCTCCTGACGAGGTCCCCAGAAAGGCCCTTCGATGCGAACGTTCTTCCAAGATACAGGAGTCAATCTCCTCATCTTCCCTTACCTCATGGTGAGAATACAGCTCGTATCATACCGCTTTGCCGCACAACACTCAAGCGCAACCCACATGGCTCAAAGTTGAAACTTGATTTTTTCACGTAGCTCATTATATATATTAAGGATAAGTGTGTTTTTTGTTTTGTCCCACCTACATCCAATCTGGAATTTCTCCCTTTGTTCATCCCCTCCGACCCTTCGGTGTTAGCAGCAAACTTGCGCTGTTGGCTCGCCTCAATGCGAGCCCATTCAAACCCATGAAAGGAGGACAACAATGCCCAGACGCAAAGAAAGCGGTTTAGATAGAGTTGCAATTATCGGGGGCTATCTTCCACGTCAATGCGGGATTGCTACCTTTACCACAGATCTCTGCGAATCGCTCGCTGCAAAGTTCCCTGAGGTAAACTTTTTTGCAGTACCTGTGAACGACAGGGAATCAGGCTATGCCTACCCCGCTCACGTGCGCTTTGAGATCGCTCAAAACGACCTTTCGTCTTACCATAGAGCTGCTGATTTCCTCAATATCAGCAACGTGGACTTGGTTTGCCTACAGCACGAATACGGCATCTTTGGAGGGCCCGCTGGTAGCCATATCCTCGCCCTCTTGCGTGAGTTGCGTATGCCCATTGTGACGACCCTACATACCATCCTTCGCAATCCCAGTCGAGACTACCGGCGCGTGATGGAGGAGCTCACCAGGCTATCCGATCGCCTAGTGGTAATGAGCCAGCGAGGAGCCGAATTTCTCCAAGAGATCTATGATGTCCCCGAGGAGAAAATCGATCTCATCCCCCATGGCATCCCTGACGTTCCCTTTATTGACCCCAACTTTTATAAAGATCAGTTTGGCGTGGAGGGCAAGATCGTCCTACTCACCTTTGGGCTTCTCTCGCGAAACAAAGGCATCGAAAACGTTATCAAAGCCCTGCCCCAAGTTCTCGAGCGCTTCCCTAACGTTGTCTACATCGTGCTCGGAGCAACTCATCCTCACGTGAAGCGGGCCGAGGGAGAATCATATCGCCTCTCCTTGGAACAGCTGGCCCAAGATTTGGGAGTGGAAGAGAACGTCATCTTTCACAATCGCTTTGTCAGCCTCGAAGAGCTCGTCGAGTTCATCGGAGTAGCCGACATCTACATCACTCCTTACCACAACCCTGAGCAAATCGTCTCCGGGACCCTGGCCTACACAGTAGGAGCTGGCAAGGCGGTCATTTCAACACCTTATTGGTACGCCCAAGAACTCTTGGCCGATGGCCGTGGGATACTCGTTCCCTTTGGAGATCATCAGGCCATCGCCGAGAAAATCATCGAGCTTTTGGAGAATGAAGCTGAGCGCCACGCAATGCGCAAGCGGGCCTACCTATACGGGCGGAAGATGGTTTGGCCACATGTAGCCGAAATGTATATGGAAAGCTTCCTCCGCGCTCGAGAGGAGCGCACCCGCCAGATCCGTCCTCCCTTTGTAGCTACCACGCTAGCTACACGGCGAGGCCAGCTACCACTCAACCTAAGCTACCTCCATCACTTGACGGATCACACAGGAATCCTTCAGCACGCCATTTATACCGTGCCTAACTACAGCCATGGATACTGTACCGACGACAATGCTCGCGCTCTTATCGCAGCCGTACTCCTTGAGGAGATCGGCCCCGACACGGCTCAGGAGGCTAATAGACTGGCCTCTCGCTATCTAGCATTCCTTTGGTACGCCTTTAATCCTGACACTGGGCGTTTTCGCAACTTTTTGAGCTATGATCGCCGCTGGCTCGAAGAGGAAGGCTCCGAAGATAGCCATGGTCGAGCCATTTGGGGACTTGGCACAGTAGCTGGGCGCTCTAATCAAGAAGGATTTCGCAGCCTGGCCTGCCGCCTATTTGACGCAGCCCTTCCAGCAACTCTGGAATTCACCAGTCCACGAGGTTGGGCTTTTACCCTTATCGGCATCCACGAATATCTGCGAAGATTCGCCGGGGATCGCAACGCCCACCACGTCCGAGAAACCCTGGCAGAGCGGCTCCTCCAGGCTTATAAGGAACACAGCTCGGAGGATTGGCCTTGGTTTGAAGACAAACTCACATATTGCAATGCCAGATTACCCCACGCCCTCTTGCTTTCCGGCCGTTGGATGTTCCGAGAAGAAATGGTAGAAGCCGCCCTTAAATCTCTACAATGGCTGGCCTCCATCCAGCGCTCCGAGGAAGGGTTCTTTATGCCCATCGGATCCAACGGCTTCTACCCCAAAGGAGGTGAAAGGGCGTACTTTGATCAACAGCCCATCGAAGCGTACGCCATGGTCTCCGCTTGCCTCGAAGCCTATTACATCACTGAAGACGAAACCTGGTACCAAGAGGCCCGTCGTGCCTTCGAATGGTTCCTGGGGCGAAATCACCTGCGCATCCCCCTCTACGATATGACAACAGGAGGGTGCCGCGATGGGCTTCATCCCGATCGAGCTAATGAAAATCAAGGAGCCGAA
>JAGGYI010000185.1 GCA_021162655.1 Anaerolineae bacterium
AGCCAAAGTTAATGCCCAGACACTGCGCGCCCCCGCCTCCCGCAACGCGGCAGCAGAGGCCTCCAACGTAGCCCCGGTAGTACAGACGTCGTCCACTAAAAGCACCTTGGCCCCTGCAAAAGCGTCAGCAGAGCATTGAAACGCTCCCCAGACATTCTCCCAGCGCTCCCTCCGAGAGAGCCCTACCTGTGAGCGCGTGTTCCGCACTCGCTGAAGCACACCGGCACACAGAGGCAAAGAAAGCCGCGCAGCCAATTCACGAGCCAGTAAAAGGGCTTGGTTATACCCCCTTTGGCGCAAGCGCAGCCGATACAGAGGCACTGGTACAATCACTTCTACAGGTAAAGAATCCTGTACCCAGCGCTGAGCCAAGAGCTCCCCCAAAGGAGCAGCTAGAACTCGGACACCCTCATACTTGAGGGCATGAACGGCCTCCTGCAGAGGTGAAACATGCCAAACTACAGAGCGGAGGCCCTCCAAATAGCTCTCGCTTTGCTGGCAATGCCAGCAAAGCCCTGGCTTTGCCAGAGGCAGCCCGCAATGAAGGCAAAAAGGCGGCTGGAGAAAGCTTATCTTGGCCACGCACTCATCACATAGCCAGGCCCCAGCGCGTCCGCAGGATACACAATGCGGTGGATAGAGGAGATCCAAAAGGAATAAAGCGCCCTTGTATAAGAGCGTTGAAATATCCTGGCTCATTCCCCGCCTCTGGTCTTTGCAGAAGATCGGAAAAAAAACCTTTAAAAAAATAGGGGAGGCAATCCGCCAGCCTCCCCCATTACCCTACTCAATCTTTCGAAGGCCAGGTAAAGCGATGCCTCCAAAGCTGGCCTCCTAGGCTAAGAGCATACAACTCTACTTCTTGGCCCTCCTGGAGAGCTGCCAGACCTATAAAACTGGGAGCGGTAAGCCCTTCTCCAAAAGGCTCCCATGTGCGGCCACCATCATTAGATCGGTAAACTCCATTCCCAGTAGCAGCGAAAAGCAAACCGCCTGCATCCAAGTTCCCAAAGGCCACCAAGCCTAGGACATTTGCCTCGCCGGGATCCACCCGAGTGCTGATCCAGACACTCCGAGCACGCCGCAAGGGACGCAGACAATAGGGGCCAGTTGCTGCCACCGCCTGCTCGGCGGGGTTCTCTACATCAGAAGGCATAGCAATATCCACCCAGCGTACAGGCGTCGCCTGGGTTGTAAGCTGCTGCCAATTTTCACCTCCATCAGAGGACTTCCAAAGCGCCACCCGTGTGGGCCGATTAGCAGTCTCGGGGATCAACGTACACATAAAGACTGTATGATCGCGAGCATAGGCAGGCGAGGCCGCTATGCCCAATACCTCCTGGCCTTCCCAGCGGTTCTTGGCTTCCTGCCACGTCTCTCCCCCATCTTTGGTGAGGAAAAGGCGACCATCCCGAGTACCAGCCCAGCCCACACCTTCCTCAGGCAGAACCAGGAGCGCTTGGACACTCGTCTCTCTGGCAACTACCTGCCAACTCTGACCGTCATCGGTAGAACGCAGAATCCCCTCTTCAGGTGTAGCGATAAAGAGAGGGCCTTTTTCCGAAACTGAAGCGGCCGAAAGAGGCAGATGGGCTGACACGCTCTCCAAGCTCTGCCACGTCTGCCCTCTGTCCTCCGAAACCCAAAGCCCTTCTTGAGGACCAAAAGTGTAGAGCTTGGCCCCTGCAGGGACGATCCGCGCAAAGCCCCGGGCAGAGAGTTGATCTGAAGCAGAGGCCCAAGTGTCCCCCCCATCTGTCGACTTCCACAAACCAGCATCATGCAGCCCAACGAGCACCACCTGAGCATCTCCGGCGAGAGCCAGCACGGACCCAGGCAACTCGCTCACCTGTTGCCAACTCTCGCCTCCATCATTTGAAAGGTAGAGTTGCTGGCCAACCCCCGCCACCATTCGCCCGCTTTCGGCAAAGTCAGGAGCCAACCAAAGACCGTTAACCGACCCTGGACCCAACTGGCTCTGAAGTAGATCCCAAGTACGCCCTCCATCCGTCGAGCGATAGAGATCTCCAGTCTCAGTGCCCGCAAAGACGGTACGATCTTGGGCAAAGCCGGGACTCACAGCCAGCACTGAGACGACATCCTCCTCCATCATCAAATCCGTCTCGCGCCAGGCCCGGCCACCATTCCTTGAAATAAAGACGCCCTCTGGAGTGGCTGCGAACATGATCTCCCGACGCGACCAATCGGGTGAAGTCGCCAGAGCTACAACACTGAGATCCCCAAGGCCAAAGCCACTATCTTCCCAATTCTTGGCCGAATCCCGCGAGACCAAGAGACCGCCCCCATCTGTGGCGGCAAAGACTGTGCCATCTTTGGCAAAATTAGGCGAGGCTGCTAAAACGGTTACCGTGCCCCTGAGCTCCTGAGGCACCAACCCCGCCTCCCAGCTTTCCCCAAAATCAAAGGAAGCAAAAAGATCCCCCTCCAAGCTTCCAGCAAAGAGTGCCCCATTGGGGGCTACTGTCAAAGCGCTAAGGAGGGGGGTACTGAGCCCATTAAGGCTCTGAGTCCAAGTCTTGCCTCCATCCTCGGTATAAAAGATGCCACAGCTCGTCGCCACCCAATAGCGCGGCACATCCTCCACCGGAGAGATGGCCACCCCAA
Source organism: Anaerolineae bacterium (assembly GCA_021162655.1). GTDB lineage: Bacteria > Chloroflexota > Anaerolineae > UBA1429 > UBA1429 > JAGGYI01. The sequence continues at coordinate 2,626 of JAGGYI010000185.1, forward strand.
AAACGGTACCTCCCGGTGAAATAGGTCCCAAATACTCCCAAACTTGAACCTTGGTCTCCTTCAAAGTGCTCATGGCTGGAAACTCTCCTCGGGTTTTCGGTGTAGAACAAGCGCATCTGTTGTGAGAAGCATCAACGCACCGCTGACAGCCTGCTGTAGCGCACGCCTGATAACCAACGTGGGATCCATGATACCGGCCTCTCGCATGTTCACAACCTTCTTCCGAATGGCATCAAAGCCATACCCTGGGCCGGCCTTACGGGCCTCGGCAATGACCAGTGGAGGATGGACCCCTACATTTTCAGCGATGCAACGCATCGGCTCCTCCAACGCCCTGGCAATGATACGCACCCCCAAGGCCTCATCCCCCTCAGCCTCCACGTCCTCCAGAGCAGGGATTGCCGCCAGATAGGCTGCTCCTCCCCCTGGAACGATGCCTCCCTCCATTGCCGCGGAGACGGTTCTCATCGCCTGCTCAGCTAATTGGGTAAGGACCTCGCGTTCCTCCTCAGTCAAGCCGCCAATGCGCAGCTCGCCGACTCCTGCGGAAAAATGCTTGACCAACGCCCGATAAGTATCCCGCTCTTCCGAGTCGGTAGTACTGCGCAAGCGCTGGCGCAATTGCTTCACCCGCTCACGGATGACCTGACGATCGCCCTTACCACCAACGATGGTGTAATGCTCTCGCGTGACAATCACACGATCAGCGCGGCCAAGATCCTCCAAAGAGATATCCTCAAAAGCGATTCCTGCCTTATCTGTCAAAGGATGCCCACCAGTGAGAATAGCAATGTTCTCTATAGTACCTCGACGAAGATCTCCCACCGGTTTGATATTTGCCGCGCAAGAGCGAATGGTACCCTTTTCGTTGTTGGCTACCAATACGCCTATAGCCGCATCATACATCATTCGGCAGGCAATAAAGAGGCTCTTGCCTCCAGCCCGACGCACCTTTTCGAGGATCCCCTGCACATCCTGCGGCTCTCGAAAGGTTAGATCACCCACCAGGACATAAACATCCTCAAGCACAGCCACCCGGCGAGCAGTATCGGTAATAAAATAGGGAGAAAGATACCCGCCTTCAAAACGAGCCCCCTCGTGGTAAGCACGATCGTGAAAAGTAGCGATATAAGGCACAATGACAATATTCGCGTTGGGCCCCAAAATATCGTACATCTCGCCAAGGATCTTGCCGATCTCGGCATCTCCAATAGAGGCCGTGGCCACAGCAGCGATCTCTTCTTCTCCCTCCAATGGCTCTGACATCTCTTCCAAAGCCTGCACAACCGCCGCCGTAGCTTTTTCAATCCCACGCTTCAACAACATGGGATTAGCCCCCGCGACAGCCATGCGATGGGCCTCACGTGCAATCACCCGAGCGATCACCGCAGCAGTTGCACTACCATCCCCGATCTCGTCGCGCATGCGCCAGGTCATATGGCGCATAAGCATAGCCCCCATATCCTCAACGCGATCGGGAAGCCCTATAATACGCCTGGCCACTGTCCCGGCA
>JAGGYI010000054.1 GCA_021162655.1 Anaerolineae bacterium
AGGATGATGAGCCCCATCTCCATCACATAGCAGCAGCGCGAACCGGGCTCCAGGTGGCCGGCATAGACCTTGTCTTTGGCGGTATCATGGAGCACGACGTGGATGTGCGGCTCACCACCAGCGATGGTGCCCTGGAGGGAGCCCACCTCCAGCGGGCCTTCCAAGGTAAAGAAATAGTCCTTGGGAGGCATCTCTGTATGGCTGATGGTATGCAGGTGGCAGATATCAAAGGAGCCCAGCCCTCCAACGACCAGGGCCGTGTTGATCCCCTCCTTTTCGATGAATTTCTTGAGCTCTTCGAGGACCAACTCTCCACGGCGAAAGTAGAGCATCAGCATCCTTGCCCCTTTGGGTGCTTCTACAGCGAGCATCGTTTTGTCCTCCTTTTGGGATGAAGCTTGACGGAAGGCAAGGGTACCATGCCGGTGGAGGGCCGTCAATGGCAGCTGGCTACAGCGGCTCTTGGCCCAGGCCCAGGGCAAGGCGGGCCCAGAGGAGTGCCGCCGTAGCGAGGAGGATGCCAGCGAGGAGAAGCCCATCCAAGGGGCGAAAGTGCAGGGGGTGCAGGTGGGTGCGCTTTCTCTGCGCGCCAAAGGCCCGCGAAGCGAGGGCCAGGGAGAGGTTCTGTGCTGTGCGCAGTGCGGTGATGAGCATGGCGACGACGATGGGCAGGTGGGCGCGCGCACGGCGGAGGGGGTTGCCTTGGTCCAGCTCTAGGGCGCGGGCCCGCTGGGCGTCGGAGATCAGCTGAAAGATGCCCGCCATGGTGGGCAGGTAGCGCAGGGCCATCGCCAAGGTGAGGCCCCAGGTGTAGGGTAGCCCCAGAGCCACCAGCCCGCGGATGAGGGCCGACTGGCTGGTGCTAAAGAGCCAGATAAAGAGGATAAAGGCCAGCGCGCCGATGCGCAGGGCTACGGCCAGCCCCTCGGCGATGTTATAGGGCGTGATGCGCAGAAAGCGCCAGCTGAGCAGGGCCTGGCCCTCTCCGGGGTAAAAGATCACCCAAAGCACGGCGATGAGCACCATGGTGGGCAGGGTCATCCGCCAGACCCAGCCGATCCGCCGCCAAGAGATGCCCCCGCTGAGGAGGATGAGCTGAGCTCCCACCAGGGCGATGAGCATCACCCAAAGGCTGCGCATGAGCAGGAGCAAGAGGCTAGCGCAGAGGACAAAGATGAACTTGACGCGCGGATCCAGCCGGTGCAGCCAAGAATCGCCGGGTTGGTAGAGGTCGTAGAGAAGGCTCATTCCCTCGCCTCCTTGAGGCGGTTGTAGGCCTGGCAGAACTCGGCTACGGTGAGCACATCCTGGGGCAGACCGCAATCGGCCAGACGGCTGGCCAGCTGGTTGATCTGGGGCGGGGTGATCTGGGCCTGCTGAAGCACCTCATGTTGTTGGAACACCTCTCGAGTGGAGCCATAGAGGAGCACACGGCCCTCCTGGAGGACAAGGGTTTGCTGGGTGTGTTGGGCGATGAGGCGCATGTCGTGGCTGATGAGGATGATCGTGTGCCCCTGGGCGTGGAGCCGATCGACGAGGGCCATCAGCTCGCGGGCGCTCCGCCAATCCAGCCCAGAGGTGGGTTCATCGAGGATGAGGATGGGGGGGCGCATGGCATAGACGGCCGCCACCGAGACCTTGCGCCGCAGCCCAAAGCCCAGCACCGCTGGGGGGAGCTCTGCGTAGGCCTCCAGATCAAAGGCTGCCAGGGCTTCCTCGGTGCGTTCCTCTACCTCGGCCTCGCTCAAGCCTAGGTTGCGCGGGCCGAAACTGATCTCCTCCCGCGTGGTGGCGCCAAAGATCTGATGGTCTGGGTTCTGAAAGACGTACCCCACTGTGCGGGCCAACTCGCTGACGGGGCGTGAGCTCGTCGCTCGCCCATAGACCCAAACCTCCCCGGCCGTGGGCTTGAGCAGGCCATTAAAGTGTTTGACCAGCGTCGTCTTGCCCGAGCCGTTCTGGCCGATGATCCCCAAGTAGGCGTGTTCGGGGATCTCGAGATCGATGCCGTTGAGGGCGGGGTAGCCGGGCTCGTAGCGGTAGATGAGCCCCTCGGTGCGGATGCAGGGCTGGATATTCACGATGATATCTGCCCTCCGCGAAGGTCGCGGCGCAGGGCTTCTTCCGCTTCTTCTAAAAGGGTGAAGCGGTAGCCCGTGCCCCAGCGGCGGTTGAGGGCTACGGCCAGCTCGCTGACCTGGGGCGCGGCAAGCCCCACCTCCTCGAGGAAGGCCTGATCGGTAAAGATGCGGGGAGGAGCATCCACCCGCACGATGCGCCCCTGCCACATGATGGCCAGCCGGTCGGCAAAGCGGGCAATACGCTCCGCATCTTGGCTGACCATGACGATGGTCATGCGCCGCTCTCGGCAGAGGCGCTCGATCACTCCAAAGACCTCTGCCTGGCCGACGGGGTCCAGCCCAGCGGTGGGCTCGTCGAGGATGAGCACTTTGGGCAGCATGGCCAGGCTGGCGGCGATGGCCAGGCGTTGCTTCTGCCCTCCCGAGAGGTGGCTGGGGGAGCGCTGGCGATAGGCCTCCATCCCCACCACCTGCAGCGCCCAAGAGACGCGCTCGGCGATCTCGGCAGGGTCCAGGCCCAGGTTCTCGGGGCCAAAGGCCACCTCTTCCTCTACTGTGGGGCAAAAGAGTTGGCTCTCGGGGTCTTGATAGACGATGCCCACGCGGGTGGCCAGTTCGGCCACGGGCGTGGTGCGCGTATCGTGCCCCAGGACGACGACGTGGCCACGAGCCACCCCGCCGGTGGCCTGGGGCACTAGACCGTTCATGCTTAGGCAGAGGGTCGTTTTGCCCACGCCTGTGGGCCCCATGATGGCGAGAAACTCCCCCCGCTCGACGCTGAGGTTCACCCCATGCAGCACCTCGATGGGCTGCCCTTCGGGCAACAGGGGGGGATAGGCATAGAAAAAGTCCTCGATGCGGATGACGGCCACGGCCCTTGGCTCCTTAGAGATACTCTAAAAGGCAGTTGCGGAGGCTAGTCCTCCCATTTGGCCCGCCGCCCCAGCTGGATGATGGGCGGGTAGGCCTTGCGCACAGCGTAAAAGAGGGGGATGCCCACTATCCCGCCGACGACGTTCTGCAGCAGGTTGGGGGGTAGCTCGGCCACAGCCGGGCCCCAGCCGGTGAGCACCAGCCCCTCGCCGAGAAAGTAGAGGGCCAGCATGGTGAGGGTGCCCGCTGCCCAGGCAGAGACGAGCACCGGCAAAGATTTGACCCTGCGGGCGATGAGCCCGGCCACCAGCCCCTCAAGCCCGTGGGCGAGGAAGGTGAGCAGGGCCCACTGCGGAAAGCCCCCAACCAGGTCAGCGATGGCCGCCCCGACCCCGCCGGCTACCAGGCCGATCCAGGGGCCAAAGGCAAAGGCGCTAAAGTAGACGGCCACGTCGGAAAAGTTAAAGTATCCCTGGGTCGCCGGAATGGGCACCCGCACGAGCAGGGTAAAGACGGCCGTCACGGCGATCATGATGGCGGCAATGGCGATATCCAAGGCAACGACCACCTTGGCTGTGAGCACGCGAGAATCCTTCATCTGAAACCTCCTTTACCGCAGCAGAATGGCTGCGCCACTAAAGGGTTTAGGAGCCCGGGCTCGGCTGCATCCAGCCGAGGATGTGGTGCTCATCGGTGAGCAGCCTATGGGGAAGGGATGGGCCCCCGCGGCCCTATCCCTGGCCTTCCTCTCCCTTTGCCTCCTCCCAGAGGGCATCCATCTCACTGAGGCTCATCTCTTCCAGCGTTTTGCCCAGCTCAGCGGCGCGCCGCTCGATGGCCGCAAAGCGCCGCATGAAGCGCTGGTTCGCCTCGCGGAGAGCACTCTCTGGATCTATATTATACCAACGTGCCAAATTTACCAGGCTGAAGAGCAGATCTCCCAGTTCGTTGGCCTGTTCCTCTTCATTGGAGGCCTGGCGGAACTCTTGGAGCTCCTCCAGCACCTTGGCGGCCACGGGCTTGGCTTCTGGCCAGTCAAAGCCCACGCGGGCCACCCGCCGCTGGATCTCCATCGCCTGAGAGAGGGCGGGCAGGGCCTTGTTGATCCCCTCAAGCATCGAGTGAAAGCCTCCCTCTTGGTTCTTTTCCTCTCGCTTGATCTGCTCCCAATTGCGGAGCACCTCTTGGGCATCGCGCACGTGGCGGTCGCCAAAGACATGGGGATGCCGGCGGATGAGCTTGGCGATGGCGTGCTGCACCGAGTCGATGAGCTTGAAATCGCCCTCCTCGCAGGCGATCTGCGCATGGAGAAAGACCTGCAAAAGCAGGTCGCCCAGCTCCTCCTTGAGGGCCTCCATGTCGTCGGCGTCGAGGGCGGCGAGCACCTCGTAGGTCTCTTCCAGCAGGTGGGGCCGCAGGGAGCAATGGGTCTGCTGGCGATCCCAAGGGCAGCCATCGGGGGCCCGCAGCCGGGCCACCACGTCTTGGTAGCTCGAGAGCGACCCTGGCTTGGGCAGTGGGGGAATGTAGAGAGAGGTGAGGTGGTCGAGCCCCTCCTGGCGATCAAGCTGGTAGAGGGCGAGCTCGCGCACCTCTTCCTCGGGCATACCTGCATGGCGCACGAGCTTGATCGGGTGATCATCATGATAGAGGTTCATCAGGGTCAGCTTGACCTCAGCGGCCAGCTCGCGGTTGTAGAGTTGGGCCACCAAGGCGGCCACGTCGGGGTCCAGCAGGGGATGGTGGCGCTGGGCAAGGGTGGTGGCGTCGCAGACCTGCAGCCCATCAAAGGGATCGATCCCAAGCGCGGCAAAGGTGGGTTCGAGGAAGCTGAGCCCGCCCACCACTCGGGTGGGCAACCCTTCTTCCTTGGCTAGGGCAAGGATGCGCAGGACGGAGCTTTCGCCCACCAGGGGATGGCCGGGAACGGCGTAGATGACCCCCTCTGGGCGCCTTCCCAGGGCGATGATCCTCTGGGCGATCTCTTCATAGACCTCGGCAAAGGTCTCCTTTTCCTCATAGATGGCGTCAAAAGAGTGGTAGGCTTTACCTTGGGGCAGCCCTTTCACCGCGGGATGGTGCCGAGTGCGCAAATAGATCTCGGGGGCGCTTTCTATCACCTGCCAGGCCTCGAGGGTGAGCTGCTGAATATCCCCGGGGCCCAGGCCAACGATGGTCACTCCAGGGGGCATGGTTCTTTCACCTCAGCTATGAAGGTGTATGATGGCCTATTATAGTCCAGCGGGGCCGAGGACCCAAAGCCCCGTCGCCTCAGTGCGCATAGGGGGATTCCAACCCGTGGCGCTCGAGGAGAGGCTCGTCGGCGAGGAGCTCGGCGGTGGGACCATCGGCCACGATCTGGCCCTCGTCGAGGATGACCGTGCGCTCGCAGAGGGTGGCCACCAGGCGCATGTCGTGGGTGGCGACGAGTAGCGTCTGCGGGAAGCCTTGAAGGAGGCGGATGAGCGCCCGCCGAGTGCGCGGGTCCAGCTCGGAGGTGGGTTCATCCAGGGCGAGGATGTGTGGCTCCATCGCCAGCACGGTGGCGATGGCCACGCGTTTCTTTTGTCCCTGGCTCAGGTGATGGGGCACGCGGTTTTCGAACCCCTCTAG
>JAGGYI010000093.1 GCA_021162655.1 Anaerolineae bacterium
CCTCTAGCCCTGGCTCATAGATAGGTAGAATTCCCTGTTTGAGTTTGGCAATCTTTTCCTCGACGCGGTCAAGGCAGACTACGCGATTACCCAAGTCGGCGAGGCATGCGCCTGTGACTAGCCCCACATAGCCTACCCCGACGACGGTGATCTCTGCCATCATTCCCTCCTGCTAGATGCTGGCGAGAGTATCGGGAGTATAGGAAAGGGAGGGAAGAAGGTCAAACGGGGACTGATCAAGATCGTTGCAGAGGTGGCAAGTTTTCCCCCTTGACAGTTGCTCACCGGCGTCCTCGGGTAGAAGGGCACTGTGTTGACCAAGTCGCACATGATGGGCACTGGGGGTACTCGGGTGCGTTCCTAACCCCTCCCATGGGAGGGGCGCGATATTAGCGCATGGAATAAATACACGGCTCCATCCAGAGAGTGTGGTCCACTTGTTCAAAGAGCTGAGGGAGCTGAGGATGTTATCTTTCCTCATACACTTTATTTAATTCCCTTGCCTCCGCTTTGAGCTGTTGGCGTAACCAGGAGGGAGCCAATACTTCCACCTGGGCCCCCCATCCGCGAATCCAATAGAGCATCTCTTTGGGATGGGCAATTTGTAAATGTAAGATGCACCCCCCGTCTTTTGTGTCTTCGATGCGTTGTGAAGGATGCCAGAATGTTTCTTTGACTCGCCTGGTTGCTGCGGGACGAAAGCGAAGGATGACTTCTTCTACTTCTGACCCATACATGATGCCCCAGGCACTGGATAGCACCGCAGGACCGTCAAAATTCTCGGGGATCTCGTAACGTTCTGTGGTTAAACGGGCGTCGCAAATACGTTCTACTTTAAAGGTGTGCACATCTTCGAAGTAGCTCGAATAACCAATGGCATAAGTTGAGCTTCCTGCAGCTGAGGGTTCGATGAAATAGGGGCAAAAGAGATATTCGTGAATGTTTTCGCTTTGGGCTGCCTGATACCAAATGCGAGCTTTACGTCCGGTGGCCCAGGCTAATGTGAGCACCTGGAGGACGCGCTCAAAAGTTTCGTCGGCCTGGCGCTGACTCAGCATGCGGATGGTTGCGTGAATGTGGTTGGCCATTGGCTCTGGCAGGATGCCGGCCAACTTGGCCAGTGCTTGGGCGATGTGGGGATTGAAGGTATCAGCATAGCGTGCCAGCAGCCGCCCGGCCAGATAAAGGGCCAGCGCGTCGTCCAGATCCAGGTGGATGGGCGGGAGATAGTATCCCTCAATGATGCCATAGCGAGGAGGATTCCCCTCATCATCCCAAATGGGGACATGCATTTCTTCCAGGTCTTGGAGGTCTCGTTGAATAGTGCGCGAGCTCACCCCACAGAGGCGGGCGAGTTCACTTGCTGTAAGGCCGTAAGGGTGGCGGTAGAGTAGGTGACATAATTTATGTAAGCGTTGAGCTTTGCTGAGTGTTTCTGCCTTTGCCATAGGATCCTTCCTCCTGGAGGAACACCTTTATGGACGAATCCGCTGTATCCTATCTCTGCGGCATCTCTTGTCACATAGAGCAACCGTTCAGAAATTTCTCCCCTTTCTCAAGGCTCACAGAGCTTTATCTTTCTTCAAGCGAGCGTATTATACTTGCCCATGTTGCCTTGTAAAGAGCTCTCCAAAAGATGTTGGCAGAGTTTCCCTCCTAGGTTATACTTGTTCCGTGAAAATCCCAAAGCTTGTTTCCTCTTTGCTTATCTGCATTACCTCGATCTCAGAGGTCCTTTTCCTGGGAGGCTGTGCAGCCGTGTGGGAAACTCCCTCTCCAGAACCTTCCAGAGAGGTGGTTTCTTTGGCGACTCCTTTGCCCAGTTCCACTTTGGCGCCTCAGGAGGTGCTGGCTCCCTCTCCGACACCAACGTTCCCTCTGATTCCACTAAAAGTTGCCCAGTCTAGCGTACAGCATTGGTCAGACGTGAACGACATTGTCGATCTTCTCTATGATGGCGAGTTTCTTTGGGCTGCAACGAGTGGGGGGGTGGTTCGCTGGAGTTTGGAAGGCGAGCACCTGCTTTATACCCAGGCGGAGGGCTTGGTTTCTCTAGCTGTCAAAGGGTTGGCCCTCGATGGGGAGCGGCACCTTTGGGTGGCTTATGCCGATCGCCAGGAGTGGAGTGAATTTGACGGGCAGCGCTGGCATACTTGGTCTTCTCCACGGGAGGCTGTTGAGGCGAGGTATAAGGCACTTTTGCAAGCACAGAAAATGAATCCTCGCCTTTGGAGCCATCGTCCGGGGGGCAGTTGGGTGTGGTTGGCTAGGGAAGGGCACGTGGAGGCTTACGATGGCCAGCGGTGGCGCGTTTATGCGGAATATGAGGGCGTACGGCGCCATACGTGGATGGTGCTTCTCTCTGCAAGTGGGCAGGTGTGGACGGTCGGAGCAGGGCTTAGCACCGCAGAGGAGGGGGATCGTTGGTGGGAGGATCACAACTTTTTTGCCGAGATCGGTCATTGGAGCCAGGTGAGGGATGCAGCTGTAGACCCTGATGGGGGGCTTTGGTTAGCCTTCATGGGGCCGCCAGGCCGAGATGGAGGGGTTTGTTGGCTAAGCCCTGGTGCTGACCATTGGGAGGGATATCTTCACGCCCTGAACCAGGCCATCCCCCGGCAAGTTTACCGTGTGTCTGTAGGTGATGATGGTACTATTTGGTTGGGAGGCGAGGGAGCATTGGCGTTTAGGCGTCCAGGACATCCCTGGAAAAGGTTGTCTTTGTCTGGTTTGGATGTAAATGCTTTTGCTTGGGCCAAGGGAAAGCTTTGGTTGGGGACAAGTGAGGGTATCTGGTCTCTGAAGGTGGATCAGGAAGAGTTGGAGGGGCCTTGGCTTGCTCCCTCGCCATTATTGGGCAGGCAGGTCGTCTCTTTACTTGAGGGACCTGAAGGACACCTTTATGTGGGTACAAATAAAGGTCTCTCTTGGGTGGATCCCACTCGGGGAGAAGCTCGGGTACTTCTCTCTGTGCCTGTGCGCCAGCTAGCTTTGGGGAAAAGTGGAAAGCTTTGGATAGGTACGCCGCAAGGGCTTTGGTCTTTTGCTTTGGATGTGGTAGAGCACAACTTCTCGGAGGGCGTCCTCGCTTTGACTTCCGATGCCCAAGGCGTGCTATGGTTTATCTCGGAGGAGGGCAAGCTTTTTTCTCAGGAAGGCCAAGTCATTCGTCAACAGGCTGACTTGACTAAGCAGTGTGGAGCTTTCCCTAGGGATCTCGCGGTGGATGGAGAGGGCACTGTTTGGATGGCTACGGAAGAAGGCCTGCTTTCCTTCTCTCGAGAAGGTGAGTTTCATCTGGAGACCAGAGAAGGTGGGCTCCTTTCAAATGACGTTCGCGCTTTGGCTTTGGGCCCAGAGGGAGAACTTTGGATTGCTACCGCCCGAGGTCTGGTTCGCCGTCTTCCTTCTGGAAGGTGGACACGCTATACCACCGAGAGCACTGGGGGAGGGCTGCGCTCAATGGAGATGTGGGATGTCTTTGTTGATGACCGGGGAAAGCTCTGGATGGCAACCTCGAAGGGCGTTTCGTGTCGTACTCCGGAGGCAGACTGGGCTTATTGGGATGTCCCTGAAGCGCACTGCGTGCTCGTTGACCACATGGGGGCCGTTTGGATAGGCACGTTGCAGGGGCTTTACCGCCTGGATCCTCAAGAACTGAGTTGGATTCCTGATTGAGATATGCCCTTTTTGCCCAGACGCGGGGAATGGTATATTATGTCTTCTTGGGGGTGAGATGTACCGAATATGTGTGCGACGTCATTTTGACGCAGCCCATGGGTTGCGAGGGTATGCTGGTAAATGTGAGGCCCTCCACGGGCATCGTTGGGAAGTTGTCGTCTGTGTGGAAAGCGAAACCCTTAATGAAATAGGGATTGCCTTTGATTTTACTGTCTTGAAAAGAGAGCTCGATGCCGTTCTTGCGCGTTTTGATCACCGCAATTTGAACGAGACCCCTCCTTTCGATCAAATCAATCCTAGCTCTGAGAACATTGCACGCACGATTTTCCATGCCCTCAAGGAAAGGCTTCCCCATGTAGGGCTCAAGTATGTGGAGGCCTGGGAGTCTCCTGATGCCTGGGCGACGTATAGCGAGAGCTAAGGGGTGGTTTGATTGCCCCCTGTCCTTGTGGTATATTAATTCACCATTATTGTAGAGAAATATCTGCGGTTGGAGGCTGATAGCCGTATGGCTCATCAACTTTTGAATGATCCGAGTGACTTTGAACAGTGGTTAGAATACAACGATGAGGAACTCCTCAGTGAAGACTTTGACGTGGAAGAGTTCCCCATTCTTACTCTCCGTGATTCGGTGATCTATCCTCATATGGTTGTCCCCTTGCTTGTTGGGCGTGAGCATTCAATGCGGGCTGTAGAAGCGGCCATGGAGGGGGATAAACGCCTGATCGCTGTGGCTCAGCGGGACGCAGATGTAGAGGAGCCTGGCGTTGAGGATCTCTATACTGTAGGGACGGAGATTGTCATCAGCCGAAAGCTTCGTATGCCCGATGGTTCGTTGACGGTTTGGGCCCAGGGGCAGCGGCGGGTGCGTATTCTCCGTTATACGGCTACCAAGCCATACTTTAGGGCCGAGGTCTCTCCCTTGGAAGAGGTCTCTGAGGAGGGGCTTTCCACCGAAGCCCTTATGCGGGCGGTGCTAGCCCTCTTTGAAAAGGTTTTGCAGCTCAGTCGCAATATCCCTGAGGATGCCTATGTTGCCGCGGTAAATGCAGAAAAGCCCGGTCTCTTGGCGGACTTGATCGCTTCTGTTTTGGATTTGGATGTCTCTAAGCGGCAGGAGCTTTTAGAAGTAGCGGACGCGACAGAGCGATTGCAAAAAGTGAGCATTCTTCTTGCCTCCGAGCTGGATGTGCTCGAGCTGGAGAATCGCATCCAGTCCCGAGTGCAAGAGGAGATCGATCGTAGCCAGCGCGAGTACTTTTTGCGGGAGCAAATGCGGGCCATCCAGACGGAGCTGGGGGAGAGCGACCCCCATATGCAAGAGATCAACGAGTTGCGCGCTCGGTTAGAAGAGATCTCGCTTCCTGATGAAGTGCGCCAGCGGGCGGAAAAGGAGTTGGCTCGCTTGAGCGGGATGCCTTCTATGGCTCCAGAAACAGCGGTGATCCGCACTTATTTGGATTGGATTTTATCCCTTCCGTGGGATAGAGAGACAGAAGACAACCTAGACATCGCTAGAGCTCAAAAAATTCTTAATGACACCCATTACGGTTTGCCCAAGGCCAAAGAGCGCATCTTGGAGCACATCGCTGTTTATCGCCTAGCGGCCGACAAGATGAAGAACCCCATCCTTTGTTTTGTAGGCCCTCCAGGCACCGGCAAGACCTCTCTGGGGCGCTCTATCGCCATGGCTTTGGGACGCAAGTTCGTGCGTGTAAGCCTCGGAGGGATTCGCGACGAGGCCGAGATTCGGGGGCATCGGCGCACATATGTGGGAGCTTTGCCTGGTCGTATTATCCAAACGATTCGTCGGGCTGGTACCAAGAATCCTGTCTTTATGCTCGATGAGATCGATAAACTGGGGATCGATTTCCGAGGGGATCCCGCTTCGGCTCTTCTAGAGGTGCTAGATCCTGAACAGAACTATGCTTTTTCGGATCACTATCTAGAGGTGCCTTTTGATCTTTCAAAAGTGATGTTCATTACCACGGCAAATCTGTTAGATCCGATCCCTCCTGCGCTTTTGGACCGCATGGAAGTAATTGAATTCCCTGGCTATATGGAGGAGGAAAAAGTTCAAATTGCGCGTCGTTTTCTGATACCCCGCCAGGTAGAACAGAATGGGCTTCATTCTCTCAGTTTCTCCGAGGGAGCAATCCGTACGATTATCCGCGAGTATACGCATGAGGCGGGTGTGCGGAACTTGGAACGAGAGATTGCCAATATTTGTCGCAAAGTAGCGAGAAGAGTGGCCGAGGGCAAGCCTGCTCCGAAGCACATCGTCAAAGGATCGCTGGCCAAATATCTTGGGCCTCCGCGCTACTCTTTTGGAGTGGCTGAGGAACGAGACCAAGTGGGTGTGGCCACGGGCCTGGCTTGGACGGAAGCTGGTGGAGATACTCTTTCCATCGAGGTTACTATCATGCCAGGCAAGGGCTCGTTGATCCTTACAGGTCAGCTTGGCGATGTGATGCAGGAATCGGCCCAGGCAGCTTTGAGCTATGCGCGCTCACGAGCCGAAGAATTGGGTTTTGGCGATGTGGATTTTGACAAGATCGATGTGCATATTCACGTGCCCGAGGGGGCTGTGCCCAAAGATGGGCCTTCAGCGGGTATTACCATCGCCACGGCTCTGATCTCTGCCCTCACTGGACGGGCTGTGCATCACGATGTGGCGATGACTGGGGAGATTACTCTGCGGGGTCGCGTGCTTCCCATAGGAGGGTTGCGGGAAAAGGTGCTCGCGGCCCATCGTGCGGGGCTTAAAACGATGCTCCTGCCCAAAAAGAATCGTCGGGAGCTCGTCGAAGTTCCTGCGCGCTTGCGCAAACGACTTAAATTCATCTTTGTGGATTCGATGGATCAGGTGCTGCCCATTGCACTCTCACCTGCCAAAGAGGAAACAAGGGGCCCTCGCTTTGGGGCTGAAGGGTGAAGAAAAGCCCCCACCAAACGGTGGGGGCTTTTTAGTTAGATGTACTCCGAAGAGGAGTAGGGATAAGCTGTTGCAGATCTCTCAGGAGGGCAAGCAGTTCCTCTTGCCAATTGGGCCCATACTGCAGCCAGATGCGGCTTCCCCGTACTTCAATGTTGGGGTGGGTCTTTTTTAACTGTGAAGCGGCATCGGCTGTCAAGGGAAGAGTAAGGATGATGGAGATCTGTTTTTTGTTGCCCTTGACTGCTTGGATGCCACTCTCTGCGCCGAGAACGCGCACTCGCAAGAGGTAGAGAAGGCCTTGCACGGGCTCAGGAAGCTCGCCGAAACGATCATGGAGCTCGTTGATGAGCTCTTCTATCTCGGTGATGGATTCCACGCGAGCTAGCCGACGATACAAGCGGAGCCGAAGTTGGCTATCGGGGATAAAGTCCTCTGGCAGATAGGCAGAGACGGGCAGATCAATACTAGGTCCCATATCTAGAGCGAGGGATCTAGCAACTGTCTTGTGTTGCGCACGGTGGATCGCATCGATGGCCTCTCCGCTGGATGCTTGGAGTTCTTCTACAGCTTGTTGGAGCAACCGGCAATAGAGATCGAAGCCGATGGCTGCGATGTGTCCGTGTTGTTCAGCTCCCAGAATCTCCCCTGCGCCACGGATCTCCATGTCGCGAAGGGCAATCTGGAAACCAGCTCCTAGTTCCGAGGCCTCCTGAATGGTTTGTAGGCGTTTACGGGCAACGTCAGAGAGGGGAGGCTTGTAAAGGAGATAGGCATAGGCGCGGTTCACCCCACGGCCCACACGCCCCCGGAGTTGGTAGAGTTGGGCCAGGCCAAGAGTGTCGGCCTGGTCGATGATGATGGTGTTGACGTTGGGGATGTCGAGGCCGTTTTCGATGATGGTGGTGCAAAGAAGGACATCGTATTCTCCTCGCGCAAAACCCAGCATGACTTGGGCGAGCTCTTCTTCGTCCATCTGGCCATGGGCAACGGCGATGCGTGCCTCGGGGACGAGTCGGCGAAGCTCGTGAGCAACAAGCTCGATATCCTGGACTCGGTTGTGCACAAAATACACCTGGCCGCCGCGATCCATCTCACGAAGAATAGCCTTGCGGATAAGAGTTTCATCGTATTCAGAGACGTATGTGCGTACAGCCAGGCGGTCTTCGGGTGGAGTGTCGATAATGCTCATATCGCGGATACCGCTGAGCGCCATGTAGAGGGTGCGAGGGATGGGCGTCGCTGTGAGAGTGAGCACATCCACTTCACGACGCATTTTTTTGAGCTTTTCCTTGTGCGAGACTCCAAAGCGTTGTTCCTCATCAATGATAACGAGCCCCAAATCGCGAAAGACAACGTCGTCTGAGAGAAGGCGGTGCGTGCCAATGACGATATCTACTCGGCCGCTGCGCAACCCTTCTAACACTTCTTCTTGCTCTTTTGGGGTGCGGAATCGTGAAAGCATTTCGACCACTACGGGAAAAGCCCGCAGTCGGCGACGGAAGGTGTAAAAATGCTGTTGGGCTAGCACCGTGGTAGGTACAAGCACTGCTACCTGTTTACCATCCATCACCGCTTTAAAGGCTGCCCGCAGGGCTACTTCTGTCTTGCCGTAGCCTACGTCGCCGCAGATCAGGCGGTCCATCGGTTTGGGCTTTTCCATGTCGGCTTTCACTTCTGCTAAGGCACGCAGTTGGTCTTCTGTTTCTTCATAAGGGAAGGAAGCCTCTAGCTCGCGTTGCCATTCTGTATCCGGTGAGAAGGCGTGCCCTGGGGTGACCTCTCGTGCAGCATAAAGTTCGAGAAGCTCCGCGGCAATGTCTCGGACGGCTTTCTCAGCCCTGGCCCGTACGGCTTTCCACTCTGCACCACCTAATCGGTGTAGCCGCGGTTCCCGGTCGTCGGCCCCCAGGTAGCGGCTTACTCGGTCAGCCTGATGGATGGGTACATAGAGTCGATCGCCGGAGGCGTATTCGATCTCCATGTATTCTCGTTCGAGGTTGCCGATGGTCTTGCGAACCATCCCCTTGTACCGACCAATGCCGTATTCGATGTGTACGACATAGTCGCCTTCTTTGAGATCAGCAAAGAGGCTTTCTGGGGCGATGCGTCGGCGCTTGGTGGATCGCCGTTTGCGGAGGCGTAGCCAGCCAAAGAGCTCAGCGTCTGTAAGGAGGATGAGTTGCCCAGGGCTGTAGGCCCAGCCTTCGGCGAGAATACCATCGACAAGAGAGACGGTTCCCAGCCGAGGAGGCTTGGGGATCTCCTCAGTGGGAGTGCAGTAGATGTTGCGCTCTCGAAGGAGATCGGATAGCCGTTCTGCCTGCCTGGTAACGAGGACTACCCTTTGCTTTTTTCGCTGAAGCTCGACGATGTCTTCTATGGCCTCGTGAATTTGGCCTGCATATTTGGGTGCAGCGACAAAAGCCTGGCCAAGGGGGGAAGAGCTTTCCTCTAACCCGTAGCCAAGGTTAATTGGTCGGTGTGAGGCCAACTTGCCTTTGAGTTCTTCCCAGCTGAAATAGGGTACGGCAAAGTTAGGCGGCAAGAGTCCGTCTTCGATCATCTCCTCTCTCAAGCGGAGTGCTTGGTTCTCCAATCCGATGGCCGCCGTCTCTATCGCAACAAGATCATCTATCAGGATGAGGGCTTGCTCAGAGAGAAAGTCGAGTAGATTGGAGGGACGAGGATAGAGGTAAGGGAGGTAATATTCTATCCCTGCAAAGTAAGAGCCTTTGATGATTTTCTCTCGTTCTTCAGCCATGCGTAGCCTGGTGGCACTGTTGCAGGCTTCCAAGTCTAGTGCGTGTAGCGCTTCGGCAGCTGCCTTGCCCCACTCGGGGAGGGCTTCGCTTGCAGGGACGAGGGTAACCTCCTCTGTGGGGCGGAGCGAGCGTTGGGTGGCGGGATCGAAAAGTCGAATGCTATCGATTTCATCGCCAAAGAAATCAATGCGCACGGGGCTAGCCATATTGGGTGGAAAGATATCAATGATACTTCCCCGGTGGCTAAAGGAACCTGGTTCCTCCACGACTACAGTGGGCTCGTAACCTGCATGCACGCAGTAAGCAAGGAGCTGAAAGGGGGGGATGCTGTCTCCTACTCGTAGAGTGCGGATGGCTCGGCGAAAAGCCCAAGGGGAAGCACTCTTGACCATTAAGGCCCAAATTGGAGCAACGATAATCACTTTGCGCCGCAGGAGGGCTTCTTCTGAGACGAGAAGGGAAAGGATGTTGGCTCGAGCGCGGATTGTCTCGCGATCCCAGGGGCCGCGATCATAAAAGATGATCTCTGGCGCTTGAAAGTAGAGCACGTCTTCAGGATCTGAGGACCAGGAACGGACTTGATCCCAAAGGGCGCGAGCGTTCTCTGGCCGGCCTGCGACGACGAGGATAGGGCCTGACCAGTCCTCCTGCAAGGCGGCAAGCAAGTAAGGCCGGGCTGCCTCCAAGAGATCCAGGGAAAAGCTTGGCAGAGCTTGTTCCTTTCCCCTCTGCTGGGCTCTCTGGAGGAATTCTTGATAACAAATATCTTTTTTGATGAGGGCGAGTAGTCCTTCTAGATTCAATGGCTATCCTTTGACGCTATCTCTACTATCTGATTTATGGGACGAACACCTGGCGGCCGTTGTAAGCGTTCATCGTCTCTTCGATGCCTTCTCGGAGAAAGTACGGGATGATTTCCAAAACGAGTTCATAGACGGCTTGAATAATGGGTTCTTGATCTGGGTCAAAGTCGCTTAGCACATAGTCGACAGGGTCCCCTTGAGCAGGACGGCCGATGCCGATACGAAGCCGGGGAAAGTCTTGGGTGCCTAGTGCTTCGATGATTGATTTGAGCCCTCGGTGCCCACCACTGCTTCCTCCAGGCCGTAGGCGTACACGCCCCAGAGGAAGGTCTAAATCATCGTGGATGACGAGAACGCGTTGAGGAGCTAAATGGTAGTGGCGACTCAAGGGAGCCACAGCCTTGCCGCTGGAATTCATAAAGGTGAGGGGTTTAGCTAGTACAACAAGATGTCTCTCTATGGTTCCTTCCCCGTAGCGAGCTTTGAAACGTTTCTTCCTCAAGGGGATGCCATAGGTCTCAGCGAGGCGGTCGATGCATTGAAAGCCCACATTGTGACGATTAAGGGCATAGCGGGGCCCTGGATTCCCCAGTCCAACGATCAAGTAGCTGGGTTCATCGCCAGATGTATGAGAGAAAAGCTCTACAAGTTGTTTCAGTTTCTTCATAGGCTCAAGAATTCTCACAATGAGGAGGGGCTAATCCCTACGACTAGCCCCTGCCTTCCCACCGACGATCTATTACCCGATCCCACAAGGGAACAAGTCCGCTAGAGTAATCGGCGAATCCCAAAGACGATCCCCAGAAGCACAAAGACTACTCCCATCGTGATCCCTCCCAAGCAGAAGGCCTGTCCCCAGCTTCTGGGGTCGATGGGCAAGGGCGCGCGCTGGCTGGGACGGCTCAATGTTGGGGTAGGGGTAGGCCCCGCCAGCGCTGCTGTTGGAGCGATGATCTGCAGGGTTGCAGTAGCTTTTGGGGTAGCTCGCCGTGTAGGAGTGGCAGGCTTGGTCGGAGTAATTGTCGGGCTTGGTGTTGGGGTTGGTTTTGTGTTTACGATGGCGATCTGCCGCACGTAAAACTCTTCATAGTTGCCATCTTTTTTCACTGCTTGGAGCCGCAAGGTATACACTCCGTCCGGGAGCTTGGTAGTATCCCAGACTTCCAGCTGACCGTTGATGACGGGTTTATCATGGAGTGAGCCAATCACCGCCCACTGGGCTGGGTTGGGCCCAACGCCGAATTCAACTTTGTAGAATTGAAAATCGGGGATGGAAGCCGATCCCATGATCGCCACGAGCCCTCGCACTTCGGAATTCATCTCCGGTGAGGTGATCTGCACTCGGACCTGTTGCCGTACGGGTTCGGCCCTAGTAAAGCTCGGGGCGAGTAAGATGCCGAACAGGATCCCTACCAATAAGCCGATCGTCCGTCCGCGCATGCCCACTCCTTTATCATGTTGCGGATGATAAAGTTTACCACAAAAGCGGTCTCATCGCAAAGCTCCTAAGGGCCTTTTGTTTGCGGTTCGCTCTCAGGAGTAGTAGAATCTTGCAGTTGAGAGAAAGGAGTGGCGATGGAGAAGGAGCGTTTTTTTGTACATCCCTCGGCGGATGTCTCTTCGGAGGCACGCATCGGTGAAGGTACCAGGATATGGCAACAAGCCCAGGTGCGTGAAAGAGCTGTCATTGGCCGGGATTGCATTTTAGGGAAAGGGGTCTATATCGATGTGGGAGTACGCCTTGGGGACCGAGTGAAGGTGCAGAATGGGGTCTCGATCTATGAGGGAGTTACCTTGGAAGATGGTGTCTTTTGCGGCCCTCACTGCGTCTTTACCAATGATCTCCACCCACGAGCGGTGAACCCTGATGGTAGCCTCAAAGGGGCAGAGGATTGGACGATTACGCCTACTCTGGTAAGGGAGGGAGCTTCTATAGGGGCGAATGCCACCATCGTCTGCGGGGTTACTATTGGGCGTTGGGCCATGGTGGGTGCAGGCTCGGTGGTGACCCGCGACGTCCCGGATTATGGGCTCGTCTACGGGAATCCAGCACGGCTGAGGGGCTTTGTTTGCCCCTGTGGGGAAAAGCTCGTTCCCCGCCCGGGATGGGAGGGTAAAGGGCATGTCCTTTTGATCTGTCCTCGCTGCCGGCAGAAAGTTGAAATCCCCACTCGAATATATAGGCAGCTTTATTCTGGGAAAGGAGATGAGCATTGATGCTCAGAGTTGCTGTGATTGGCGTAGGCATGATGGGCCAGAACCATGCTCGCGTTTACGCCGAGATGCCCGAAGTCGAGCTCGTGGGGGTGGCCGACGTAGATGAGGAAGCTGCCCGACGGGTGGCCGAGCGATATGGGACGACCCCTTATCAAGATTATTTGCGCATGCTTGAGGAGACAAAGCCGGTTGCAGTGAGTGTTGTTGTCCCCACTGTTGAACATCATCAAGTGGCTCTAGAGGTCATCCAACGGGGGATCAACCTCCTCATTGAGAAGCCCCTTTCTTTTACCATTGAAGAAGGAAAGGAGATCATCGAAGCCGCGAATGCCGCAGGAGTGCAATTGATGGTGGGGCATATTGAACGCTTTAATCCTGCTGTCATTGCGCTCAAAGATTATCTTGCTCAAGGGATGCTGGGCAGAGTTTTTCAAATCGATGCCCGACGTCAGGGGCCTTTCCCGGCTCGTGTGAAGGATGTTGGGGTGATTATCGATCTCGCCGTGCATGATCTGGACATCATGCGTTATGTAACGGGAAGTGAGGTGGTGCGGGTCTATGCCGAGACCCAGCGGCGCATTCATAGTCGCCATGAAGATCTACTCAGTGGGATGGTGCGTTTAGCCGATGGCACAGTGGGTACGTTGACCACAAATTGGTTAACCCCTACCAAGATCCGGGAACTGAATGTAATTGGGGAGAGGGGTATGTTCCGGGTGGATTATCTCACCCAGGATCTTTATTTCTTTGAGAATGCCAGCGCAGCAGAAGGGGGTTGGGAGGCCATCCAGATGCTCCGCGGTGTCAAAGAGGGTAGGATGATTCGTTATGCCATTGCCAAACGAGAGCCTCTGCGCAACGAGTTGGAGCAGTTCATTGCTGCTGTACAGGGCCAGGCCCCTGTCCCAGTGAATGGGCAGGATGGGCTCTGTGCTTTGGAGCTAGCCCAGGCGTTGGTGCGCTCGGGGCTGGAGCATCGAGTGGTAGAGCTGGCAAGGCGCTGATTCAGGGAGAGAGAACATGGACTTTGTGCTGCTGAAGGAGAGGATCACACGGTGCCAGGCAACCGTTGGGGTAATCGGTCTGGGCTATGTAGGGCTTCCAGTGGCCTGTATGTTTGCTGATGCAGGCTTTCAGGTAATTGGGCTCGATGTCAAGCAGGACCGTGTTGCCCAAATCAATAAAGGGCAAAGCCCCATTCAGGGAAAGGAGCCTGGCCTTGGCGAGCTTCTTGCCCGGGTCGTTGCAGAGGGGCGTCTGCGGGCGACAACCGACTATGCGGACCTAGCTCAGGCGGATGTGATCTCGATTAATGTGCAAACTCCTGTGGATAAAGAGCACAAGCCGCGCTATGTTGCATTGGAGGCGGCTTGTCGGAGCCTGGGAGCTGTGATGAAGCGGGGGGCTTTGGTTATTGTGGAATCTACCATCGCGCCGGGGACGATGGACCATATAGTGCGCCCGATCTTGGAAGAGACTTCTGGGCTGAAGGTAAATGAGGATTTCTACCTAGTGGCTTGTCCTGAGCGAGTCATGCCGGGGAAGCTGCTTACTAACTTGCGCACGATGAATCGGGTGGTGGGAGGATCTTCTCCAGAGGCGACCGAGCTGGCTATAGCCTTCTATCGCCACGTGGTCGAGGCGGATCTCGATCCCGCGGATTGTATCACGGCCGAATTGGTCAAGACGGCCGAGAATGCCTATCGTGATGTGCAGATCGCTTTTGCCAATGAGGTGGCGCTTATTTGTGAGGTAGCCGGGGCCAACGTTTGGCGTGTGCGAGAGCTAGTGAACAAGTGCCCTTATCGGGATATGCATATGCCTGGCGCTGGTGTGGGAGGGCATTGCATTCCCAAAGATCCCTGGTTGTTGGCTCAAGGGGCCCGTGGGCAGATCCCTCTGCGCTTGATCCCGGCTGCTCGTGCTGTAAATGACGCAATGCCCCTGCATGTGGCTGATCTTGTTGTGGATGCTCTCCAGGAAGCGGGGCGCAGCCTGGCGGAGGCGCGGGTCGTTATCTTGGGATACGCTTATTTAGAGGACTCGGACGATACCCGAAATACCCCCACAAGACCTCTCTTGGAGCGGCTTTGGGAACTGGGAGTGCGTCCTTTGGTCCATGATCCCTATGTTCCCGAGTATCGTTCCATTCCTCTGGAGCAGGCTATCAGGGGGGCCGATTGTCTCGTCCTTATGGTGCGTCATCAACCATATTTGGCGATGGATTTGCTCCAAGTGCGCGATTGGATGCGTACTCCCGTGCTGGTCGATGGGCGCAATGCCTTCCCCATGGCGGCCGAGCAGGGCTTTATCTATCGAGGAGTAGGCTGGCCAGTGGGCAAAGAATAGCCTCCTTATTCTTCCAAGGTGTTCAGGTACTTGTGGCGTTGTTCGGCATACACCTCGGGAGGGATGGAGACCTCTCCATGTGCAGAGGGCCTGTGCCGGTTGGAGGGGTCTGCATGAGGGTCAGAAG
>JAGGYI010000192.1 GCA_021162655.1 Anaerolineae bacterium
ATAGCTCACGCATCTTCCAACGGCGTTCTGGCTCGAGCAATAGGCGGCGTATTACGCGCTCTGCTTTGCCCTTGAAGGGGGAGCGGAGCTCCTTCTTTTGTGGGTGTGCGTTCTCTCGTCCCTGGATATCTAGGAATATCCGGTTCGTGTCGAGCCCGGCGTTTCCGGAAAGGTCAAAATATCCCACGCCGGCTTCACGACAGAGGGCCCGGGCTTCCTCCGAAAAATAGGGGGCAATGAGGACAGGCACAGCTCCTTCGCCGGTCTCCGAGGCTTTGATGCGTCGAAGGAAGCGACGCACATCCTGAGGATGACCATCTGTGAGAATAACACAGAGGAGGTCAAGAGGAATCTCGGCACGGCCAAAAGCTACTCGCAGGGCAAAGCCGTAGGGCCCCCGAGTACGGCTTGGGAAGCGACTCAACCCCCGGAATTTGAGCTGGGGGTAGAGTTCGCCGAAGCGTTTGAGAAAGAGCGACTGAACCTCTGCCTGGCGCAATGAGCTTCCCTCCACGGCCTAACGTGTTCTCATTGTAGCGGAGGCGAAGATTTTTGACAAGGGGAGCTTTTTCCCCCAAGGTGTTGACAGGGATGTTACACCCCTATAGTAAGAGACAAGGTGCATTACAGCCAAATGATGTCCTAGGCAAGGGATTGGTAAAGCTCCTGGCCCTCACTTTGTGTTCCATCGTCACTATCAACCCCCTTCTCTCTCGGAGTTTGTCCTTGGTTCCTATCCTAGGGAGGGCCTGGTTTGCTCCAAGAAGAGAGGCAATGTTGTAAAGGGTTTTCGCTTGCTTTGGCAAGGGCGTTGGTGATTTTATCGTTGGCTTTCTGGCTCTTTTGGAGAGCACTGGCGCCTGTTTTGGCTTGGCACCATCGTTTAGCCCAGGGGGAGGTATAGGTTCTGTTCCAGAGAAACGTAGGTGGGGCATTTGTACTTGGTTTGGTCTAAAGGTGCCTGTTTGAGCCAACATCTACCACTATCACCATGGCCCCCCTTTTGCTACACCTTGCACTCACTGAAGGGCTCTCTTACAGCCTTTCCTCCCGCTTTTGTAGACTGCCCCCTTCCTTTGGGTTATAATACAAGACAGACTATTTCGGAGGAGGTAGGGGTGTACGTAGCACCGCGTGGAACCATCGATATCTTGCCGGAGGACCAACCCTATTGGCGCTACCTCTATGAAAAGATCGATGAGGTAACGGCTCTTTTTCATTACCAGCGTATAGATGTGCCTATTTTTGAAGATACTGGGCTCTATGTGCGGGGTGTGGGCGAGGGCACAGATATTGTTGATAAGGAGATGTACTCTTTTGTCGATAAGGGGGGACGCGAGCTCACTTTGCGTCCCGAGTTCACTGCGGGCATTATGCGAGCTTATATCCAACATGGGATGAAAACCTGGCCCCAGCCCGTCAAGCTCTTTACCATTGGGCCTATCTTTCGGTATGAGCGAGTACAGGCAGGGCGTTATCGCCAGCATACTCAATTCGATATTGAATGCATCGGCGAGTTAGACCCGGCAGTAGATCTAGAAGTTATGTCGGTGGCTTGGGAGCTTTTCAGCGCTCTGGGGTTCAAAGGGCTCTCCTTCCAAATCAATAGCACTGGTTGCCCCAAGTGTCGCCCTGCCTATGTAGAAAAGTTGGTGGCTTACTACCACCAACATGAGGATGAGATCTGCGATGACTGTAAGCGCCGCCTTCAGCGTAACCCTTTGCGAGTGTTGGATTGCAAAGTGCCTACTTGCCAGCCTGTCATCCAGGGGGCTCCGCCCATTCACGAGCACCTTTGTGATGAATGCCGTAATCACTTTGATACCTTGCGTCGCTATTTGGATGCCCTCAATCGTCCTTATACGGTGAATCATCGGTTGGTGCGAGGCCTCGACTATTACACCAAGACGGTTTTTGAGGTCTGGGCTGAGGGAATCGGTGCTCAGAATGCCATCTGTGGAGGAGGGCGTTACGATGGCTTGGCTCAGGAGCTTGGCGGAGACTATACCCCAGGCATTGGTTTTGGCTCGGGGATGGAGCGGCTAGTGCTGACAATGAAACAGCAGGGCATCCGAGTGCCGGGGTTGCCCAAGCCTCAGGTAGCGGTGATCTATCAGCGTGGGCCGGCCAAGGTGCGGGCTTTGCAATTGCTTAGTGAGGTGCGCGAAGCAGGCATCCGTGCCATCATCAGCTTTGGCGATCGTAGTCTCAAGGCTCAGTTGCGCAATGCTAATCGGGAGCAGGTACGTTATGCTCTTGTCCTTGGTGAAGATGAACTGGCGGCTGGTGAGGTGCTTTTGCAGGATATGCAGGGAGGCGAAGGGAAGAAGCGCATCGCTCAGGAGGAAATAACTCAGGAGCTCAAGATGCGGCTTGGGCAGGAGAGTCATGAATAGGATAGGAGTGCTCTATCATCCCCAAAGGGAGGAATCGGCCCGGCTTGCTGGGGAGGTAGTGGATCTCTTGCGTCCCAGAGGGGTGGAGATCTGGCAAGGAAGGGTCGATGATGAGGAGGCTCTGCGCCAAGTGGCCTCGACGCTGGATCTGCTCATTACTTTTGGGGGCGATGGGACCATTGTACGAGCTCAGCGAGCCGTCTCGGGCTGTGGGGTGCCCATCTTAGGGGTAAATCTGGGTCGACTGGGGTTTCTTGCGGAGGTAGAACCCAGTCGCTTGGAACAGGCTGTTGATTCTCTCTTCACGGGGCGTTATTCCATCGAGGAACGGATGATGTTGCGCATGGAGCTCTGCCGGGGGGAGAAAGTGCTTCTCCAAGCAGAGGCGATCAATGATGTAGTGCTGGCCAGGGGGGCAGCGGCACGTACAGTACGCGTCTCGGTAGAGGTGGATGCTCATCACGTGATGACCCCGACGGCCGATGGAGTAATTGTCTCCACCCCAACAGGTAGCACGGCCTATTGTTTGGCAGCAGGAGGGCCTATTGTCGCGCCTGATGTCCCTTGTTTGACGATCACCCCCGTAGCTGCACATTTGGGCATCGCTCGAGCACTCGTCATCCCGGCAAGGCGCCGGCTGGTGTTGCGCTTGGTCAAAGGAGAAGGGGCTATGCTCACCGTTGATGGCCAAATCGATGCTCCCGTTGAGCTAGAGGATCGGATTTGCATCACGGCCAGTGAGAACGTGGCCCGGTTTATTCGCTTTGGGGGTGACGGCTATTTCTATGAGATGGTCCTGCGCAAGCTGCGCTGGCTGGATCAGCCTCTGGAAGAGGAAGAATAGGCATCATTATCCCTTGAGCGGGGGCTGAAAGGGAGGCGAGCTTGCTGGTCGAGCTTTCAATCCGCAATTTTGCCATCATCGAGTTTCTGCGCTTGCAGTTTGGCCCAGGATTCACCGTTTTCACCGGGGAGACGGGCGCGGGCAAGTCGATCATCATTGATGCTGTAGGTTTGCTCCTCGGTGGGAGGGCTTCTAGTGACGTGGTCCGTGCTGGCTGTGAGAGCGCTCAGGTGGAGGGGGTCTTTGTCCCACCGCCAGAGACTTGGCGCACCTTGCGTCCTCTCTTGGAGGAGCTGGGCTTGATCGAGGAGGACTCGGAGGAGCTTATCCTGACACGCGAGGTCAGCCGGGCGCGGCGAAATATTTGCCGGGTGAATGGGCGCGCTGTGACGCTGGGCACTTTGCAACAGATTGGCAGACATCTGGTAGACATTCATGGTCAGGGAGAGCATCTCTCGCTCCTCCAGGTGCGTCACCATGTTGATTTTCTCGATCGCTTTGCTGGGCTCATGCCCCAGCGGCAGGCCTTTGGTGAGCTAGTTCGCCAGCTACGAAAGGTGCGCGCTCAACTTCAAGCTCTACGTCAGGATGAACGTGAGCTGGCTCGGCGAATGGATCTTTTGCGTTACCAAATTGCCGAGATCCGTGCGGCCAAGCTGCAGCCAGGGGAAGAAGAGGAATTACGTCGCCAGCGTATGTTATTGGCTAATGCAGAACGTCGAATGGAGCTGGCTAGCGAGCTTTATGCCTTGCTTGTTGAAGGAGAGGAAGGATCCTCGGCCAGTGATCTCCTTGGTTTAGCAGTAGAGAGTTTGGAAGCTCTCGCTAAGTTAGATGAAGCGTTAGCTTCCGAACACCAGGCCTTGGAGGAGATCTTTTACAATCTGGAGGAGTTGGGGCGCACCATCCGCAACTATCGTGAGGAGATTGAATATAACCCTGAGCAATTGAGCGAAGTGGAAGAGCGTCTGGAGTTGATCCAGAGCCTCAAGCGCAAGTATGGAGACTCTATTGAAGAGGTGCTTGCTTTTGCAGAGCGGGCAGAGGAGGAGTTGGAGGGGATTACTCACAGTGAAGAGCGCATAGAGGAACTCCAGGCAGAGGAGAAGCGCTTACAAGAGGAGTTGGCCAAGCTTGGTGAGGCTCTTCATAACGCCCGCAAAGAAGCTGCTGAGCGTTTGGCTCAGGCCATTGAGGCTGAATTGGCTGAGCTCCACATGGAACGAGCTCGCTTTGCCGTGGACATTCGTTGGCAAGAGGATTCTCAAGGAGTGGAGATAGCTGGCCGACGCTATGCCTTCACAACTAGTGGGTTCGATCGGGTTGAGTTCCTCATTGCTCCAAACCCTGGGGAGGAGCCCAAACCTTTGGCCAAGATCGCTTCGGGTGGAGAGGCCTCAAGACTAATGCTGGCGATGAAAACAGTCCTTTCAGCCAGTGATCCTGTGCCGACCCTTATTTTCGACGAGATCGACACAGGCATTGGGGGACGTACAGGAAGCGTCGTTGGGCACAAGCTTTGGCAGCTGGCAAAGGAGCATCAGGTGTTCTGTGTTACTCATCTCCCACAGATTGCCTGTTATGGTCAGCAGCATATCCGAGTAGCTAAGGAGGTAGTTGGCGGGCGTACTATCTCCAACGCTCAGGTATTGAGCCCTGAGGAGCGCTTGAGGGAACTGGCGGCTATGTTGGGAGGAGTTGTCACCGATGCTTCATTGCAGAGTGCGGAGGAACTCTTGCAGCGTGTTTCCTCAGCGGCTGCTCAAAAGGGGTGATCTTTGGTAGGTGCAAAAGAGGCGGGAGCTGGCTCCCGCCTCTCTTTTTTAGGCCGAGTCCAAAAGAGCTAACCTTTGTAGCTCGCGGTAGGTAAGAGTCCAGACGGCGGAGCGGAAGACCAAGTAGATACCACTGAGGAGGATTCCGATAGCAAAAATCCCCAGGGCAATGGGCAAGGCTACCAGCACGGCTGGCCAGATCATTTTTGTAAGGTGAAAAGTGGCAAAAGCGGGGCCAACTAGGCTCCCGATACCGATGAGTGCAAAGGGCATGAGAGCTAGCCCCAAGGCTAGGTTGATGACGACGAGGAGCAGCCAGGTAAGGAATACCTCACGCGAGTGACTGCGCATTAACTTCCATCCCTCTTCAATGGAGGCAAAGACGCCTTTCTGCTCAATAACACAGGTTCGAAAAGCCAGTTCTCGAAGGATAGTTACCAAGGCCGAAAGGGCGACGGTGAGGAGGATGAGAAGGAAGAAGAGCCCTAGCCCCACTCCCACGGCGAGGATGATTCCTGGTATGCGTAGGTTGCCTCCTGCGGAAATGAGCAAACCTGCGGGGACGGCAACGACTGCTCCCAAAGTAAAGAGTACCAAGAGCATCACCACGATGAGGACCCCTGTGCCCAGCCCAATGAGCAAGTCGATGGCAAAGAGGGGTAATAGTCGTTTCCCACCTTGGTCCAATCCAGAGCGAAAAGAAGTCGTCCCCTTCTCCTCGGTTTCATTGACCATGCCGACGAGGGCTCCAAGGCTTGTGTAGCGGATAACGATGCTTACCACGGTGGCGATGAGAATGAGGAGGGCTGCCAAGAGCACTAGAGAAACGAGGAATGGCAAAGCTTCAGCCATTGAAGGGGGCATCATCCCACGCGGAGGGTGCCCCCAGGGACCAAAGGGTGGACGTATTCGATGAAAACCCCAGAACTCGGGTTTGCCTCCTCCAAAGGAATATTGGATGCTCCTACTGATTCTTGGACCCCCCACATGACCACTGAAAAGAGCTGCAGCGATCCCAAAGATCCAGAGCACCTTATGCTTCCAGGTGATCTCGAGCGAGCGCCTAAGGATGCGCCCATAGTCCATCGTCAGCCACCTCCTTTTTGCGCTGAGCGGTCCAGGCGAGTCCAGCAAAGAGCCCAGGAAAGATAAAGGACCGTGACAACCAAAAGCCCTCCACCAAAGAAAACGAGTGCCAATACCATTCCCATCGTCCCAGGGCTGGCAATGAGTTGACTCCAGGGGCCGGGTATCCCTTGGGGAATGAAGAGCGAAAAAAGACTTTTGAATGGTGACCCCTCAAGCCAATGGTAGAAGGTAGAGCCAAAGGAGGGCAGAAATCCTAGCCAGGCAAGAGTAGAGAGCCCGAAGGCTAAGGTGAGAAGGACATCAAGACAGATCGCAGCCAAGCCCAAAAGGATGGGGGGCAGATAGGGTGCCCAGGGCCAGGGAGAGGGAGGCTTCTGCGGCAACTTGCCTGCCAAACGGGCCCAAAAGATGCCGCTCCTACTAAAAGCCTCTTCCGGTGGAGCACTGGCTTGAATGGTCTGGCTGAGGAGTTCCCAGCCGCGAAGCCGCTCGCGACAAGTGGCGCAGTGAGTCAGATGAGCCTGCAGACGCTGGCGAGCCTCCTCATCAAGTTCTCCATCTATGTGCATCTGTAGGATCAAGTCGTTGGGATGTTCCATGGGCGGCTCCTTGGGGTTAACTCGTCTCTTCCAAAAGCTCCTTTAGGCGATTACGAGCATAGTTCAAGCGAGACATCACTGTGCCCAGAGGGATCTGAAGGACTGCGGCGATCTCTTTATAAGAGAGCTGCTCGTATTCGCGAAGGATGAGCGCAGCTCGGGCGTTAGAGGGCAGGGCCTGGATAGCCGCTCGCACTTGGGATTGTCTGTCGTGTCGGAGTACAGTTTCCTCAGGATGGGGTTGGGGGTCCAACTCCTGACCGTCCAAAGGAAATGTCTCGTGGCGTTTGCGCAGGGTGTCGATGGCTGTGTTCACTGTGATGCGGTAGAGCCAATTGGCTAGGCTACCGCTGGGGCGGTAATTGGGCAGCCCTTTCCACACTTTGATAAAGACTTCCTGAGCCACGTCCTCGGCCTCCTCTAGGGAACCCAATAGCCCATAGGCTGTGCGTAATACGCGTGCTCGGTAGGTTTGAACAAGTTGGGCAAAAGCACCCATATTCCCCGCTGCCGCCGCCTGGATGAGTTCCCTCTCCGTTGGGCCTTCTCTTTCGCTCATGCCCCCTCTACTTTAGGAAACGCCTTTTCACTCAGAGATATTCGGACGCTGCTTTTATATAATATCCAGAATGAGTTCGAGAACAAGACCCCTTGTTTGCCCGCTTTTCATTTCTTGTGTATGATAGGTAGATGATTGAGATGGGAGGGTGGTTTCTATGGAAGTGATTTTGCTCAAGGACGTCAGGCGCTTGGGCAAAGCGGGGGAGATCAAGACCGTTGCTGATGGTTATGCGCGTAACTATCTCATCCCGCGCGGGTTGGCAATCCCGGCTACGGAAGGGGCTCGCAAGCAAATGGCTGAGCGGGCCAAGGCTAGAGAGCGCCGGCAAGCCCGGGAAAAGGCCCGGGCAGAGGCTCAAGCGGCCAATCTTGCCAAAATGGAACTTACCTTCAAGGCCAAAGCTGGTGAGAAAGGGCGGCTCTATGGTTCTATCACCAATGGAGATATTGCCGCCAAGCTCTCTGAAAAGCTGGGGATTGAAGTGGATAAGCGCAAGGTCCTTCTTGAGGAGCCGATTAAGGAGTTGGGTCGTTTTAAAGTGGAGGTGCGCGTTCATCCCGATGTCAAGACGTCGTTGACAGTGATCGTTGAGCCTGAGGAGTGAAGGTGTAGGTGTGAGAGAATCCTTGTGAGTGTGTCGGCAGATGGCGAGTGCCTTGCCGACTGTTTTTATTTTGTGGAGTTCTCTGAACAGGGATTGGACAAAAAGCGAACGAAAAGGGGAATAAAGACTTGTGAATGTTGAGTTTTTATAGTATACTTGATGTTTGATGCGCCCTTTTGGGGAGCAGGAGATCCATCAATCATGCATGGAGTACGACGATGAGTTTACGACTTCGGACCTGGAGCTATCTGGTGCTGTTGCTCATCCTTGTGGTGAGCGTGGCTGGCTGTGGTTCGGCAACTTCTTCGGGGAAAAAGGAGCCAACCCCGACGCCTATTCCGCCGCCCCCTGTACCAGAGAAGCCAACCTATGTGGTCAAGAGGGGTGAGGTGGTTGATAGCCTGTCTTTTACCGGGCGCGTTGCTCCGGCGATCGAGAAAGAGCTCTTTTTCAAGACGAATGGCCGGGTGAAAAAGGTCTATGTTAAACGCGATGACATGGTGAAAGCGGGCACTCTTTTGGCCGAGTTGGAGAACGATGATTTGGTGCGACAACTGAATCAGGCCAAGCTCGAGCTAGAAGCTGCACAGATTAACCTGAAGGAGGCTCGAGCTGCCAATGAGCGAGCCATCAAGCAGGCCAAGATTAATTTGGAGATGAAGAAACTTCAGCTGGCCAAGCTGCAAGAGTCGCTCAAAACAGCCGAGTTGGATGTCCAGTTGGCTGAGATGAAATGGAAAAAGGCTCAGCAAGGGCCTGATCCCGACGCAGTGGCCATTGCGCGCAGCCAGTTGGAGCGTGCCAAGAACTCGCTCTGGTCTGCCCAAATTAATCGGGATAGTGTCTGTGGGCGTACCCAAGGGCCTGATTGTGATGCGGCTCAAGCTGCAGTGCAGCGGGCAGAGGAAGATGTGCGGATCGCTCAGATCAACTTGGATAAGCTTCTCCGGGGGGCTACAGAGGAGGAGCTAGCTGCCCTCAAGGCTAACTATGAGAAAGCTTTGGCGAAAAAGAAGCAGCTGGAACTCGATATAGCGATTCAGAAACAGCAGATTGCTCTTGCTGAGATGGAGCTACAAAAGCTGGAAGAGGATGTCGATCCGCAACTCACCAAAGCGGTGGAAAAGAGCAAGCTGGCTGTCGAACGTTTGCAAGCGCAGTTGGATAATACTCGGATCTATAGCCCTATCGATGGTCGGGTGACCTCGGTGGGAGCTTATGAGGGCCGCGCGGTGAACGCTTACAAAGTGGTTTTTGTCGTGGCCGATGAGTCAGAGCTTGAAATCACCGCTGAGCCGTTGAGTAGCCAACTACAGCGATTGGCTGAGGGCATGCCTTGTACAATTATCCTTTCCGCCTATCCGGGCAAGGAGCTCAAGGGTCAGATCCGTCAGTTGCCCTATCCCTATGGACGGGGTGGTGGAGTCAAAGGGACAGAAGAAGAGGATAAACTTACTCACATCACCTTTGATCCTGAGGATTTGGATGTACAACCCGGTGACTTGGTCAAGGTCATCGTAACCCTGGAGAGGAAAGAAGACGCCCTTTGGTTGCCGCCAGCGGCTATCCGCACTTTTGCTGGGCGCAAGTTCGTTGTAGTGCAGGAGGAAGGGCGCCAGCGTCGTGTGGATATCACTGTGGGCATCGAGGGTCCGGATCGAGTAGAGATCCTCGAGGGGTTGGAAGAAGGACAGGTGGTCATTGGCCAATAGCGAGGAGATTGTTCGATGAACTTTCTTTCCATCGTCCTCGTCGCTGCAAAGCGATTATGGAACAATAAAGGGCTGGTGGCCTGTTCGATCGCTGGCCTGATCACCGCTGTGGCCCTGATGACCAGCATCCCACTCTACACTGATGCTGCCAACTTTAAGGTGCTGAAGGAACAGTTGAATACTGGGGAGGGTGAAATGGGACGGCGTGTTCGCCCTCCCTTTGCTTTCATGTATCGCTACATCGGGGCCTGGCACGAACCGGTGGATTTGAAGGATTTTGAGCCTGTTGATGAGTATATCTCAACTACGGTGCCAGCGATCATCGGGTTGCCACGCAAGTTGCTTGTTCGCTACGTCAAGACGGACAACTTTAGCCTTTTTGCGGCCTCAGAGGCTCAGTACTATGGTATCCGTGAGCCCCTGGGGTGGGTGAACCTGGGCTTTATTCAGGGCCTCCGGGAACATATCGATATCCTAGAGGGGAGCTTTCCACGTGTCCCGGGGCCTGATGATGAAGTTATTGAGGTGCTTGTAAGCCAAAAGTTGGCTGAGGAAACAGGGCTGCAAGTCGGTGAAGACTATGTCGTGTTCCAGCGGCCCCAGACCCGAGCTAAAGCAGGCGATAAGAAGGCCGAGGCCTCCAAGGCCATTCAATTCCATGTGCGCATCGCGGGTGTTTGGGCTCCGAGGGATCCCCAAAAGGATATCTTTTGGTTCTATAATCCCTCGGCATTTAGCAACACTTTTCTCATTTCCGAAGAGGCCTTTCGCGCTCGCATTGCCCCTGCCATGGACAAAGAGGTCTATGCGGCCATTTGGTACCTTGTTTTTGATGGCGATCGTGTGCGCACTGATGATGTTCCTGGGCTGATTGGGCGGATTAATTATGCCAACACTCGGGTGGGTACCCTCTTGCCCAATACGACGTTGGACATCTCCCCGCTCAAGGCTTTACAGAACTATCGTTGGACGACTTTTGTGATGACGATCGTCCTTTACGTCTTTTCTATCCCTATTTTGGGATTGGTGCTTTACTTCATCGGGCTCATCTCTGGGCTGATTGTAGAGCGCCAGCGAGGGGAGATCGCAATTCTTAAAAGCCGAGGCACAGGGGATTTCCAAGTTGTCGGCATCTATGCCCTTGAAGGGCTGATGGTTGGTTCAATCAGCTTGGTGGCGGGTATTGCTCTGGGGAAGCAGTTGGCCCTCATCATGGGCAATACCATCTCTTTCCTCACCTTTGGGCATCGTGAGCCCCTTCCTGTGCTCATCACGCCGAGGGCTATTCGACTGGGACTGCTAGGGGTGGGTATAGCCCTTCTGGCTAGCCTAGGGCCTGCCATGCGGGCTGCACGTTTGACCATCGTTACCTACAAGCGTGAGCGGGCCCGGGCTTTGGAAAAGCCCGTTTGGCAAAAGTATTTCCTCGACTTTTTGTTGCTTATCCCTTCAGGGTATGGCTATTATATCCTCAAAAACCGGGGGACGATTAACTTTCTCGCTGGGCAGGCAGGCGGTGATCCTTTCAAAGATCCATTGCTCTTTTTGGTGCCAGCTTTGACTATCTTTGCCGTCTCACTGCTCATCATTCGGGTCTTCCCTCTGATAATGGAAGCCTTGGCCTGGGTAAGTAACCAGGTGGTGCAGAGTGTCTCGGTGGTTTTAGCTCTGCGCCAGTTGGCCCGTGTTTCCAAACAGTATACGGGGGCGTTGCTCTTGCTTATCCTCACCCTGAGCTTGGCTACTTTTACGGCTTCGATGGCCCGCACGCTGGATCGTAGTTTGATCGACAGTACTTATTACAAGTACGGAGCCGATTATCTCCTCGTGGAGACGGGTGAGAATGTGGCGGTGCAGCAGCAGATGATCCAGCAGATGGCCGGGGGAGGGCAAAATCAGCAAGGGCAACAAAAGACCCCCGAGGAAATCGCTGGAGCTTGGGTCTTTGTTCCTGTTTCAGAGCATCTCAAAGTGCCGGGCATCCGAGCAGCTACCCGGGTAGGTAGTTATACCGCTGTTGCCGCCATTGGCAAGGAGAGAGGCCGGGGGCAGATCTATGGTATCGACCGTCTAGATTTCCCCCAAGTGGCTTTCTTCCGTTCCGATTTCGCCTATAGTTCTTTGGGTGATTTGATGAATCGCCTGGCGGTGGACAATTCTGCTCTTTTGGTGAGCCCTAACTTTTTATCGGACTTTTCGTTGAACATCGGGGATCGTGTTGAGCTGGGGGTGAATATCGGCGGAGAGACTCGCAGCATGGATTTCATCATCGCTGGCGTGCTCAAGTACTTCCCCACTTATTATCCCGACGAAGAGAACGCTCAGTATCTTTTTGTGGCGAATTTGGATTACATCTTTGAGCAGATGGGGGGAGTTTTCCCCTATGATGTCTGGATTCGCACCGATCCAGGTGTGGATCCTGAGAAGCTACAGGAACAGCTCGCTGACTATGATATTCACGTCGTCTCGATGCGAGGAAGCCGCGAAGTCATCGAGCGTGAGCAGGCTCGTCCTGAGCGCACGGGTGTCTTTGGTATCCTCTCGGTGGGTTTCGTGGCGGCAGCGGTGCTCACTGTGCTAGGTTTTCTGCTCCACGCGCTCATCTCTTTTCGCAGGCGGTACATCGAGTTTGGGGTTTTGCGCGCAATTGGCCTTTCGGTGGGCCAGATGATTGGTTTTTTAGGGATCGAGCAACTTTTACTCATTGCTACCGGTATCACCGCAGGCACCGCGTTGGGGGTTTGGGTCAGCGATCTTTTCATCCCCTTCCTCCAAGTGGGTACGACGGAGCACTTTAATGTGCCACCTTTTGTCGTGCTCATCGCCTGGGATGATATCTTTAAGATCTATGCCGTCTTTGCCGTGATGCTTGTTGCGGCAGTGGCTGGCATGATTTGGTTATTGTTGCATTTGAAGATATTCGAAGCAGTCAAGTTGGGAGAGGCAGTGTAGCATGGCATCTAATGGCCCTATGGTCCTCTGCGATGGTCTGGTCAAGATCTATAAAGTGCAGGACCTGGAGGTCGTTGCCTTGCAGGGCCTGGACTTGATGGTTGACCGAGGAGAGTTCATGGCGATTGTTGGCCCCAGTGGGAGTGGCAAGTCGAGTTTGATGAACATCCTCGGAGGCCTAGATCGGCCCTCGGCAGGCAAGGCCATCGTTGATGGACAGGATCTTTTAAAGCTTTCCTCCTTTGCGCTGACGCGCTATCGTCGTAAGAAGGTGGGCTTTGTCTGGCAGCAGCCCTCGCGTAACCTTATTCCTTACCTTTCGGTGGAGGAGAACGTGGAGCTGCCCATGATTATTGCGGGCATGCCCTACAAAGAGCGCAAAGAGTGGACTCGAGAGTTACTTGAGGCTGTGGGGCTCTGGGAACGGCGTCGCCACACGATGCATCAGCTCTCCGGAGGTGAGCAGCAGCGTACGGCTATAGGGGTGGCTCTGGCGAACAAGCCGGTGCTTCTCTTGGCCGACGAGCCCACCGGTGAGGTGGATACAGCTACGGCGCATGTGATTCTCGAGACCCTCCGTTATCTGAACCGGGAATATAACCTGACCATTATTGTGGTAACCCACGACCCGCGTATCGCGGATGAGGTGGACCGCGTGGTGACGATCCGCGATGGTAAGACAAGTAGTGAGCGGGTGCGTCGGTTGCGGGCAGCTCAGAAGGGTGAGGAGTCCGGTGCTGAGGAGGCCGAAGAGGAAGAAGTCTCTTATCACGAGTATGTCGTGCTCGACTATGCTGGCCGGCTTCAGATTCCTCGCGAGTATTTGGACGCTCTTGGCATCTCAGACCGGGCTCATATTGAGCTCACCGAAGAGGGTATTCTCATCAAGCCCGCTGTTGGTTTGGATGAAGTGGCTTCTCAGGCAGCTCGAGTTTCGGAAGTGGCTGAATCCTGGGGGCCGCAGACGCGTTCCCGGGATTGGAAAATCCGCCTCGGCGATGCCGGGCGAGGACTACGCCATCTCTTTGGCATAGGTAGGAAGAAATGACCACTACAAGCACCTTTGGCGACCAGGTCAAGATGATGTTCGATCGTAGTACCCCCGTGGTCAAAAGTGTGGAGATCACACGTACCTACCGGGTGGATAGCACCGAGGTTCATGCTCTGCGGGGGGTGAATCTGGAGGTCTTTGCTGGGGAGTTTGTTGCGCTGATGGGCCGTTCTGGCTCGGGCAAGACGACTCTTCTGAATATCCTTGGCGGCTTGGATCACCCTACGACGGGCCAGGTCTTTCTCTATGGGAGAGATATCTCGGGCCTTTCGGATCGTGAGCTGACCGAGTTGCGCCGCCATCATATCGGCTTTGTCTTCCAGTCTTTTGCGCTCATGCCCACCATGTCGGCCTATGAGAACGTTGAGCTTCCTTTGCGTATGGCGGGGGTGGGCCATCGAGAACGCCGTCAGAGGGCGATGGAGTGCCTGGAGCTGGTGGGCTTGACGCGTTGGGCTAAGCATCGTCCTCAAGAGATGTCTGGAGGGCAGCAACAGCGGGTGGCCATCGCTCGGGCTCTCGTGAATCGACCGGGGCTCATTCTTGCTGATGAGCCTACTGGCGAGCTGGATAGTACCACTGGCCGCAGCATTATGGAGCTTTTTCGCAACATCGCCAAAGAGGAGGGCATCGCCATCATTATGGCCTCTCACGACCCCACTGTGGAGGAATATGTGGACTATACCTTCCGTATGGCGGATGGTCGCATTCTCAACGAGCGCGGCTGAAACTGTTTCTTGGATTTCTATTCAGGGCAGCTCCTTAATGGAGGCTGCCCTGTTCTGCTTTGGAGGGTTTGTCGCCCTTGGGGGAAGAGGTTATCATGGGGATGATGAATGCTAGGGAAAAGGAGGTGTGGGCATGGCTTATCTCATTGGTATCGATGTAGGCACTACGGGGACCAAGACCCTTCTCATCGATGAGGGGGGAAATTTGATGGCTTCTGCGCTTTATGAGTATCCCATGTATACTCCTCGCCCCCTTTGGGCTGAACAGGATCCTGAGGACTGGTGGCAGGCGACCGTTTCAGGGCTGCGGGAAGTACTAGAGAAATCGGGGGTAAAGCCGCAAGAAATTGCTGGCTTGGGGCTGACGGGGCAGATGCATGGAATGGTCCTCCTCGACGCCGAAGGAAATGTCCTCCGTCGTTGCATCATGTGGAACGATCAGCGCACGGCCAAGCAGTGCCAATGGATTATGGACACAGTAGGGCGGGAGCGCTTTCTGGAGTTGGCGATGAACCCTGCCTTGCCGGGTTTTACTGCCCCAAAGATCATATGGACTCGTGAGAACGAACCCGAGGTCTATTCCCGGGTGGAGAAGGTGCTTCTCCCAAAGGATTACATTCGTTATCGATTGACGGGTGTCTATGCGACCGAAGTCTCGGATGCTTCTGGAACGGTACTTTTGGATGTGCGCCGACGCCGGTGGAGCGAGGAGATTCTTGAGAAGCTGGATATTCCTCCCGAGTGGATGCCAAGGTGCTTAGAATCCCCTGAAATCAGTGGCTATGTGACGGCTGAAGCGTCCAAGTTGACAGGGTTACCTGAGGGATTGCCTGTGGCTGGTGGTGGGGGAGATCAAGCGGCTGGTGCTGTGGGTACTGGGATCGTGGAGCCGGGGCTAGCTTCGGTCATTTTAGGGACTTCGGGGGTGGTCTTTGCCTACACCGAGGAGCCGCGGCGTGATCCCCAGGGACGGTTGCACACCTTTTGCCATGCTGTCCCAGGCAAGTGGCATGTGATGGGGGTAACTTTGGCGGCGGGAGGATCTTTCCGTTGGTTCCGTGATACGCTAGGGTTGGAGGAGAAGGATATTGCTACTCTAATGGGTCAAGACCCCTACGAGTTACTTACGCGCGAGGCGGCCGAGGCTCCTATAGGAGCTGGCGGGCTCCTCTTTCTACCCTATCTGAGCGGTGAGCGGACTCCCTACCCCGACCCTAATGCGCGGGGAGCTTTCATCGGCTTGACGCTACGCCACGATAAGCGCCACTTGGTACGAGCGGTGCTTGAAGGAGTGGCCTACAGTCTCCGCGATTCTGTTGAGCTTTTCCGCGAGCTCGGTATTCCCCTCAAACAGGGGCGCGCCGGCGGCGGTGGAGCACGTAGTCCCTTCTGGCGGCAGATGGTGGCTGATGTCTTTAACATGGAGTTGGTGACGGTGAACGTTACTGATAGCGCTGCCTTTGGGGCAGCCCTCCTTGCAGGAGTGGGGACGGGTATTTATTCGACGGTGCCTGAAGCTTGCCGCACAACGATCCGCGTCGTTGAGCGGACTGAACCCTTAGAGGCAGCCAAGTATGAACCGTACTATGCTGTCTATCGCTCTCTTTATCAGGCTCTCAAGCCGGCTTTTGATCGGTTGACCGCACTGGAGTAAGGGGGGCTAGATGCATTATTCTTTTCCTTCTCGGCGTTCAGTAGTGATGGGCTTTGGCGGGGCAGTGGCCACTAGTCAACCCCTTGCTGCTCAGGCAGGGTTGCGCATGCTCTTGGCGGGGGGCAATGCTGTGGATGCGGCCATTGCTACGGCCGCCGTGCTAAATGTCGTTGAGCCAATGAGTACGGGGATAGGTGGAGATGCTTTTGCCCTGGTTTATTGGGCAAAGGAAGGGAGCGTTTATGCTCTCAATGCCAGTGGCCGAGCTCCGGCAGCGGCTACCGTAGAAGTTTTGCGCCGGCGGGGATTTGGGAATATCCCCGAGAGGGGGGCATTGCCTATTACTGTACCGGGGGCTCCCGCTGGCTGGGCTGATTTGGAAGCCCGCTTTGGCCGCCTGGGATTGGATCGAGTTTTGGCTCCAGCTATCGACTATGCGGAGAAGGGCTTTCCTGTCAGTGAATTGATCAGCCGTTCCTGGCAGGGTTTGGAAGATCTTCTTCGCCAAGACGCGGAGGCAGAAAGGGTTTTCCTCCCCCATGGACGGGCCCCACGCCCTGGGGAGCGCTTTACCTGCCCAGACTTGGCTCGTAGCTTGCGCCTTTTGGCGGAACACGGTCCAGAGGTTTTCTACCGTGGCGAGCTTGCTGAAGCTATTGTGCGGACGGTGCAGGAGCATGGGGGCCTTCTTAGTATGGAGGATCTGGCTGCACATAGGTCCACCTGGGAGGAGCCGATCTCGACTGAGTATCGGGGGTACCGTGTCTACGAGTGCCCTCCTAATGGGCAGGGCGTTGCGGTTCTGATTGCACTGAATATCCTCAATGGCTATGATCTGGCTGCTCTTGACTTTGCTTCTGCTGATGCTTTTCACCTCAAGATGGAAGCTATCAAGCTAGCGATGGTGGATGCTGGCCGATACGTAGCTGATCCCTCTCAGGTGGCTGTACCGGTAGAAGGGTTGCTTTCTACTGCCTATGCGGAGGAGCGGCGTGCTCTCATCAGAATGGACCGAGCCATCTCTGTGCCTCAACCGGGGCTCCCTCCTTCGGAGGATACTGTTTATCTCTCGGTCATTGATGGGGAAGGTAATGCCGTATCTTTTATCAACAGTCTCTATATGGGCTTTGGTTCAGGTTTGGTGGCCAGAGGGACTGGAATTGTCCTTCAGAACCGAGGCAATCTCTTTACCTTGGACCCGGAGCATCCAAATTGTCTTGCTCCTCGCAAACGTCCTTATCATACGATTATTCCAGGGTTGGCTACCTACCGAGGCAAGCTTGTTCTTTGCTTTGGGGTGATGGGAGGGTTCATGCAGCCCCAGGGGCAGGTGCAGGTGTTAACGAACCTTCTCGATCATGGGATGAATCCCCAGGTAGCCTTGGATGCCCCGCGCTTTAACTACCAACAAAAAGGGAGTCATTTTCTCGTCGAGAAGGGGCTGCCCGAAGCACTCTATGTGGAACTGGAGCGTCGTGGCCATGCTCTCTCGATTCAGGAAGAGGGGAACTTTGGAGGTGGCCAAGTCATTGCAGTGGATCCTTCGAGTGGGGCGCTGTTAGCGGGATCAGAGCCCCGCAAGGATGGTTGTGCGGTAGCCTTCTAGCTAGTGAGGCTAGCGGCACCTTCATAGACTGGGTGCCGAGCATACTATAAACAAGGAGTGAACAGGAGATGGCAAAACTACGCGTAGCAATCATTGGAGCAGGGGGTATCGCCCGTTACGCTCATGCCCCTGGCTACAAAGCCCTCGAGGATAGAGTAGAGCTGGTAGCCGTTTGCGATGTGGTGCGGTCTAAAGCTGAAGAACTGGCACGTGATTTTGATATTCCTCGTGTCTATACAGATTATCGTGAAATGCTGTCCCAAGAGAAGTTGGATGCTGTCACCGTCTGTACGCCCAACTCGGCACACAAGGAGCCGACCATCGCGGCACTGGAAGCGGGGGCACATGTGCTTTGTGAAAAGCCCATTGCCATGAATCTCCAAGAGGGCCGTGAGATGGTCGCAACGGCCCGGCGCTTGGGGAAGATACTCCAGATCGGGTTGCATTTTCGCTTCCGCTCCGAGACGCAAGCCCTCAAGCGGGTTATTGAGGCTGGAGAGCTTGGCGAGATCTATTACGGAGAGGCTACCTACATGCGCCGGAGAGGCATCCCTACCTGGGGGGTCTTTACCCAGAAAGAGTTCCAAGGTGGCGGGGCACTCATCGACATAGGGGTTCACGTTCTTGACCATGCTATGTGGCTGATGGGCAATCCCAAACCCGTTTCTGTGTTGGGGATGACGTATGCCAAATTCGGCAAGCGCAAGGATGTGGCCGTTTCCGGGAAGCGCTGGGATGTGGACAAGTTCAATGTGGACGATATGGGTGTGGCCATGGTGCGTTTTGAGAATGGGGCTACGCTAATTCTGCGAGCTTGTTGGGCTGCACATATCCCCAAAACTATCGATGAAACGCGAATCTTGGGCACCCATGGTGGGGCTGTTATGCCGCCGTTACGCATCTCCAAAGATATGCACGGAATGATGGTAGATATCACTCCCACAGGC
>JAGGYI010000097.1 GCA_021162655.1 Anaerolineae bacterium
GAGTAGATCGTCGCTCCAGAGAGCCGCCAGCTTCCTCGCCACTTGGCGGCCTCGCGAAGGGCAAGGATCTCCGCATGCGCGGTGGGGTCTCCCCACTCCTCTTTGCGGTTGTGCCCTCGCCCGATGATGCGCCCATCCAAGACTACCACTGCCCCCACAGGAATATCCCCATGGGCAGCGGCGAGCTTGGCTTCGGCTATCGCCTCGCGCATCCATCTCTCATGGTCCATGGGCACTCGCCATTATAGCATAGCCTGGCGCATGTGCCAAAGCGTGAGAGCGATAGCCCCGCTCGATCTCAATCGAGGTCTTGGAGGTCGATCCAGCCCTGGCGTAGGCTCACCATAACGGCCTCCGTACGCGAGCCTACGTGGAGCTTGCCAAAGATGTTGGCCATGTGGGCCTGTACGGTGCGGGGGCTGAGGACCAACTCTCGGGCGATCTCGCGGTTGCTCAGGCCACGGGCAGCCAGGCGGAGGACGTCCAGCTCCCTCTCCGTCAGGGGGGAGGATTGGGTCTTTTTCTGTGGCTGCCGGGAGACAAAGCTCACCACCTTTTTGGCGATGGTGGGGTGGAGGACAGATTCCCCAGCATGGACACGGCGCACGGCCTCGATGAGTTCACTGCCGCGGGCGTTCTTGAGGAGATAGCCCGCCGCTCCCGCCCCGAGGATGGCAAGGACGAACTCATCGTCATCGTAGGCGGTGAGCACAAGCACCGCTGTGCGCGGAGAGACCTTTTTGATCCCCTTGGTGGCCTCGATGCCGTTCAGGACAGGCATGCTGATATCGACTACGGCCACATCGGGCTGTTCTCGCTCGGCAAGAGCGATCGCCTCGCGTCCATCGCTTGCCTCTGCGACGACACGGAGGTCCTCCTCTCGTTCGAGGATCTGTTTGGTTCCTTCACGCACCACAATGTGGTCGTCAGCCAAAAGGATGCGAATGGTTTCCATGAGCTTCATCGCTCCTCGTGTGTATTATTTGGGCGATCCGATGTAGACAATGGTCCTCCCAAAAGGTTGGCGGCCTTATGTTCTTTGGGCGTCCGTGGGCAAAACGATGGCCGAAAGAGGCACGATCACACGCACGATGGTGCCCTTTCCGGGCTCGGAGAGGATCTCGGCCTTGCCGCCAAAGAGCCGCGCGCGCTCATAGATGCCCATCAGGCCCAAGCGCCCTGAGCGCATCAGCTCGGCGGGGTCTTGGGGGGCATTGAAGCCGATGCCGTTATCGACGATCTCGAGCACTACCCGATCTTTGGCATAGGTCAGGGTGAGATCCACATGGGTAGCCTGGGCATGGCGCCGCACGTT
The DNA here is from genome assembly GCA_021162655.1 of Anaerolineae bacterium. GTDB lineage: Bacteria > Chloroflexota > Anaerolineae > UBA1429 > UBA1429 > JAGGYI01. The sequence continues at coordinate 1,316 of JAGGYI010000097.1, forward strand.
GCTCAAGCTCTCCTGGGCCAGGCGAAAGAGCCCCAGCTCAAGTTCGGGCATCAATTGATAGGGTTCCCCCACGATGCGCACATCCACGGTAAAGGGCTCCTCGCGGGCGGTTCGGCTCCCCAAGATTTCCAAGGTGCGGGGCAGGCCCAACTCCTCCAGCAGCGGTGGGCGGAGGTCGCGGGTGAAACGCCGCACCCCCTGCAGGGTGGCATCGACCATGTCGCGCAGTTTTTCTAGCTCACTGATGAGGGTGGGATCATTGGTGAGCTCTTGGGCCATCTCGATCTGGCGGCCTAGCACGATCAAGGCTTGGGCCGTCTCGTCGTGAAGCTCGCGGGCGATGCGCTTGCGTTCCTCCTCTTGGCTGTTGAGGATCGAGACAACATAGTTTTGGATGTCATCACGGTACTTGCGAAGCTGCTTCACCATCGTGTTGAAAGCAAGCTCCAGATCGCGCATTTCGGATGGCCCCGAATTGATGGAAACCTGGGTGTCGAACTCGCCGGAGGCCACCCGCTCAACCTGGGTTAAGAGGCTCTGAAGAGGGGCGACGATGCTTCTGCTGGTGATCGCCAGGATGGCTAGGGGGATGATGACCACCAAGATGAGGAGGACGAGCATCGAACGCGCATAAGGTTGGAGGGGGGCGATGATGTCGTCCCAGAGCTCGGAGGTGAGGAGGCCCCACCCCTCCCAGGACTCGTCGGCAAGGAGGGAGCTGGAGAGGCGGCGCAGAGGGATCGGGGCATAGCCGACGACCACCGTCTGCCCTTGGGTGCGGATCGTCTGCGCCCCGGTTTTGCCTTGGAGGAGGGCGGCGACCGCAGGGTGCCGGCTGGCGTCGGCGCCGATGAGCTCGGGATCGGGATGATAGAGAATGATGCCAGATTCATTTACCAAGTAGGCAAAGCCGCGCTGGCCCACTCGAATGTTAGCTACTGAGAGCCCCAGGCGGTCGCCGTGAAGGTCCCAAGTGCCGATCAGACAGCCGGCAAAGCGCCCCCAGATGTCATAGACGGGGATGGCAACCGAGATCACCTGGCGGCCGAGGGAGTTTTCATACAGCCGAGAACAGACAGGGCGACGTAGCCTGCGGGCACGTTCGAAAAAGGGATACTGCCCGAGTTGGTCGCCCAGCTTTCCCCCTGCAGAGGCGATAATCATCCCCTGCGGGTCGGTCATGCTGATCTCGTCAAAACGCTGGAGAAGGGCCTTGTTTGCAATGAGGAGCTTTTGAATGGAACTGAGGCTGCCTCGGCGGACCTCGTTTGTCGAGGCCACTTGGGTGAGAAGGAGCACCGAGTCTGCCCAATAGTCTGCCACTTGCTGGGCAGCAAGTTGGACGAGCTCAGCATCACGCTGCTCCACCAGGGTCTGGGTCATGCGGGTGAAGCCGTAGAGGGCCACCAGGGTTAGGATGGTGAGAAAAAAGATCACCGGTGCCGCCGTGGCCAGCATGAGCTGGAACCGGAAGCTGCTTCTCAATTTGCGAAAGGCACGCCCTAGCTTTCTCACCGAGGTATTCCCGTTTGCTCTACTCCAGAGATAAAGTCTTGTGTTGTGTGACTCTAGTTTCTTTCATTATATCATCAGCGGGGTGGGCGACAAAAGGAAATACCCTATTGTGGGGGAGACACTTTGCAAAAATCTCCCTTGACAGGGAGGCCTGTTCTTTACAATATCTACTTTAACACTGAGAGGAGGGAGTGAATGGTGAACGGTTATGCGGGCAGAATCTTGCATGTGGATCTCACAGAGGGAAAAACCTGGGTAGAGGAGCCGGCAGAAGAGTTCTACCGACGGTACCTGGGGGGCAATGGTTTCGTCGCTTACTATCTCCTCAAAGAGCTCCCCAAGGGAGCAGACCCTCTGGGCCCTGAGAATGTTCTGATCTTTGCAACGGGCACCATTACGGGTATTCCGGTGGCTGGAGCAGGGCGGAGCTGCGTGGGAGCCAAGGCGCCCCTTACTGGTGGGTACGGTGAGGCCGACGTGGGGGGCTTTTTCGGGGCTGAGCTCAAGAGGGCCGGCTTTGATGCGATCGTCGTTCGGGGCAGAGCCCCCAAGCCCGTGTATCTATGGATACACGAGGGAGAGGTGGAATTGCGCCCGGCTGAGCATCTCTGGGGGACAAAGACCCATGAATGCCAGGAGGCCATCCAGGAGGAGCTGGGCGATTCTCGGGTGCGTCTGGCGATGATTGGCCCGGCGGGAGAGAAGCTGGTCCGCTTTGCCTGTGTGATCAACGACCTGCGCCATGCCGCTGGCCGCACGGGCCTCGGGGCTGTGATGGGGTCCAAGAACCTAAAGGCGGTGGCGGCGCGGGGTAAGGGACAGGTGCCTGTGGCAGACCCTGAGGGGCTCCGGGAGCTGGCCCGTTGGATGCGCGAGAATTGGAAGGAAAAGGCCGGGGAACTCTATGAGCTGGGGACCGACGGCGGCCTTTTGGGGCTCAGTGAGATCGGTGCGTTGCCCACTCGGAACTTTCAGGATGGCCAGTTCGAGGGGGCGGAAAAGATCACCGGCACGACGATGCGCGATACAATCCTCATCGGGCGGGAGGGTTGCTTTGCCTGCCCCATTCGCTGCAAGCGGGTGGTCAAGGTGGAGGATGAGTACCAAGTAGACCCCATCTATGGTGGGCCAGAATATGAGACGGTGGCTTCTTTTAGTTCCAACTGTGGAATCGACGATTTGAAGGCAATTGCCAAGGCTCATGAGCTCTGTAATGCATATGGCCTGGATACGATCTCCACGGGGATGGCGGTTTCCTTTGCGATGGAGTGCTTTGAGAACGGCTTGCTGACCCTAGAGGATACCGGGGGGTTGGAGCTGCGCTTTGGCAATGCCCAGGCCATGGTAGAGTTGACCCGTCAGATCTGCGAGCGGGAGGGGCTGGGCGATCTGTTGGCCGAGGGGCCTCTGGCGGCGGCGCGCAAAATCGGCTCAGGGGCTGAACGCTATGTACTTCACGTCAAGGGGCAGCCTTTCCCTATGCATGAGTGCCGTACTCGCCATGGGCAGGCCTTGGGGTATGCGGTTTCGCCTACAGGGGCGGATCATATGCATAACTTTTGGGATGGCAGCATGGCCAAAGAACCCCTGCCCGAGTCGTTGCGCAGCCTGGGGGTTTACCAGTCGGTCCCCCAGACAGAGCTAAACTACCACAAGGTGCGTGCCTACACCTATGTGACGAACTGGCAATGGTTGCACAACCATCTGGGGCACTGTATGTTCATTCCCTGGTCTCGAGAGCAGATCGTTCAGCTCGTGCGGGCGATCACCGGTTGGGAGACGAACATGTGGGAGCTGTTCAAGGTTGCGGAGCGCGGAGTGACGATGGCTCGCGTCTTTAACCTGCGAGAGGGTTTGGGCCGGCGAGATGACGTCCTTCCCGAGAGGGTGGCCACTCCCTTTGTGACCAAGACGGTCAATGAAAAGCCCGTTCCCCCAGAGGTGCTAGACGAGCACGTGAGCATTTTCTATGGGATGATGGGCTGGGACCCCGAGACAGGCGTTCCCACGGGGCCCAGGCTTCAGGAGCTGGATATCGCCTGGGTTCAAGAGCAGTTGGAGGCCTGAGTAGTAGAAAGCTTGCTCCCCCAGAGAATCTCTCTGGGGGAGTTTCTTATTTTCGCGGAAATAGAGGGCGACGTTTTTACGCAAAGCTAACAGGAAACGCCTCAAAATGGCATAGAATAGAAGATGCATATCGCTAGCTATGCTTTTGAGGAGAGATTGATGCTCAAAACTCAGGTGTCGCGGTTTGCTGATTTGCTTGTAGAACATGAGGATTGGCTGATTCGGCGTATCCTCCATTACGCTCGAGAGGGCGGGTACGATGCCTATATGCCTCCATTCTCGGAGGCTTGGCACGAGATCGCCGACAAACTGACCGAGTTGCTGCTGCGCTCGGCTCGAGGGGAGTTGGAACGAGGGAATGGCTTCCCTTCCGCCCTGAGTGAAATGGCCCAGAGGGTGGCCAGGGCTCACCTGCAGCAAGGAGTGGGCCTGAGCATGTTTCTGCAGATGATCGAGGGGTTCTCCAAGAGCTATTTGGAACTTTTGGACCAGGAGGAGCTCACAGAGGAAGAAAGGGAGGAATATGCCCAGCAGATTCGGCAATTTTTCGACCTCTTTGGGATCGCCTATTGTGCCGAGTGGGCCAAGATGACTGAGGAGGAAACTCTGTTGGGGAAGGCGCTGGAGGATAGCCGGCGTATCGCTCGTGAGAGGTTCCTTTACCTTCTTCTTTTGGAGAGCCTGGCGGCGCCGGTGGTTCTTTTGAACAGAGATTATGAAATCGTCTATGTGAATGCGGCGGGCCGAGAGCTCTGCGCTAGCGTATGCGGGACCAAGACCAAAAGCGGAGATCTCAAGCTCAAGCCTCCTCCTTGGTTGGTAAGCTATGCGCGGCAGTTGATGGAGGGGCAGGAGACGCATGTGCGGGTGGAAAAGGAGCTCTTGGTCGATGGGGCACCCCGGGTTTTCTCTTTGCTCTTTTCGCGCATGGAGGATGTGCGGGCTGACTTTGAAGGCACGGCGGTGATCTTTGAGGACATCACCCAGCGCAAACAGGGAGAACGGGCTCTGCAGCAAAAGGAGCGTTTCCTCCGCTTGATCCTCGATACGGTTCCCAGTTGCATCTTTGTCAAGGATGGCGAAGGGCGTTATGTGTTGGCGAATAGGGCGACGGCAGAGCTCTATGGCCTTCCGCGGGAAGAATTGATTGGCCGGACGGACTTGGAATTGGCCAAGCAATGGGGGCTCTCTCTGGAGGAAGCGCAGTGCTTTCTTCAGCAAGATCGTCAGGTCGTCTCGGGGCAGGAATCTATGTATATCCCTGCCGAGACGTTCACCACGCGGGATGGTACCACCCATTGGCTCCATGTCGTCAAGGTGCCCTTTGCCTTGGATGGGCGGCCGGGCTATGTGCTGGGAGTTGCCGAGGATATTACTCAGCGGAAGGAGGCCGAGCAGGCTTTGGCCCAATCTGAGGAGCGGTATCGCCTGATCTCCGAGTTGATCTCTGACTGGGCCTATTCCTTCAAGGTCGATCCCGACGGCAGCATGGAACTCGAGTGGATGTCAGACGCTTTTACCCGCATCAGTGGGTACACTGTGGAAGAGGTGAACGAGCAGACCTGGCGCCTCCTCATCCATCCAGAGGATATGCATATTGCCGAACGCAAGGCGGAGGCCCTTCTGGCCGGGGAGCCTGCTACGGCCGAGTTTCGCATGGTCACCAAAGATGGGCGTGTCGTCTGGGTCCGTGATTATGGTCAGCCCATCTGGGATGAAAAAGAGGGCAGGGTGGTACGCATTGTGGGGGCCACGCGCAACATCACTGCACGCAAGCTGGCGGAAGAGGCCCTCCGCAGGGAGCGCGACCGAGCCCAGCAATATCTGGATGTGGCCGCTGTGGCTATGGTGGCCTTGGATCCCGATGGCCGAGTGACCTTGATTAACCGCAAAGGATGCGAGCTTTTGGGGTATTCGGAGAAAGAGATCCTCGGGAGGGATTGGTTTGCCCACTTTGTCCCCGAGAGGGTGCGCCAAGAGGTACGCCAGAC
>JAGGYI010000116.1 GCA_021162655.1 Anaerolineae bacterium
AACTGCCCCGTCCGCGGATCGATCTGGCGCATCTGCGAAAGCCACACCCCTTTGTATTGGAGATCTCCCTCCCTGAGACCTCGCATGAAACCCGGATGCCGGGTGAGATCCACCCCTTGCTTGCGGCGCACGCGCATGGTCCAGGCCCATTCCTCCTCCCCTTGGGGGTTGTGAGTGAGGATGGCGCTGTGGTGTTCGATGACTTTTATGCCATAGCGGTGGCAGCTCTCGACGATCTGGCGAAGTACGTCGAGAAGCTGGGGCCATTCGTCAACAAAGCTCCAGCGAAAGTGAAAACCGCCAAAGGTGATGACAGCGTTGACCCCCGCTTCAGCGAGGAGACGGGCTTTGGCATCATAGTCTGCCTCGGTGTAGTCAAAGAACTCGGCGTCTCCAAACCAGTACCCTGCCCAGCGGGCATTCCAAACCCATTGTAAGCTTTCAGGGAGAGAGTGGCTCATCGCAGTTCCTCCTTTGCAATGTCAACTTTGCTTAGCGGCCTACAGCCTCAGGGTCAAAGGGGCGTGGTAGGGCAGCGATCTTGAGAAGCCAAGCCTCGTATTGTTCTATGGAAAAAGGGGGATTCCCCAAGAGGTAGTGGTTCCCAAAGCATTCGCCGCCTATCTCCCAGCTAAGAAGGAAGAGCCGCTGGTCTCCGCGAAAGACAGGGATGTGGCCCAATTCCCTTCTTTCATTCGCTGGGATCGTGAAGCTACCCTCCCAGAGGGTTTCGTCCGTGTCCGCGTCCCAGAGCCGGAGGTGGCCACTGGACTCTTGAAGGGTGAGGTTATCTACCACTAGAGGTACAGACCATCCTTCTGGTTCGCCAATCATGGCGCACACAGGGCGCTGTACCCGCCAGAGGTAGTGGTAGGCCAACTTTTTGCTAAAATAATAGTCGACGACCGAATCAGAAATCTGCGGCCAGCAATCGATGACGTTCCACCAGAGCACTCCCCCAAGCCCTTTGATCCTAGCCTGTTCTACAAAGAACTTTTTCGCCTCAGCTTGGGTGAATTGGCTGGCGCGGATAAAGGTGTCGAGGTCGTCGGGAACATGGCCAAAGAACTCGTGCACCTGCTTGACCATGAGTTCGTTTCGATCGTAGTGACGCCTTCTAGTACGCCAGTGTTCCACAGAGTGGGCACGCCAGGAAGGGTTGTCCCACGGCCAGAGGTCTTCTGAGGGGAGAAATCGCTTCAGAGAAGAAAGGTTTGGGCAACCGTGGTAGCCTATCTCCCCTATGAAATCTGCCAGGTGTTCGGTGTAAAAGCGGCTCTTAAAGTAGTTCCGGGGACCCCAGAGATGTTGCTCAGGCATAGGGGCCCCCTCTCTGCTCTTGGGAGAGATGTAGGGCGAACTGGGGATGTAGGGACGGTAGGGGTCTAATCGTCGGATCATCTCGGGAAGGATCTGGCGGGAGATGACATTGTCTTCGGGAGAGATGTTTTCCAAGAGGAAGAAATGATCACATTCGTTATCCCCGCACCAGATGGCTAGCGAAGGATGGTTGCGGATGCGCTGGATGACCTTGCTTGCCTCTTTGCGCACTGCTTGGAGGAACTCGTCTGCAAAGGGGTAGCGAGAATCGGCAAAGGAGAAATCCTGCCAGACGAGAATCCCCCGTTCATCGCAGAGCTCAAAGAAGCGGTCAGACTCTTAAACTCCTCCTCCCCAGCAGCGGATCATCTGGCAGCCGAGATCGTCGAAAAGGTCGATGACCTGCTCGACACGTTCTTCGTCCCGGCTGTGGAAAGCATCGAGGGGCACCCAGTTCGCACCCAGGACGCGGATGGGAACGTTATTCACGTAAAAACGAAAGCATCCCCGTTCTCCAAAGCGCTCCTCTCGCTGGAGCTGGAGTGTGCGGAGCCCAATGCGCTCCTCGTGAGTATCGAGCACCTGTCCATCCTTGAGCAGATCCAGGGTCACGGTATAAAGGTGGGGCTCCCCGTACCCTTTGGGCCACCAAAGTAGGGGGCTGGGGATGTTCACCTGCAAGTGGCCTCGATTGAACTCGGTTCCCCATGTTTTCTCGAAGGACGAGTTGCCGCAGGTCCCCCGTAGACGTAGGGAGAAACCGTCCAGGGTGGGGGCATCGGTGCGAAAAGCGAACCAGAGCCCCAAGGTTGCCTTCTCTGGCGAGGCATCAAAGGTATAGTAGTACACTTGTTCAAAGGCGTTGGCTTTCCGCACGACGAGACGTACAGGACGCCAAATTCCTGCTGAAACGATGCGCGGAGCAATATCCCAGCCAAAGCAGTGGGTGGGCTTGCGCAGCCAGAGGGCTTCATCGCGCGCTTCGGGGCCAAAGTTCAAGGGTTCGTAGGGCTTTTGCCTGGCCCAGTTGATCGCTGAGCCTAGGCGCACCACAAGGGTGTTCTCTCCCTCTCGGAGGGCGCCCGTTGCCTCAAAACGTTGTTCAACTAGCATATTGGCAGATTCGCCCAATTTCCTCCCGTTGAGCCAGACGGTGGCGATGGTATCGAGCCCCTCAAAGACAAGTTCGACCTCTTGAGAGGCTAGCTCCTTTGGTGCTTGAAAGCGCTTGCGGTACCACCACTCGTGGAACTCGAATTCTCTCAGGGCAAAAAAGTTGCGTCCAAAGAAAGGATCGGGGATTTCGCCTGCCCTGAATAGGTCGAGCTCTACATTCCCTGGAACTTGGGCGGCGAGGGGTTCCCCCAATGCATCCAGATTCTCCGGGCTGGCCTTGCGTGTGCCTTCGGGCCAGTGCCACAACTCCCAGAGTCCGTTTAGGTCCATCGCTAGTTCCTTAAGTTTTTTTTCGTTTTTACCAGGTGCGCTTCTTCAGGTATTCTTGGATCGTCTCTTTGGGCACAGGGAGTTCATCGATGTGATCCTCTACCCACTGGGCAAAGTCCTCCTCGATGTTGGGCGTCCAGCGGCGGTCGATTTCTCCAGGGGTGTACTTGCCCTCGCGCAGACGGATCTCACCAAAGGTATCGCGCAGACGGATGATCTCTGAGGTGATGACGACCTTCTCAGCGAGGTGTGGGGGAATAAAGACCACTCCCTCATCTTTGGCAAGGACTATATCGCCAGGCATCACAGTGACGCCTCCGATGCGTACGGGGGTGTTGATGCCCATGAGCATGATCGTCGAGGTTGCTGCCGTGGGGTGATATCCTCGGAAAAAGCCGACATATCCTTCGATCTTGCGCACTTTTTCGATGTCGCGCACAGAGCCATCGTGGACGACGCCCTTGCCCGTTTTGGCATAGACTGAGGTGGAGAGGTTGCTTCCCACCACAGCGCCGTATTCTATTTTGCCAAAGATGTCGGCCACGTAGACGTCTCCTTCCACAAGGGTGTCGATGGGCCAAGAGACTTGGTCACCAATGCAGCCCGCTTCCTCGGCTTTTTGAAAGATGAGGCGGCGCACATCTTCGCGCCGAGGCATGTAGACGGCCGTCACCGCACGGCCTACCAAAGTGTGCCCGGGACTGGTGGACATCCACCCCCCTTCGAACTGCCATTCATAGCCCTCATTGCGCAAGACGCTCCAGGCTTCCTCGATGGTGACCTTTTCCATACGCTGGAGGATCTCATCGGGCACTTTGGGACGGCCGTTGGGGAAGCGTTCCCCTTTCCACTCTGGAGTATAGGCGATCAGCTCCTCGGGAGTGAGGCTTAGGGGAGCAAAGGATTTTGTGCGTAGCATCAGCTCTTCCGCTTTCATTCCACCTCCTTTTTTATGCACTTGGGTTCACATGGCGGATATTATAGACGAAAGGAAAAGGGAGGTCACCTCAAGAAGGCTTTTTTGACGGCTTGTACACTTGGGGAGATAATCCGAAAGGTAAAGAAAGAGGAAAGGAAGGGATAGATGACCGGGACGCCAGAAGCGGAACGCCCGCTTTCTAAAGTGGAGGTAACGGGGTTCGAAGCGCGACATTATGATTTGCTGATGAATGTTCTTACCCTGGGGACGTATCCCCTTTTCATCCGCCGAGTTGTGCGCGATCTGCACATCCAGCCGCAGGATCACATCCTCATTTTGGGTTCTGGTACAGGGCGCAATGCTTGTCTCATGGCCCGTTACCTCTCTCCACGAGGACGTATCCTTGGGCTGGATATAGGGGAAGAGATGCTGGCCCAGGCCCAACGTCGTTGTCAAAAGTTGCCCAATGTTTCCTTTGAGAAACGGCGTATAGAACAGCCGCTGCCATATGATAAAGAGTTCGACAAAGTCTTTATCTCCTTTGTCCTTCACGGCTTTCCCCAAGAGGAGCGCTTGCGTATCGTGGGGAATGCCTGGCGCGCCCTGCGTGCAGGGAGCGAGTTCTTTATCCTCGACTATGCGCCTTTTGAGCCGGCACGGGCTTCTTGGCCAGTGAGAATGCTTTTCGAGCGCTTGGAGTGCCCTCTCGCAGCAGACTTTGCCCAGCGCGATTGGCCGGCTATTCTTGGTGAGCAGGGTTTTGGGGAGTTTCGTGAGCACCTTTACTATCTGGGAGTGATTCGTTTGCTGGGTGCGGAGAAGCTCTAGGTTCTTGGGGGGTTCCCAGAGAGGTGCTTTCATGCTATAATGCGAGAAATACTCATGGTGCGTTGCGATGGTTTGGTTGGATGCAGAAAAGCAAAGCTGCCTTACCCCGCTAGGGGGAGGTCTTTCTTCTCTTCTCGCTGGAAAGGGAGGGCTCGTTGAGAGCCTTCCCTTTTTATTATGTAGGGAACTGGCTTTCCCTAGTCGGATCCTCCAATATACCACCAAGAAAGGAGAGAGATCGTGTCTGTGCGCAAAGCTTCTAGACCTCTAGGGTACCTTCCCCAGGACCGTCCCCCTTTCCTTGACCTCGTTGCCTTTGGGTTGCAGCACGTGCTCACTATGTTCCCTGCCACTGTCTTTGTGGCGCTCGTCACAGGGTTTGATGTGGGCGTCACTCTCTTTGCCAGTGGGTTGGCCACGATTGTTGCCATTCTAGGATCAGGGATGCGCATCCCACTGTATTACGGCTCAAGCTTTAGCTACATAGCGGCGGTTTCTGCCGTTGTGGGTGCTGAGTGGGGAGGCGTGCGTGTGGCTCAAGGGGGCATCGTTGCCACTGCCTTGGTCTCTATCCTTGCCGGGTTGCTCATTCGCTGGGTGGGCAAGGATGCTTTGGACAAGGTTCTTCCCCCCATTGTGACGGGTTCGGTGGCCATTGTCATTGGTATTTCTTTGGCCAAGGCTGCTTTGGATATGGCCGCTGCGCATTGGGGCATCGCGCTCTTTACTCTGACGATGACGGTGCTCTTTTCTGTCTATTTACGGGGCAAAGGCTTTATCTCCATGATCCCTGTTCTCCTTGGGGCAATCTGTGGTTATATTCTAGCGGCAATTCTTGGGAAAGTTGATTTCTCGCGCATTGCTGTGGCATCGTGGTTGCGTGTTCCTTCCTTTAGCACCCCTGCTTTTAAATGGCCGGCCATCTTGGCCATTGCCCCCATCGCTATTGCTACCATCCCCGAATCGACAGCGCACCTTTATCAGATCAGCCTTTATGTGGATCGCCTGGCAGAAGAGCTGGGCCGCAAAAAGCCGCAGATCAAGTATCTCATCGGGCTGAACCTCATCCTTGATGGCCTGGGGGATGCAATTAACGGCTTCCTTGGGGGCTGTGCCGGAACCAACTATGGTGAGAATAACTCTTTGATGGCCATCACCCGCAATTATTCTTGCCCGGTGATCATTGCTGCCGGCGTGATCGCCATGCTCCTCGGTTTTGTGGGCAAGTTGGCCGCTGTGGTGGAGACTTTGCCCATTTCAGTAACAGGAGGGCTGGCAATTTTCCTCTTTGGTGTCATTGGCTTGCAGGGCGTGGCTCTTATCCAGTCGGAAAAGGTGGACCTGTTTGACCCCAAGCAATTGGCCATCGGTGCCGTTATTCTCATCATCGGCGTCGGTGGGGCCAGCTTCGAGGGGAGAACCTGCCCATTATATTGCCGGGGTTGGATAAGGTCTTCCCCGATGGGTTGCCCTCCATTGCCACCTCGGCCCTCGTGGGTATTTTGCTCAATCTCGTCTTTTTGATCTTTCGCCCGCGCAAGGCCGAAGCCTAGAGGCGGAGGCTTAAAAGATGTTTGACTTGCCTGCGCTTGTGTGTTATGCTAATATTTAGCTCTAGGGGGTGAACCCCTTAAAAGAGCGTTGAAAGCTTCAAGGAAAGGAGGTGCCTATCGAGGAGAGAGAAGAAGGTTCGGGTCGTATCGTTGATTGTTTGTTGGGGTCTCGACAAAAGAAAGCACAACCAAGGAGGTTGAGCCATGTCAAAGAGCTTTTCGCGAAGGGACTTTATTAAGCTTGCAGCGGCAGGTGTCGCGGGGACTTTTCTCGCCGCTTGTAAGCCCAAGGTTGTAGAGAAAGTTGTTAAAGAGACGGTCGTTGTTGAAAAAGAGGTTACCAAAGAAGCTCCGCCCAAGAAAAAGCAGGTTCGTATCCTCCTGAGCTCCTGGGCAGTGGGCGAGATCCCCTTTGACCGTACGGCCCGTGAGTTCAACAGCACCCGTGATGACTGCGAGGTCAAGGTACAGACCACTTTCGAAGGGTGGGATACCAAAGTTATTGCCCAGATCAACGAGGGCAAGCTGGAATGGAGTGCTGCCGGTATTTTGACCCCCTTCTTGGTCATGTACAAGTGGGTCAAAACAGGCATGGTCCAGCCGATGGAGGAATACATCAATGCCTCCAAGCAGGAAGGGGCAGATCAGGTCCTTACCGATATGATCGAGACGATCAAGGAGGACGGCAGCTTTGAGGGCAAGTTCTACAGCTTGGCCTACAGCTTTGAGAACATCACCTTCAACTGGCGCGTGGACTATTTCAACGCTGTCGGTGTGAAGGAAGCCCCCAAGACCTGGGACGAGTGGCTGAGCGCTTGCCTTGAGCTGAAAAAGTGGGGCGCCAAGGATCAGATCTATCCGACCGCCTTTGCCGGCGCGCTCTGGACCGATGTGGGCGCCCTCATCTGCGCGGCGACGGACAAGCCCTACACGGAGGAGGGCCTGATCGACTGGAAGTCGCAGGCGATGATCGACTCTTTGGCCTTCTACAAGAAGCTGATCGTCGAGGAGGAGCTGACGCCGCCGCATGGGACAGACGGCTGGCTGGATGCCTACTATAGCGGCAAGGTCGCCTCGGTGCAGGCGCAGAGCTCCCGTGGTGTTTGGGGGCAGAATGCCTTCGGTACCGATAAGGTAGCCACCTCGCCGATCGCGCTGAAGGAGAAGGGCATCGCGAACGCTGGCTCCGTCTACTGGGGCAACGGCGTCGCCATCCTGAACAAGGCACCCTATCCTCAAGAGGCCACGGATTACCTCATCTACACGATGGGGCCGCAGAACCTGGACTTCCAGAAGACCGTTATCAAGACGGGCAAGACCCCCATTTATAACTCGGCCTATGAGAAGATCATCAAAGGCGATCCCAAGTTCGGCGTCTATCGTTGGATGGTCGAGATGCTGGAGAACGTGAAAAAGTCCGTGCCTGCGCCGCGGAACAACTACTACACTATCCAGCACACGATGTTCAAAAAGCACATCGTCAATTTCACTGAGAAGGGCTCGACGATGTCGCCGGAAGAGGTTGCGGAGCTCATTTACAAGGACTCCAAAGAGGAGATCGCCAAGCAGAAGGCCTAAAGGAAGGCCCCTGTTTTGGGCGAGGAAGAGAGGGGGATCTCCTCTCTTCCTCGTTTTCACCGTTATAGCAAGTGGGCGTTTTTTTACCCCAATTAAAGGAGCTGAGCTATGGCTGCTGCTGCGCGAAGGATGCGGCGTTACTTTAGAGGGGATCAGCTGTTTTTTAACCTTGCTCTTCTTATCATCTCGCTGATTTGTCTTTTGCCGGTTGTCTGGGTGGTCTCATCTTCGCTCAAGGATCGCTTTGAGCTCTACATGGCCACTCCTTCCCTTATTCCGCGGCACCCGACGCTGGCAAACTATGAGTGGATGTTAACTCGGGCTGACATGAGCCGCCTGCCCCTGAACCTGTGGAATAGCTTCCAGTTGGCTATGGGCTCGGTGATTGTGCAGTGTATCACTGCCAGTATGGCGGGGTTTGCCTTTGCCCGGTTAGATTTCCGCGGCAGGGACCTGCTCTTTTATCTTTTGATCATGCTTATGTTCATTCCCCGTGCTGGCGGCCTGATGGCTCTCTACGAGTTGATGGAGTTCCTCCACCTGCGCAATACCCACATCGGCTTGATCCTTTGGTATCCTAGTGCCATCAGTGTGGCCCTTTTTATTATGCGCCAGAACTTTCTTAGCGTACCTAGGGAGCTAGAGGAAGCGGCGATCATCGATGGGGCTGGTACGTGGCGCCTCTTTTTAAATGTGGACCTTCCTTTTGTTATGGGTGGCGTCGTCGTGGTCGCCATCTTTGAGTTCGTCTACGTCTGGGGCGAGTACTTGGTTGCCCTGACGATGCTTGACTTCCCCGAGCTGGAGACGGTCTCTATCGCAGTGACCAAACTTCGGGGATGGAGTGCTCACTTTACCTCTAGTGTCCTCGCTGGCTATGGCGCCGAGTGCGCGGCCTATACGGTGGCCATGCTGCCGGTGATCATTGTCTTCATTTTGATGCAGCGTTGGTTCATGCGGGGCCTCAGTGAGGGCATCCTCAAGATGTAAGTATCCCAAAAAGGGGGAATTATGGCCGAACCGAGAATGCAAAAGGTAGACCAGGTTCGCGCACAAGGGAAAGCAGCGGTCGTCAAGGCCTTCGTCGGGGAGCTCAAGACTGTTCGCCAGCAGGGTTGGGGAAACCTCTGGGGATATTTCTTTATCGCGCCGGCAATTATCATGTACATCGTTTTCCAGGCCTGGCCGATCATCCGCGGGCTCTTTATGGCCTTTTCCGACTATCGCTGGCTCCTCCCCGAGACTCACGGTCTGGCCGGCTTTAATGGGCTCGATAATTGGATCGAGATGATCCACGACAAGACCTTTTGGCGCAGCCTGGGCATCGCCTTCAAGTTTACTTTGCTTTTTATGCCCTTTACTCTCTTTTTCTCGCTTTTCGTGGCGGTAATGATCTCAAAGGTGCAGCATCCCGTTGCGGCGGCGGTGTACCGGGTCATCGCCTATATGCCGGTGGTGCTGCCCACCTCAGTCGCTATGTTGGTTTGGGCCAAGCTTTATGACCCCAAGTTTGGCTATCTGAACGTGATGTTGCAAAAGATCGGGGTCAAGAACCCACCAAACTGGTTGGGCTCGCCTAAAACGGCTCTTTATGCCATGACGATTCCAACGATCTGGTCCAGATTTGGTTACTGGACCCTGCTTTTCCTGGTAGGTATCTATAACATTAACCGAGAGATCTACGAGGCTGCCCTGGTAGACGGGGCGAACGGCTGGCAACAGTTTTGGTATGTGACTTTGCCGTTGCTCAAGCCAGTCTTTACCCTCGTTTTGGTATTGGGCTCCGGTGTGGTGAGCGCCACGGTTGAGTCAATGGCCCTTTTCAAGGGTACCTCTGGAGGCCCGGCAGAATCTTGCTTGACGGCGGGGGTCTATGTTTACCGCACGGCCTTTATCCATGGTGACATGCGTATGGGCTATGCGGCAACCATGTCTCTCTTCCTGGGCATCATCAACATGATTATTACAGCTATCGTCTTTAAGACGATGCGTACAGAGCGTGCCTAAAGAGAGCACCATTAGGAGGGATAATGAAGATCACATCGGTAGATATCTGGACGGTCGTGGTACCGACGATTCCAGGGCGGGTCCATTCTGCTTGCTATGGCCCCGCTGGCTGGGATGAGGTCCCCAAGCATATCATTCGTCTGCACACGGATGAGGGCCTCTTTGGCCTTGGAGAAACAGGCCGTGGTGTGCCCTTGGATGCCGTACAGCAGATGGCGGCCCGAGTTGAGGGGCTGGATCCGCGAGAGATGGTTCTGCAGCATTTGCCGGCGCTTTTGGGCACCCTTGATGAGCGGCCAGAGCAGTCGGTGCTCGACCGCTGGTGGGAGTTTGCCGCGGCTGGCCCGCGGATCCCCGGCTATGAAGCCTTTGAGATGGCTGTCATCGACCTGCTGGGCAAGTACTATGATCGTCCAGCCCATTGGTTCCTTGGCGGGGCAGTGCGCAAGCGCGTCCCCGCGGATTATTGGATTGGCCATCAGACTCCAGAGGATGCGGCCAAGAACGCTCGCTTGGCAGTGGAGCGGGGCTTTAAGGGCATGAAGATGAAATGCACCGGCGATGAGCCCCTTGTGGAGCGTTGTGAGGCCATTTGGGAGGTGGCTGGCCGCGATTTTGAGCTGACCATTGACCCCAACCAGCGCTTTTGGCGCCTCAACGAGGCGGTGGAGATGGCCCGCGAGTTGGCCAAACGAGGGAAGGTCAAGGTCTTTGAGGACCCCATGGCCAAATGGAATCTGGATTGGTATCGCATGTTCCGGCAGCACGGGATCGTCCCTGTGGCCCTACACCTTGGTTCGCCCACCGATATCATTAGTGCGATCAAGGCTGAGGCGGTGGATTATTTGAACCTGGGTGGGAGCATGATCCAATTTACCCGTAATGCAGCCATGGCCCACGCTGCGGGCATCCCCTGTTGGCATGGTTCGGGCAACGATCTGGGCATCATGGAGTTCTCCTATCTGCATGCGGCGGCCGCTGCCCGTAATTGCATCCTCGGCAGTGATTTCGTTGGTTCTTGGACAAGAGAGGATGATCTCGTCGTTGAGGGCATCCAGTTTGAGGATGGCTATGCCATCGTGCCCGACAAACCGGGGTTGGGCTGTGAGCTAGATATGGATGCCCTGGAAAAGTATCGCATTCGCTGACGGTTCAGAGCATCAAGACCCCTGTGGGAAGCAGGGGTCTTTTTTTGCTTTCTTGGAGCAAGGGATTACAATGGGGCTCCTAGAAGGCTTGGCTAAGGGAGGAGGATATGGAGACAGTTGGTGTGGGCATCGTGGGCTGTGGAAATATCAGTGCGGCTTACCTTCGCTCGGTAGAGACTTTTCGCGTATTGCGGGCAGTGGCCTGCACGGATCTCGATCTTGGTCGCGCCCAGGCGCGGGCAAAAGAGTTCGGAGTGCCCAAGGTCTGTAGCCTCGAGGAGCTCCTGGCGGATCCAGAGGTACAGATTGTTGTCAACCTAACGAACCCCAAAGCCCATGAGGAAGTGAGTTTGGCAGCTATAGCTGCGGGCAAGCACGTCTACACTGAAAAGCCCCTCGCTCTTACGCGCGAGGGAGGTAGGCGTATCCTTGAGGCGGCGCGTCAGCAGGGAGTGCGCGTAGGCTGTGCTCCTGGCACTCATCTCGGTGGAGGGCTGCAGACTTGTCGCAAGCTGATCGATGAAGGGGCTATTGGCCGGCCTGTTGCTTGCGCGGCTTTTATGATGAGCCATGGCCATGAAAGCTGGCATCCTAGCCCGGCCTATTACTATCAGCCAGGGGCTGGGCCAATGTTCGATATGGGCCCCTATTATCTAACGGCCCTGGTGAACCTTTTGGGGCCTGTCGTGCGCGTGGCTGGTATGGTGGGTATCCAGATTCCCGAACGCACGATCACCAGCCAACCCCTCTATGGGCAGAAGATCCGTGTAGAGACGCCTGACCACGTCGTAGGGGCTCTGCACTTTGCCGATGGTGCTATCGGGACGATTATCACCACCTTTGCCGTTTGGCATTCGAGTCTCCCTCGTATCGAGATCTATGGCACGGAAGGTTCTCTGAGCGTGCCGGATCCCAATTCCTTGGGAGGACCCGTGCGCATCAGCCTGGCAGGAGAGCGAGAATGGCAGGAGGTACCTTTGACCCACGGGCACACAGATTCGCGAACGATGTGGGGGATTGGCCTGGCTGATATGGCGCAGGCCATTCTCTCGGGGCGGCCCCATCGGGCTACAGGAGAGTTGGGGTACCACGTGCTCGATGTGATGGAGGGCTTTTTCGATAGTGCAGCCAGTGGCCGATATTACCAAGTGGAGAGCACTTTTCCGCGGCCGGCGCCTTTGCCACAAGGCTTGCCTGAGGATGTGCTAGACGATTGACGTACTCAAAGGGGCCCGCCAAATCGGCGGGCCCCTTTGGTGCCAAGAGGGCTCATCCTTCTGCGATGATCCTGTCAACAACGAGTTGTCGGAATTCAGGGGAGAGGCTGGCGAAATAGGCGCTAAAGCCCGTCACCCGGACGATGAGGTCTGGATATTTGGAAGGATCTTTGTGCGCCTCAAGGACCTTCTCTGCGTCCATGATGTTTACGTTGATTTGGGTGCCTCCCAGATCAAAGTGGGTTTTGAAAAGGGTCATCACCTGCTCCAATGCCTCTTCCCCTTTGGCGAGGCCAGGGTCTAGGTCGATCTGGAGGGGGGCGGTGTTCCCGTAACCGGGCTGTACCGAGGCGACGGCGACGACGAGAGCTGTGGGAGCTCCATCCTTGCGAAACCCAGGATCCGGGTTGGCGCCGTGCGAGATGGGAGCCCCGGCAAAACGGCCGTTGGGAGTGGCGCCCAAATTCTTGCCTAGGGAGATGGTGTTGGCCCAGGAAAAGAGCCCTGGGATCATGTTTCGTCCGCCTGGGGTGGGCTTTTCTTTCACCAGTTTAGTAAAAGTCTGGGCAATGCGCACAGCGTAATCGTCTGCCCGGGAACCGCCAGAGCCGTAGCGAGGGATATTGCGCATCATCAAACGAGCGCGCTCACCCTCGGGGCCGGCCCAGTTGGCGTCTAGGTGCTGCATGAGCTCTTCCCAGGTCATGCGCTTCTCTTTTTCAATGCGTTGCTCAATGGCGGCGAAGGAATCGGCTACAGTGGCCAGCGCTGCCGCATCGACGCACATGTTGTAGAATTCGACGCCTCCATGAGAAGCGTCTAGCCCTTTCTCCAACGGGCCATAGCAACAGAGGTCAAGGACGAGCTCGGGGAAGACTTGGTGCATGTGCTCAAGGTGAAAGTCCAGCCCTTCGGCGATGACCTGAATGGCGCGGCGGAGGTGTTTCTCAAAATAGTTCCAAAGGGTCTCCACACTGGGGGTAACCTTGGGGTCAGCCATCATCTCGCGTAAGGCCACGTCAAAAACGGCGGCAAGGTTGATTTTGACGCAGTCCATCAGGGTGTACTCTCGCCCGGGGATGCCCAGCCAGTGGCAGCCTGCATAAGCGCGTTGCCAGCCCAGCTCAATGGGGTAGCCGTTGCGGGCGAATCCTTCGGCGGTGTTGTCGACTCCGAGGAACTTGGGGATGCCGAGTTTATCCTCCAAAAGGATCTCCACACCACGGCGGAAAAGCCCTGGGTCAACTCCTTTGCCTACGGCCACGCCAATGTTTGCAGGTATCTTGAGCCGATGGGCGGCTTCAAGGATGAGGTAGGAAACGCGGTTCGTTACATCCTTGCCGTGTTCGTCGTAGCCCCCTAGCTGAATGTAGGAAGTGTCGCGGAGGAGGAGACAGGCGATGTGAAAGATAGCTTCTTCGTCGTCGAGGATGCCGGCGGCCCGATCTCGCTCATAGTATGGTGTAAGGATCACATCTAGTCGCCCTAAGGAGCCACTGCCATTGTACATGCGTGCAGCCATTTGATACCAGACGAGCCACTGGCAAGCTTCCCGGAAGGTGGTAGGAGGCTCGTCCACCAAGCGCTCGTTCATCTCGGCGATCTCGATCAAGTTCTGACGCAGTTGGGGGTTTTCCTCCTTTTGAGCCATCTCGCGGGCAGCTTGAGCATGCCGGCGAACCCAGTCCTGGATGCCATCTACCACTGCCTCTAGTCCATCGTAAAAGTCGGCAGCTTCGGGGTGTTCTCGGCGGTAGCGCTGGATTTTGGCTCGCAGGCCACCAAAGCCGAGGTTGAGACCGATGGTCACATCCTGGCAAAAGTGCTGTGTGGCTCCAATGCCGGGGATCAGCTGATATTTCTTTTGCTCTTCTCTCAGGTGTGAATAGTCAAAATCGGGATTCCAACCCAAAGGGCGGTAGGCATAAAAGTTCACCATATAGGCCCCGGCAAGGGAGCTCATGGGATCGATGTAGGTGGGGTGAGCCTTGAGGAGGGCAGCAAAGTTCTCTCCACTGGCTTTGGGGCCGAAAAAGGCTCCGCTGGGATGGTTACTTTTGATCTTTACGCCCTTGAGGCGCACATCGGTGACGGGTACGCCCGAACCGCTGATCGTCTCCACCACCTCGCGATATTCTGGCGGTGGGAGGATCAACGCCCAATCGTCATAATCCATGGAGCCGATGATCTCTTGCTTTTCCTTGGTGGCCCGGAGCTTGGTCTCCCGCAGGGCATCCAAACGTTCCTGATAGGTATAAGTTTTCGTCACCATGGTGGCCATAATCTTTTGCCTCCGTGAACTTGAGCCCAACCTAAAGAAGTATAATGCGCATGGCCGACGTTCAAGGTAAGTCAACCATGCGGGCCCCTTATAGCACCAATAGAAAAACAATGCAAGTCCAAATTTCTTCTCGCTAGTTTTGCCCTGATGGCCCCGATGCTCGAGCTAGAGCGATAGGTGTGAGGGCTTGTCTTCTCCTTTCCGTCAAAGGATGTTTATTCTTTCCCCGGCACACAGCCGAACACTTCTTTTGCTAGGCTCTCCGTCTTTCCTTGCTCGGCGGGGAACGTCTCCCGGTAGGCTTCAAGAAAGCTCTGCAAGGAGACCTCCCGTGAGCCAGCCATGCGGTTCAGGGCAAGGAGTGCCTTGGCATAGGGTGTCTCTTCCGCATCGAAATTGGCGAACCAGAGCATCTCTCGCTGAGGATAATAATCTTCCCCTTGTTGAAGGAGGTGATAGAAAAAGCTGGCCACCACTCCGGGGGTTCTTTGGGCCTCAGCACATGGGCGCAGCTCCGCAGTAGGGACGCCACCCTGAAAGCGCTGACGGAACCCATTGTGGGGCACCAGGGTGTAGATGTAGAGGCGTTCCTGGGCCCAAGGGTTCATCTTGGCGAGGGGTTGAAGCCCAGCGACGCGTTCAGGGTGCCTCTGCCCGTAGATGGCCTCGAATGCTGCCATCCAGCCGGCAGCCAGAGCCCAATCGGGGCTGGTCTCTTCATAGATGGGGGATAGGCTTCCCTCTGGTTGTCGAAAGTGCACGCCCATCATCGCGAGCAGCCCTTCTGCCACCACAGGGGCAAAGCGGTCTCTGGCCCAGCCAAAATCTACCTGGCCATCCTGTCCCAGGCCTAGAGCGAGCTCTATCCGCACTTTGGATTTCTTCTGGTAGACGACAATGTCCCGGAGAAGTCGAGCTTGCTTGCTGTTGAGGGCAATCATGGGTTTGTTGGCTAGCGTTTGGGAAAGGGGGGAATGGGTGTTGGTGGCCAAAAAGGCCTCGGTAGAGTGTTCGTAAAGGAGGAGGAGGCGTCGGAGGTAGGGGTCGCTGAGGATAGAGCGCTGGAATTGCTCGTAAAGGGGGTCGTCGTCCTCGAGCACGATCCATCTTGCTCCATCCCATTGGAGGAGGACATACTCGTGCTCGGTTTGCACTACGGAGGGCAGGCAGCCTGTTAACGAGACGAGTAAAAGCAGGCAGAGCCCCCCAAGTAGCCTTTTCGTATGCATTCCCGCACCCCCAGCAGGTAGTAGCCTTCTTGGGCACGCACTCCATTATAGCATGGCCCTTTTGGGGGACCAATGCTTGCCCTCCCAATGCCGTGGAGAGCAGGCTCATCGGCTTACCCTGCCGGCGTAAACCCATCTACACTTGGAAACGACGGAAGCTTTGGGGCGTGATTTTGCTTGAGGGGGGTTGAGGGGGAGGCTTGATTCGCACGTTCACGTCTACGATG
>JAGGYI010000195.1 GCA_021162655.1 Anaerolineae bacterium
CATCGCTCCTTTTCCCCTTCTTGGTGATTGCGCCTGCCTATCGTTCTCCTCGGCTTCTGGAAAGGGGGGCTCTTGCTCCTCAAGTGTATCTGGACGCTACTTTTGGTGATGGAATTCGTCTACTGGGATACGATCTCCTCCAGAGGGAAGCCAAGCCAGGGGGAGAGGTCGCTCTGAAACTTTATTGGGAATGCCTTAGACCCCTGAAAGAGCATTATAGTCTCTTTATTCATTTGGAACGCCCTGCTGGACTCATCGCGGGCCAGCGGGACGTGTATCCAGGACAAGGTACGTATCCAACGAGCCTCTGGATCCCGGGCGGTTGTTTCGTGGATACTTATGTTGTACCCATATCCCCTGTGGTGCCGACTCCGGAAGAACTTACATTAAAGGTGGGATTTTATCGGCTAGAGAGCGGGGAACGCCTTCCTGTAAGGGATGCCCAAGGGAACTCACTGGGAAATGCGCTTACTCTGGAGCGCTTTTACTTGTCCAGGCAGGTGCGTGATGGTATTCCGAATCCTGTGTTCTTTAATTTGGAGAGGCGAATAGCCCTCGTTGGATTTCAGCTAGACCGTACTGTACTAGCTCCAGGGGATACCTTGCGATTGACTCTTTACTGGCGTGCGCTGGCTGAAGGGCGGGAGAACTATAGTGTGTTTACGCACCTTGTTGATGAGCAAGGTCGCATTTGGGCACAGAAGGATGGTTGGCCACAACAAGGCAGGGCTCCTACGGCGACTTGGCAGCGTGGGCAACTTGTTCGCGATGAGTACTCGCTCTCGTTGGCAAAGGATGCCCCTGAGGGAGTCTATCAACTCGAAGTGGGAATGTATAGAGCTTCTGGAAAGCGACTGATCCTGCTAGGTCCCGGAGGATATGCTCAAGATACACGCATTCTCTTGGGCCCTGTCCGGGTCATTCCTATTCAAGAATAGAGGGGAGAGTGATGCTAGCCGGCATATGGCGCTCCAAGAAGCCGTTTGGGTATCAACAGGAGAGGGGGGCGGCAATCTTGCTCAGTGTGGTTTTTATCGCCCTGGGAATTTGGTACAGCTTGAGAATCCCCCCTTTTGAGGTTCTTGGAGAGACGACCTCCTATGAACGGGGCCTGGCCTGGGCGCAGGGTAAAGGTTCCTCTGTCCTTTGGAAAGCTCCTCCTCTTCATAGTTTGCTGGGAGCAGGAATCCTGAAAACGGTTCATCTCAACCTGGATATTCCACCTTTCGAACGGAATCCCTTTTGGGCTGGACCCGGGACCTCGGCGAATCGGAACGCGGTTCTTCACTTAAATGATGGCCCTCCCTTTCAAGGGCACTTGCTGGCCTTGCACCTTTGGCGTTTGGTTTCAGTGGGATGCGCTTTGGTGGCTTGGCTCTTGAATTATCTTTCATTGCGTCGGATTTTTCCTCACCGTTCATGGCTTGCCCTAGGGAACATGCTCCTTCTTGCACTGAATCCCCAGTATCTCTTTTTGGGAAGTGGGGCGATTCCAGAAGCTCTTCTATGGATGTTGTGCGCTTTAGCTCTTTATGAGGCCTTTCGGGTACTAGAGGGGAGAGGGCTGAGCTTGGGTTGGAGCCTGGCCTTGGGAGCTACTGTGGGGTTGGCCAGCTTGGCAGGCTTTTTGGGGGTGTTGCTCTTGCCGTTTGTCTTTGCTTTGTATTTGGTATGTTGGGTTGTGCTCAAAGTATCCCTCAAGCGCTTGTGGCGGCCGGCTCTGATTTCCTTGGGAATGGCTTTGTTAATAGGGGGATGGTGGTATGTCGGTTGGATCATTGCGGGTGAGCGGTCTGCTGGAAAAGAGTGGGCTCTACATAGTGTAAGAGGGTGGTTGCTCTCTTTTTGGGGGTTATTCGGTTGGGGGAATGTGTTGCCAGGGGAGGCCTATGAGATAGTGGTTTGGGGGCTCTTTTTGTTGAGCCTAGGGGGGTGGGGTCTTGTCGAGTTGCACTGGTATTGGCGAAAAAAGCAACCGCAGGTCCATGGGCGAGTCGAAGCAGTGCTTTTGTTCCTTTGGATGGAGCTAGTTCTGCTTTGGCTGCTTTGGCGATTGGCATATGGCCGAGGAATGTTGGGCTGGATGCTCTTCCCTGCTGGCGCTTTGCTGGGCTTTGCGTTTTACCGGGGGATAGTCGCTTGGCTCCCTCAGCGTTGGTGGAGGTTCTCTTTTGGTGGTTTGGCCGTGCTGCTTTTCTTGATGGCTTTATATGTTCCACTAGGTTGCTTCTCCAAGGCCTATGCTTTGCCACCTAGAGTCTCTCTGACAGGGGTCCCTGAGGGCATCCATCGGGTAGAAGTGACCTTTGGAGGCCGAATCTTTTTACTGGGGTATCAGGAAGAGGACCCCTCGGTTGAGAGGAAGAAGCTGGTTTTTTACTGGGTGGGCCTTCGCCGAATGAGCCAGGATTACTCGTTGCATTTGCGCGTGTTGGATGTTGAGGGGCATCTCTTGAAAGAGTTTGCCACTTATCCAGGAGAGGGGATGTATCCAACTCGGCTTTGGGTACCTGGCGAAGTAATAGTGGACCGTTATGTCCTTTCTTGGCTAAGCGAGCTCCCCCGGGGGGCGAAAATTGAACTCGCTGTGCGCCGTGGCCCCGATGGAGGATTTCTCCCTGCTTTTAATGCCCAGGGAAAGAGAGTGGGGGATTGGGTGCCCCTTGAATGAAGGGCATGGAGGACTAGCGTTAGCTCAATAGAGGGTGTATTGCTTTGGATGATGGGAATGTCATTCTTGTGAAGAGTGTAAATGAGCGAAAGCGTATAGTTTGGCCCGGTTGGCTCCCTCTTGCCCTTGGCCTTATAGGCTTTGCCCTTTATATGTGGCGTATCGATGCACGAAGCATTTGGTGGGATGAAAGCCTAAGCCTTTATCGGGCGCAGCGGGATATATCTTATATCCTCAGTGGGCACATTGACTTTCCTGGAATCGAGACGATTGACCAACATCCGCCCCTGTATTTTCTTCTCTTGCGTCTTTTTGTGCGTTTCGCTGGTGAAAGCGATTTGACCTTGCGCTTGCCTTCTGCTCTCTTTTCCCTTTTGAACGTGGCTTTGCTTTATGCCTTGGGGCGCTATCTTTGGAATTACAAGGTTGGGCTTGTTGCGATGGTGTTAGGTGTACTTTCCCCATTCTATCTCTGGTACGCACAAGAGGCCCGAATGTACACCATGGTGACGGCCTTGGGCAGCCTTTCCCTCTATGCCCTTTGGCGAGGCTTGAATGAGCGTGGCTGGGGATGGGCCGTGCTCTGGGGAGTAGCTGCTGCTGCGGCTCTGTTGACGCAATATCTTTCTTTTCTATTTCTCCTTTGCCAAGGGGTATTGGCAGTGCTTCTCTGGCCTCGGCAGATTAGGGGGAGTAAGCGGTCCTCTCGTTCGCGCTGGCTTTGGGGTGGAATGTTCCTCATTTTCCTATTGGGTGGGGTAACCTATCAGATAGTGCGCCTTATCCCCTCTTTACAGTCGTTTCAACGGCATGTTCCTTTGTGGGCGATGTTTGCTGACGTGCTCAATTCCTTTTCTTTGGGGCTTTCGGTAAATTTGCGCTGGGCTTGGCCATTGGACCTGGTATTTGGCCTTGTCTATCTGGGAGGTGTCGTTGCTCTATGGCACTGCCCCCCGCACCTTCCAGAGGATGTTAAGGGGTGGCGGTTTCACGGGGTCATATTGATGTTTGGGGTCGGCTATATACTTTTCCCACTTTTGCTCATTTGGGGGATCTCACTTTTTATTCCCCTCTACAAGAATAGCCGTTACATCATGATGGCCAGCCCCGCATTTTACCTTACCGTGGCTGTGGGGGTTTGGAGGTTAAAGAGGTACAGGCGGTGGCTGGGGAATCTCATATTCGCTATTCTTCTCCTGAGTATGGGGTTCTCTGTTGCGCGGTATTCTTTTTGTGAGAGGTATCAGTCTAAAGAGGAATATCGCCAGCCGGCGCGTTTGATTGAACGGAACGAGCGCGTGGGGGATGTAATCTTGGTGAATGGCCCTGAGAGTTTGACAGCTTTTATGCACTATTATCGTGGGGAACTACCTGTTGTTGCTCTTCCGGAGGGAGGGCTCTCTTTGGGGCAACTGGATCAGAGGCTGAGGAGGCTTGCTGCCCAGTATGACCGTATTTGGCTTTTGCGTGCTCGTACAGAGGTTTCGGATCCTCAGCGTCGAGTGCAGCATTGGTTTCAGAAGCAGACGATGCAGCTTCTTTACAAGGGGTATCCCAGTTCAGGTTTCTATATCGCTCTGAGCGCCCACCTCGCCAAGAGCCCTCTGGTGGATCGCCCAATCCAGGGGCAGAGAGGGATTTGGGACCGGATCCTAGCCTTGAAGGATTTTTCTCTGCGCTATCGGGACACTGCCGGCCGGGTTCAAGTACTTGCAGCGGCGGAGGCTCAGGCTGCCAAAGAGCGGGATCCCATCCCTGCAGGCAAGGTGCTCTCTGCAGAACTTTTTTTGGAACCTTTGGATCATCTAGAGGATTACAAGACTTCTTTGCGGTTGGTGAGAGAAGGAATTGTCTGGGCCCAAAAGGACCAACTTCCTTTTATGTATTTTGCCACCTCTGAATGGCCGGTGAATAAAGTTGTACGCTATGAGCCCGATGTCCCCATCCCTGTGGGGACTCCTCCCGGCCGCTATGCCCTTCAGCTTTGGTTCTATCGTGTTCAAGATGGGACCTCCCTAGAGTTTTACACGCCCGAGGGGGAATGCCTTCCCTATGCCCCGTTGGGATGGGTATTTGTGGAAAAGGGCAGAGGAGATGAGAAGCTGTTCCTGCCTTCTGGAGTGAAGCGCTTCCCTCTCCCAATAACTTTTGGAAATAGGTTTTCTTTGCTTGCTGCCCAGGTGCTCCCCAAAGAGGTGCGTCAGGGAGATATGGTTGTTCTTGATCTCTATTGGCAAGTAAAGACGGAGAAACCCGGAGAATATCTACTGGTGGTGAATTGGCAAGATAGTGAGGGGCATGTGTGGCACTCAGAAACTCGGCCTCTGGCGGGAGTAAATTACCCTACTACTGAGTGGGAGAAAGGGGAACAAGTACGGGGCATCCTGAAACTGTCTCTTCCCCAGGATGCCCCTTTGGGACCAAACACCGTTCATCTACTTGTCTATGCTCCACAGCGAACACGTTTCCTTTGGATACGCCGAGGAGTGGTTCCTTGGCCTAGCCGGGACGTTGTTGTAGACCGGATAACGATCGTCCCCCTAGGTTCCAAAATCGAATCTAAAGGCTAGTGGGTTGGAGTACAGGGCGAAACTTGTAGTTGTAGATGACGAGGCCCTCTTCACCTTCTTCACGCATTTTGCGCGTAACCATCTCTACGGGCATGCCGATGTAGACACGCTCCGGCTCCACGTCGGTGAGCTGAGCAGTGATAAGAGAGCCTTCTTCTAGTTTAACTAGAGCGACTACATAGGGAACAAAAGGCTCAAATCCCTCTGGAGGGTTGTAGACGATAGAGAAAGAGTAGACGGTTCCACGGCCGCTAAAGTGATAAGGAGTGCGTGCGGGCTTTCCACAGTGAGGGCAAATG
>JAGGYI010000300.1 GCA_021162655.1 Anaerolineae bacterium
GACATTTTAGCAGACCTGCAGCAGCCAGTGCCGATGAGTCGCCTCTTGCAGGGGGATGTGGGATCAGGGAAAACGGTTGTTGCCCTGGTGGCCATGTTTGTTGCTGTGCGCAATGGTTTACAGGCGGCGATGATGGCCCCCACTGAGATTTTGGCAGAACAACACTATCAGACCATCTCGGAAATGTTGAGCGCTTATCCCGAGATCCGCTGTGAACTGCTTATCGGGAGTCTCCCTGCTGCCCAGAAGCGTCGTCTTCATGAAGAGATCAGTGAGGGTAAGGTACAGATCATAGTAGGTACCCATGCGCTTATTCAAGAGGCTACCTCTTTTGCCAGGTTGGGCTTGGTTGTTGTGGATGAACAGCATCGTTTTGGAGTGGCCCAGCGGGCTGCCTTGCGGGCCAAAGGTGGAGACGTGCAACCTCACCTGTTGGCCATGAGTGCCACTCCTATCCCACGAACTTTGGCGCTCACCCTCTATGGCGACTTGGATCTCTCTGTGCTTGATGAATTGCCTCCGCATCGGAAACCAGTCATTACTGCTGTGCGTGATCGCAGTAGTCGGGAGCGAATCTACTCCTTTATCAATGCACAGATAGAGCAGGGCCGTCAGGCGTTTATCATCTGCCCGTTGGTGGAAGAGTCTGAGAGATTGGATGCCAAGGCAGCGGTGGCAGAGCACCGCCGACTTCAGGAGGAAATCTTTCCGCACCTCAGGGTCGGTCTGCTCCATGGAAGGATGAGCGCCGAAGAAAAAGAGCAGACGATGGCTGCCTTTCGGGATGGAAAGTATCATATTTTGGTTTCCACGGCTGTGGTGGAAGTGGGAGTGGATGTGCCCAATGCTAGCGTTATCCTCATCGAAGGAGCGGAGCGCTTTGGGCTGGCTCAGCTGCATCAATTCCGCGGACGCGTAGGAAGAGGGGGGCACAAGTCTTACTGCATTTTACTTTCTGACGATCCTTCGGAGGAGAGCTTGGCGCGTTTGCGCATTATGGAAGAGACGAATGATGGGTTCGTTTTGGCGGAAAAGGACCTTGAGATGCGTGGCCCAGGGGACTTTTTCGGTGTACGTCAGCATGGCCTTCCTGAGCTCAAAGTGGCCAGGTTGGGTGATGTGGCCATTCTAGAGATGGCTCGCCGTGAAGCGCGCAAACTTTTTGAGAGGGACCCTACGTTGAGTGCTCCGGAGCATCAGGCTTTGGCTGCCAAGATGCGTAGCTTTTGGTCCATCGCGGATCTCTCTTAGAAGGGAAAAAGAAGATGATCGCAGTTTATCCAGGCACCTTCGATCCCGTACATTATGGGCATATTGACATTGCCAAGCGGGCGGCGGAGCTCTTTGACAAGTTGATCGTGGGCGTCTATGATCGACCTCAGAAAAGGGTTATGTTTCCTACTGAGGTGCGGGTAGCCATGGCCCGCGAGGCGCTCGCAGACGTGGCGAATATTGAGGTGGAAAGTTACTCGGGGCTGACGGTGGACTTTATGCGACGGCATGGGGCCCAAGTGATGGTTCGGGGCCTGCGAGTGATCTCGGATTTCGAGTTGGAGTATCAGATGGCTTTGACGAACCGACGCTTAGCTCCTGAGATAGACACCGTTTGCCTCATGACGAGCTTGGAATATGCTTTTATTAGTTCTTCTATCGTCAAAGAGATCGCCTTTGCAGGCGGTTCGGTGAGCCAATTTGTTCCTCCTCATGTAGAAAGGGCTTTATTGGAGCTAGTCAAACGCCGAGGCGAAGGAGCAGTAGGAGCTGCGCTCTGAAGGGAGCCTGCAAAGAAAGGGGGTGGTCCACATCGATATCTTGCAATTAATTGATCGCCTTGAGGAGTTGGTTGATCGGGGATGGCATCTGCCGTTGAGCAACAAAGTTGCCATCGATGAAGAGGCATTTTTGAACATTATCGATCAAATGCGCATCTCGATCCCCCAAGAGATCAAGCAGGCTCGGGAAGTCCAGCTTGAGAAGGATAGGTATGTAGCGCAAGCCCATGAGGAGGCTAGGCAGATCATCGCGCAAGCGAGGGAGGATGCGGCGCGCCTTTTAGATGAGCATGAGCTGCGCAAGGCTGCTCAGGAGCAGGCGGAGGCCATCTTGCGGAAGGCTCGGCGTGAGGCGGCACGCATTCGTGCGGGGGCGGATGAGTATGCCGAAACCAAGCTTAGAGAGTTGGGGCAGCGGGTGAGCCAGTTGCAGAGGGTAATCCAGAACGGGTTGAGCGCTTTAGAAGAGCGGCGAGCGCGCTGGCGTGAGGAGGGCATGGAAGAGGAAGCATTTCCGGACAAGGCGCGTTCGGAAGCCTCTGAGGGGCCCGAGAGAAGCGCTGAGGAGAATCCTTCAGCTGACTAGTGAAGGTTTCCCCAGAGCCGGCAGGCAGCCTCGCCGGCTCTTTTTTATTTGTAGAGGCGACTTTTCCCAAAGGGAAAGTGATCTGCCGGGGGAGCATCGTCGCGCTGGCGACGCTCCGCATTAGTTTTTTCAAAGTAGGCAAGCCATTCTCCAGGAGCGTCGGGATTTTCTGCTCCATGAGGGGTGAACCGCTGGCGCACTTGGACGAGGACAGGTGTGTTAATGGAGGCACCGGCAATGATTGCCTGCCCTTTGCTAAGGGCGGGAAGCTCCTTGAGAAGGTCGCGGCCCACAGTCTCGACACTCTCGGCGACGCGACTTTGATCAATGGGGTTGACGATGCGCATGATGCATTGAGTCATACACTGGGAAAGCACGTCAGCATCGAGTTTCCCGGGCCGCTGGCTAATCAAGCCTACAGCGATACCAAACTTGCGGCCCTCGGAGAGGATCTGCTTGAGAATTTGGGTAGTGGCTACCTCGGCGCCCGCAGGGGCATAATTATGCGCCTCTTCGATGAGGACGAAGACAGGGTAGGGGAGATAGTTTTCATCATCTGGGAGTGCTCGATTGCGTGTGGTATCCATACGGGCTTGGTTGAGGCGGCGCAAAAGAGTGGCTACGATGATTTGTTGTTCGCGTTCAGGGATCTCGTTTAGTTGGAGCACGGTGCAGAGCCCAGGCCGGAAGAGCTCTTGAAGGGGCAAGCTTTGGTGGTCATCAAAGATTGTGGTTTCTAACCGGGAATGGACTCTCCAGAGAAGGGCTTGGATGGTGGGATCTTCTTCCAATTCTTCGTCTGCCGAGGGGTCTGTGATTGGTTCATCCTGGTTTTGGCCACTTGCGCGGATAGCAACCAGGAGGTCGTGGCGGGTCCATCTTTCACGGTAGCGACTGCGCACCGTGCGATAAGCTCTCCCTAGTACATAGTGCATTTTCTCGCTGAGGTCTGGGAGGAGATAGCGAAGGTCTCCTAGGGTGAGGGAGGAGACACGTACTTTGATATCTTGGGGGCGGACGATCTTGACCCTGGGGCGGTACTCTTGGGTGGTAAAAGCGGGGTGGTTCTCCATCTCGGCGAGAGAATCGTATTCAGCATGGGGATCAATCACCATAACGGCTGCGCGATTGTAAGGCCTTAGAAGTTCTTCCAAAATGACGGCGGCAAGATAGCTCTTGCCCGCTCCTGTAGAGGCAATGATGGCAAGGTGAGTGCTGGTAAAGCCGCGGGCGTCGAGTACGATGGGTACGTGGCCTTTGGGGCGGCTGAGAAGCGAGCCTATGTGTACAGCTCCATTCTCCTCTGGACCAAGCTGGCAGAGCACTTTTTGCAGCATTGCATCGGGTGCAAGGTAGATGGGGGTCCCTGGTGGTGGAGGGATACGCGGGTTGACGAATCCCAAGATGGGATCCAAATAGCCTAGAATCGTTGCAGTGAGTTCAAAAAGCTCGGGGGAGCTATCTCCTAGGCCCAAAGCTTGCGCGATGCTCTGAGGGGAGATGGTGGGATCGGCGAGGAAAGAATCTGGATAAAGGCGAATAGGGACACGCTTGGTGATACGGGCGAGGATTGTGCGGTTCTGCCCATCTACCTGCGCTTGATGGTAGACGAATTCCCCATATTTGAGCTCTTGGTTGGGGTCGGGGGCTACAAAGATGTATTCATGAGGTGTCTCCCCAGGTCCTTTGGTGGTACCGATAGGTTGCCCTAGCGTCATGAAGCATTGCTCCTTTTGAGTTAGGCTAGAGGTTCGATGTAGGTCTTCCAGCTCAGGCTCTGGCGCAGAACGCCTAGGCGTTCTCTCTCTCCCTCAAAGAGCTCTTGGAGTTGGGTGATAATCCGAATCATCAACGGGGTAGCCAGCGGAGTGTTCAATTGGCTCAGAATCGCTAGATAGGAAAGCTGAAGCCCTTGGGAGCCTTGGTGGAAAGCCATGATTTCCTGACGGCTCAAAGGGCGAACAAGAGCATCAATAGGAGGAGCCACTGTGGGAATTCCTTGAGAGGGATTCCCCTGGTTATCCAAAACTCCTAGGAGGACGATGGCAACCAAGGTAACTTTCTCAGCCAAGTAATCAGGGGAGAAGATGGTCAATTCTTCCTGAGGAGAGAGGCGTGGCCCGAGGTTGCCAAATTCAGGATTGCGCAGGGTGGTATCATAAACTACCCCTACTAAGCATTTGTCCTTGGCGTGCTCTATCCCCACAAAAGTGCCAAAGCCATAGTCTTCAGGAGCTGGGAGGTGAGGTGCTTCGGACGGACCGTAGATCTGGCAAATATAGTGAATGTGAGAGCTGGAGCTAACGATCTTGCCGATATGTATATCCCTGGCTTCCTCTTTCATTGGCGACGTCCTCGTTTACTATATGCTTTGCGTGAATAGCGGAGTTCTATGCCCATTTGGGCAACGAACTTTTGAAAGATTCGGTAGAATTGTTCTCTATCCTGGGCGGTGAGGACGGCTAAAGCATCGGCTGTCTCCAATGCATAGGGATAGCCTACCCCCACAATGCATTCTGCCCTGACGAGGTTGATGACCTGATCCAATAACCCTTCCTCGAGAACCCAGCGGGGAATGTCTAGCCGTACGGGCGGGTTGCTACTTGTAGTTTTCAGATAGAGGAAGATGACCCGTTCGTAATAATAGTCTGAGCTTTCAAGCCCATCAAATGTCCGGTCGTCGCGTGCACAAACAAAGGCCTCTGTGCGATCTCCCCACTTCATAAGCGGCTGTAGGAGAGTAGCATCACTGAGGTGCGGAGATTGCTCAACGTTCCAGAGATGCTGGAGCATGGAGAGGAGGTCACTGGCCCGTGAAAAGTCGATGTACCCTACCAAAGGGACATGGTATTGCTCGGAAGCGTCAAGGAGGGAGATAACGGCCCGAAGGTATCTTTGGCGCAGCTCTGGAGCAAGGTGTGCGGCAAAGGAGGCGATCAGAGACCCATCAAAGAAGCAGAGGGGTGATGGGCTTTCCTGGGCGACTTGCTGAAGATGCTTGCGGAGTAGAGCACACTCTTGCTCAAAGCGCCGTAGGTTTACCTGCAGATCAGGAAATATCCCTTCATCTGTATCCATGGCCAGCTCTGAGGGGCCCAGGATTTCGAAAAGGATGTCTTTGATATATCTCCTCTCAGAGGTGTGAGGGTTGACAAACCACCCCACCTGAATAGCTCCTACCGGAATGGAGAAACTGGGGTCGGGGGTGATTTGAGAGCCGTCGACAGCAATCGTTATAGTGCCCTCAAGGATGGCCTTGGCCCATTCACGGGCTTGGCGATGGTTTTGCCAGCGTGCTTGAAAAGGGAGTATGATGGAGCGCCCTGGGGATCGCTCACAGGTGGGCCTAGCCCCTGGCTTTGAGAAAGGTATGAGGAGCTGGTCGAGCTCTTTGTGGCTCTTCTTTGCCAACTGGGTCAAGGCCTCTTTGTAAGAGGTATAGCTTTCTTGGGTTCGTCGCTGATAAGTGGCAAAGAGGTGCTGCTTGCTTTGGAGGGCGGCAAGAACATGGGTTCTGCTGAGCATGGAGTCTAGTCCTCCTCGGGATGGCTTCCCCGCTCGTCCTTGACGACTCGGATAAAGCGTTGCGCAACGCGCTCAAAGGTGTCATCGTGGCTGATGACGAATAACTGCGAAAATCCTCTCACTTGAGTGATGCGCTCGGCCAGGCTTTCACGTCGCTCGGGGTCTAAGTGGGCGGTGGGTTCGTCCAAGAAGACGATGTCAATGGGAGAGAGTTTACGCAAGAGGGCGAGCCGAAGGGCCAAGGCAGCGCCCATCTGCTCTCCTCCTGAGAGCTGGTGGAAGGGCCTTTGGTGGCCTTTGGTCTCGAGCACAAGGGCGTAATCCTCTGTCCACCGGAGGTGTCCCCCATAGTTTCCCATGATATCAGCGTAAATGAGAGCGGCCTCTTGGGAGATCTGCTGGACGAGGTGTTGAGTGATATAGGGGCCAGCTTGCCGCAAGAGCTCTCGAAGCTTGTGCAGAACTTCCCAAATAGCTTGCTTTCGCTCTAGCTCTTTTTGTAATCTCCCTTTTTCTTGCTTTATTTGCTCTAGCCTCGCGATGTTCTCTCTAGCCAGCTTGAGTTGGTCCTCTCTTTCTTGAAGTAGGGTTTCCAAAGCGCTTAGGCGTTCACGAAGGGTCAGAACCTTGTCTCGTAGGTCCTCATGCTCTTGAGGGTCGTAGCCATGTTGGAGCTCTTTTAATTGGGCATCAAGCTGGGTCAGCTGTTCTTGGATTTCTTGGGTGGTGGCTTTTAGTTCGGCGACTCGCTCCCGGCGGGAAGCCAGTTGTTCGGCGGCCTGTTGATGAGCGATAAAGCTTTCATAGTCCGCTTGGTATTGTTCTCGCTGGTCCATCGCCTGCCGGATGTGTTCCTCCAGGGGACCGAAGCTTTCCATCTGGGCTTGATACTCTGCAATCTGTTGGTGAACTTGGGCGAGCTGCTCAGCGATCTTGGAAAGTTCCTCTTCCACTGCTGTACGCTGGCTAGCTTTTTCCAGTTGGAACCGATATTCCTCCCGCGGGTTCTCCAACATCGCCAGCTCTTGTTGATAGGTCTGCAAGCGAAGAGGGGCATCTTCCAAAGAAGAGAGTTCTTGGCCAAGTTGGGCAAATTGCTGCTCATAGGAGGCAACCCGTTCTTGGGCAGTCTTGAGGTCCTCCTCGCTCGGTAGGCGGTGTAATTGCTCATAGAGTTCTGAAATCTGTTGTTCCAGGGCAAGGGATTTGGCCTGCAAAGCGCGAAGTTGCTCTCGCTCGTGCGCGAGCTCTTTTTCTAGCTTTTGGGTATGGGTTTGGTTGCGAGCAAGGAGTTCCCTTTGGCGCTCAGGTGAGAGTTCGGCCTCACAGGTTGGGCATCTTGCTCCTTGCACTTGGGCGAGCAGGGCCTTTTGCTGCGAGAGGTTTTCCATCATGGCCTCACAAGAGGAGACCCTTTTTCTCTGGAGCTCGAGTTTCTGGCCAATCTCTCGGGCTTGAAGGCGAGTATGCTCGAGTTGTTTCTCGAGTTGGCGGGCTTTTTGGAGGTTTGCTTTTAGCGTTGAGAATTCTTCCCGGGCCCTTTGCAAATCATTGCCGAGAAGCCCTTTGCGCTTCTGGAGCTCTTCAAGGCGTGCTCTTTCCTCCCGAGCAATTTCCAGGAGGGCTTCGAGCTCTTCTTGGCGCTTTATGAGAGGCTCAAGTTCCTCGAGGCGGGCTTCGGCGGCGGCGATCTTTTGGAGCTCGCTTTGGAGCTGTTCCTTCTTGGTAAGGAGACGAGCGGCTTGGGTCTGAAGGGCGTTTTGTTCTTGCCGGAGAGCATCGCGACGTTGCCTTTGTTCCTCTAGGGACTGGAGGAGGCGGCTGGTCTCTTGATACGCTTGGTATCCTGCTAGGGTACGCTCCACGATCCTTTGAGCCTCTTGAGCTTCTTGGAGCGCTTTGCGTGCGTCGGATAATTGTTGCTCTTTTGCTTGAAGCTCGGCAAGGAGGCGTTCTTTTTCCTTTGTTCGGTCACTGATACGCCGGCCCAAGTCCTCCATAGTGCTCAGCCTTTGATTGAGGCGCTCCAACTCTTGGAAAAGGGAAGATTTTTCCCTTTGAGCCTCCGCAATGGTTTGCTCAAGTTCTTTCGCTTGAGCCCGAGTTCGAGGGAGTTCTTCAAGCTGCCCGGCAAACTTGGCGATCTTGTTCTGGAGCTCGTGAGTGTGTGCTTCCAGGGCATGCTCTACTTCCAAGAGCTTGTCGCTGGCCTTGCGATAGTCCTCCACTTGCAAGAGGGATTCGAAGAAACTCCTTCGATTTGCAGTGGATAGGAGAAAGGGGGCGGTAAAAGTCCCTTGCGGGACCCCAACAGTGCTTTCAAAAAGATCGTCTAGCTTGGTTGTTCGTTCAAGGCAAAGGTGTTGGCGGAGCCATTCATAGACCTGGTTTCCCCCTTCAGCGAGACATTGTCTCCCCAGCTCTGGATCGTAAACTCGATAACGGGTAGTGGCTTTTTCGTTAAAGATGCGTTCCACTTCGTATTCACGTTCGTCGAAAGAGGAGAGAAAGCGGACCACTACTTCACCCCAGTTGGCTCCCTCGCGGAGCAGGCCCGCGAGGGAAGTGCCACCGGGACGGTAGTTAAAAAGGACAAAGCCGATCGCCTCCAAGATGGTGCTTTTGCCTGCCCCGTTTTCCCCAATGATGGCATTGGTCCCGGGAACAAAAGTAAAAGAGGCCTGTTGGTAGCTTTTAAAGTTTTTCAGAGAGAGATAAGTGATCTGCATGGAGCTATTCTCCCTCTACTTGCTGGTAAAAGTCTTCCAGTTCTTCAAGGACCTCCGCCGGAGAACTACCGCCCAAGGCCAATTCTTTTAGTCTCAGTGCGGCCCGGGCCCAATGGGCGCTTTGGGCTTGGTAGCGAGCGTCTCTTTCCAACAGCTCTTGGAGCACGCAGCGTTCGATCTCTTGGCGGTTTGCCATGTGGCTGACCCGGACCTCGAAAGTGTTGGCTGAGCTCGTATCTTTGACGTTGCAGAGAAGGGGGTGTAGAGCTTCTTCCGCAAGGAGCTTGATCTGGGACAGGTCTAGATCAGCATGCTCGAAAGCGAGGATACCGGTTAAGCGAAGCTCGACGACTGGTGGTTGTGCCCAAGTATTCTTGGAAGCTTGTTCTTCAAGATAGCTTTTCAGGGCTCTATAAAGAGTCTCGGGGCTCTCCAGACGATCTACTGGGAAGGAGAGGAGGAGAAATGGGC
>JAGGYI010000302.1 GCA_021162655.1 Anaerolineae bacterium
ATGTCCGTTCGAAACAAAAAGATCTTTGTCATCTTTCTGACCCTGGTAATCAGCATCTTGATTAGCAGTTGCTCTCTGCCTTCTCTCACTTCCCTGAGAAGAACTCGTCAAGAGAAAAAGCTCACTATGTACGTGGCATACGGACACCCAGAGCGCATCGCCGAGGCTTTTGAGGAAGCCACCGGCATCAAGATCGAGTTCCTCACCATGTCCTCAGGTGAAGTTCTTACCCGACTTCGAGCAGAGAAAACCAATCCCCAAACCGATGTTTGGCTAGGGAGGAGGGGGGCAAGTCCAACCACTTCGATTACCTCGTGCAATTCGCTGGTTCTTGGGAGGAGCAAGCCTTATTTTCAGCATAATCATCTATGCTCTGAGCTTCTCGGCACTCCTGGCTGCATTCACCCAGAACCTGGGCACCCAGCCTGTCCTTACCCTGGAGCACATACACGGGCTTTTCACCTCCAGGCAAAGCATCCGCAATTCCTTCCTCCTGGCCTCTTTTACCAGTATCGTTGTCAGCACGCTAGGGTTACTAATAGCTCGACTACTCTACCTTTCCTCTCTCCGAGGAAACGGCTTGATAGACGCTCTAGCCACCCTCCCCTTTGCTATTCCAGGCACTTTTATCGGGGTGGGCTACGCCATAGCCTTCAATAGACCTCCCTTGGTCCTCACTGGCACATGGAGCATCCTTGCCATCTGCACAATTATCCGCGAACTCCCCCTAGCATTCAGGAGTTCGAGAGCTTCTCTACGCCAACACCCTCCCTCCGTCGAAGAAGCCTCCGCCAGGGAGCTTCTTGGAAAGCCACCTTTTATCACATCACCCTACCCCTAACCCGTCCCTCCCTCTTGGCTAGCACAATTTATAGCTTTGTCTCCGCCATGCAGACACTCGGGGCTATCATCTTTATCATTTCGCCGGGCACCAAACTCCTCTCAATCGAAATCTTTGAGGCCACTCTGCGCAACGAACTGGGCAAGGCTGCCGCTCTTTCCTAATCCCAGTGAGTCAGCACGGCCGGCAAATCGCGCAAACGCTCGAGCACCACTTCTGCTTGAGGACCTTCCTTATATCCCGTATTCTCGACCAACAATGCCGTATGCATCCCTGCTAGCTGAGCACCATAGATGTCCGTTGCCGGCAAATCTCCTACATGCAAGGCCTCTTCTGCACGCACCCCAAACGCACGCAATGTCAAAGTAAAAGCTACGGGGGAACGCTTTGTCACACCCAGCTCATCGGAAAAGGTCAGCCAATCAAAAAGGGAAAGGATCCCTTTTCTTGCAAGGATTTGCCTCACTATGCGCCCTGGCGTCGCTCCCGTATCAGAAATAAGCCCAACGAAAAGTCCCTTCTCCCGAACAGCTTTAAGCACTCCGGGAACTCCCTCCAAAAGAGAGGGGGGATCATCAAGGGCAACCTCTTGCCAGTAACGCAAAGTAGCCGCAAAACCCGAAGGAGAAAGGCTTGCATGCAGAATATCCAGGGTTCTACTCAAAAGGTAGGCTGTAGTCAGCCCAAAACCTTGATCCAGGCCTCGAACGAAATCCTCCCAGCTTTGTTCATAAGCCGCATCCACCTGTTCAATAGGGACTCTTTGCCACAAACTCTGCCAAAGAAACTCAACCCGCTTCGCTCGTAAGCTGTGCCTAGCGTCAACCAACGTCCCCCAAAAGTCAAAGGTA
Organism: Anaerolineae bacterium; assembly: GCA_021162655.1. GTDB lineage: Bacteria > Chloroflexota > Anaerolineae > UBA1429 > UBA1429 > JAGGYI01. Next base: position 1,693 of record JAGGYI010000302.1, read on the forward strand.
ATAGCTCGCAGCATTATCGTCATCTTCCTCCACAAAGGGTTACTCTCGGCGAAAACACCAAGAGAGGTACAAAATCAAAAGGATGATTGCCCATAGCTCCCAACGCTCTAAACCTAAAAAGAAAAACCCCACGCTCAATAGGAACAAAAAACAAACGTAGAGCCACCAGCGGTGGCTCTGTCTCCTCCTTTTTGTGAAGCCCACGCCCACCGTTCCCCGCGAGAACTGAAAGGCTTCTCTCCTCACACCCGAATGGGATAACGTCCAAAATCACGCACTGCTTGCCTAGCTGCCAAATAATTCTCGAGTTTAGTCCCCGGCTGCAACACATTGCCCGAGGTTACCACCAGCCCCCCACCAGGCCCAGCATAGCGAATAGCATAACGCACCTCTTCTCGAGCTTCATCTGGCGTACCTGCCACCAGCGTTTCACAGTTCACCCCGCCAAAGAAACAGAGGCGATCCCCATAACGCTCCTTGAGAAGGCGCAAGTCCATCCCTATGCTAGGCTGGATGCCATGCCAGCCATCTACCCCTATCTCGACGAAACCATCGAGGATACTCCAGACGTTTCCATCGGTATGCTTGATAAAGAACCCTCCGCAAGCATGGGCTGCCTCTACCTGGCGCGCAATGGCCGGAAGAATAAACTCGCGAAACCGCTCCGGCCCCATCACCGGGCCTCGATTATCAGAATAATCATCCGTAGTCATAACGGCATCGCAGCCCGCCTTTAACATAGCCTCAATGTAAGCAATAGAGCGATTCACATACACCTGAATAGCTCGGCGAACAAACTCTGGATCCGTCACCATGCGAACGAGAAATTCCTCCATCCCCACTGTTTCTTGCCAAGGAAAAGTCCCATCAATGGGAGTACGCCCGATGATAAAATGGGTCTCACCAAGCTGCTCAACTACGTAGCGAACTGCCTCCAATTCGGAAGGATCCACCTCAAAAGGCTCATCGGGATCTGGAAGATCATCGATAGTCATCCCTGCCGTGTTCTTGCGTACAGCGATATTACCCGTTTCTGGATGATACTGAACTTCATATCCCTCATCATCGATCCAGGAATATGGGCCCGTCATCTGAGGACGATGGTACTCCCTTTTAGGAGGCACCGTGGGCACACGCACATAATCCCATTCCAAGGCATGAACGAGCTCTACATGAGTACGCCCATAGTCGGCTACAATCTCATCTCTTCGCCCATCCCAGAGAGCTTCCAATTCCCGCCAACGAGAGTTATAAAGGGTGGAACGCCCTAATATCTGCTCCACCAGCTCATAGTCCACGGCGTTTTCGCCAGTGGGCACGTGATCTGGTTCCTCATGGCCCAGCGCCGCCAGCACCCTTTCCTTCGGTTTCATCCTTCCTCTCCTGTCCCAAGAGCGCCTTCTAGAAGTAAAAGCGCCAACTCCTTGCAAGATCCCTCTCTTCGTATTTTACACAAAGGGGGCCAGCCCTCAACCGGGTTGGCCCCCAATAGGCAAAAGGGATAGTTCAGTACCAGGAGTAGAACGTCGCCCATCGCAAGACAAGGGGGAGAAACTGATGCTTATCTAGCACAGGTGGGAACTTGTCAAAAGAGACTACCAACGCATAGGGTTGGGCTCCTCCCATGGGCACGTTATGCCCCCTGATAATGATACGGTAATCCCCCGGGATGGGATCGTCGATAGTGACATCTTCGACGGTGTTTATCCTATCCGGCTGAGCTCCATTGTTGCCATAATAATGTCTGCCATCCGGGCCGATGACTTCAAGGTCCAGATCATTCACCAACGCCTTTGCTGCCTCAACCGCTCCAGGATAGTCCGTCCAAACCAAAGTTGCCCGGAAGGGATTAGGGCGCAACCGTTTGCCCCCTGTACAGATGACAAAGCGCACATCATCTACCCAGACACTCGTGTGATCTGATCTATCCGTCTTGACCTCAAAAGCCAAATGTACCCGCTGTCCCCGAATATCGTCGAGTTCCTCAGGATCTAGACGGTGACGCACATAGACCCAACCATCCGTCACTGCAGGCCCATCGCGTTCACAAACATCTGCATCAATAGCATCCCAATCTTCGGAATAAATCCCCGCCCAAAAGTAATCATACTCCCCAGGATATTCCTCGTGGCTCGTCTGCCAAAGCCAAAAAGAGATCTCCCCATCCGAGATATCTTGGGGGATATCTACCGTCTGCCAGAGCCAATCATGGCCATTGTTGTACCCGCCAAGCCAAACACAGTAATGGCTCTCGTTATGGCCGGGGCTGTCGAGTTCCGCCTTGCCTTCATCCTCCCAACCAATACCCCCATGTTCGAACCCTCCGTCAGTGAGAATATCACCACAAAAGCCAACCTGGGCAGACCGTTCGATCCCCTGATTTAACGCCCGAGAGAAAGTATCACGAAAACGCTCCAAAGGAGCCAGATTTGGGCGCCCAACACTATTTGTCGGGCGCCATCCAGCCAAGCCATGGGCGATATCGTCCACATGCACCACCACCTCTCGTGCTTGTCCTGTACGCAGGCCCTCCTTGTCATCAAGAAAACGTACCACCCGAGGAGAAATGGGCATGATGCTATCGCGCAAATTCACTCTCCCCCAACCCATCACAGGGTTGGGGCAGGCAAAAGGAACCTGCTGGCAAGGACCAACGCCATATTCCCCAGGAGCGATGTTCCTTGCCCCATTGAGCAAAGTCGCCTTGATCAACGCCGCACTGGGTTGGCTAACTCCAAGGCGTTGTACATACACCTGGCGCACCAGAGCCGCTGCCCCTGCCGTCAACGGGGTGGACATACTTGTCCCCCCCATGTAAACGTAATAATCGTTATACTCGGCCCAACCGCGATCCGAGGGAGCATCTTGAGAGAGAGCGGAGAGGATATACGTCCCTGGAGCTACAATATCTGGCTTAATGCGACCGTCATCAGTTGGACCACGGGAGCTAAAAGCCGCCATCCCATCCATATCATCGGCCTTTCTGTCGCTCTCGAGCGGCTCCTCAGGGAAAAGCTTGGGCCAAGAATCCCCATACGAACGACGGAAACTCGGGCGGTAATTCTCGGTAGCCCCCACAGTCAGAACGTTCTTGGCCACCCCGGGGCTACCAATCGAATCGAGATCCACCACTCCATCCTTGTTCGCATCCACTCCCGAGTTGCCCGCGGCAAAGAGAACGAGATAATCTTTGTGCCACCAAATGAATTCATCCACCTGACGTGCTCCGATATCGTACACTCCATAAGGATTTTCCTCAGTTCCCGGGCGATGCCCCCAACTGTTGGAGTGAATGCGGGCTCCATCCTGATAAGCCATTTCGAAGAGTTCTGTATAATCATCAGGGATACCACCTAGGTGGCTCTCTTCATCCACATAAGCGGACTGAATAACCAAAAGCGCCTCTGGAGCCACCCCTGCATAAGACCCCTTATAATCATGCAACCAGGGCCTGCTCCCGGAATTCGAACCATTACCCAATACAGAGCCACATACATGCGTCCCATGGCCATCAGGATCGCTCCAATCTCCCAAGCGACCCAAGGCATAAGCCTGTTGAACTCTTCCCAGAAAATCATCGCTAAGCGTCCGAATATCCCCTGTATCTAGGCCTGTATCCGTTACAGCGACGATCTGCCCTGTGCCATAAAGCCCCAAGCCATCCCACACGGGGGCCACCGCCATAACGTCATAGCGTCGCGCTATATCATTGCAAAGCTCATCTGGATGATAAGGACCAACCCAGCTCACGGCAGGAAGAGAGGCTAACCTTGACAATGCGGCCACAGGAACTCGCGCACGAATGTAGCCAGACAACTTGCGAGAAGTGAAAGAACGTACAGTTCCTCCCCAAGAAACGATTTTGGCAGCCACCTGGGCAGGATCTTCGCCGGCAAAGACCTGAACCCGCACATCGACTATCTCTTCATCGGCCTGCAACAACCCTGAGGCCACCTTGTACGCTGGGCGATAAACCCCTATCCAACGCACACCAGGCAAATTTGCCAGAACACCAGCTGGCCGCCGAGTGCGCACAAGGTAAGCGTAATCGGGAATATAGTCGAGGATCTCGGCACCAGTAGCTTCCAGAGCTTCCCGCCATTCGGGGAGGATGGGTCCCCGAAACTGAACAATGAGATATGGTTCAAGCACCTTTGCTCCCAAACTCGGCAGGGCCTCAGTAGAGAGCTCCGCCTCTCTCAAGTAAATCTTGGGAGCACCCTCCGCATAAACCACCACCCCCAAAAGGGACCACACCAAACCGAGTACTATAGCAACACCTACTACAACCCGCACTTTAAACCACACCTTACTATCCATCACACTACCTCACGACAGCTTCAGTAAATCTTGGACCCTCACGGGAAGCCCCTTCTCTATCGATTCGTTCGCTGCCGCCCCTATGAGAACAGACATTGCCCCCGCACGGGAACCAGCCACTTGGTTCAGGGGGTCAGGAACGTCTGCGCGAAAGAGATGCTCCCGAATACGTTCGTCCGCTCCGCCATGGCCTCCTTGACGACGTTCGATAGGCAACTCATACGGACGGCCAAAGAGAGGATTCACCCGCACAGTAGGGGGTACCCCCAGCGAATACACTCGAACGATACCTTTTTCATCCGGTCCATGATACTGATCGACAAGATCCACTTCCATTCTCCCCTTCGTCCCATTGAAAGCAATACGTTGCCCCTCATAGGGCATAAAGGCGTAAAGGGCGTAATTTACTAACACTCGGTTCTCATAACGAATAGCTACCACCATTGTATCTTCAATGTTGATCTCTTCAGAAAAGACACAGCGATCCCTATAGTAGCTGTCCTCTCTCTCCCCCTCGAGATAGAGCTCACGCAACTTCTCGTCAGCCCGAAGATCGAGATAAAATTCACACGTCTTTGCATAAGGACAAGTGAGGCAACGCTCGCCTCGTTGCTCCCGCGTAGGCCCATAGAAACGCGTATCACCAAACGCAAAAACCATCTCTGGATCCGCGCCGATCCACCAGTTCAAAAGATCAAAGTGGTGCGTCGCTTTGTGAACGAGCAACCCACCCGAGTTTTCTTTGCGACGGTGCCAACGCCGAAAATAGTCGGCCCCGTGGGAGGTATTCAAATACTCGGCAAAGTCTACAGAGATGATCTCCCCTATAGTTCCCTCCCGAAGGAGACGATAAATCTTTTCGGAGGGAGCCATGTAGCGAGCGTTAAAAGTCACCCGCACCCGCCGCCCTGTCCGGCGCTCTGCTTCAAGAATAGCCCGCACATTTGCCGCCGTAGTTGTCATGGGCTTTTCAGTAATGACGTCACAGCCAGCCTCCAAAGCTCGGATAATATACTCATGATGCGTGCGATCCACTGTACAGACGATGACAACATCGGGCTTGACTTCGGCCAACATAACGTCGAAATCCACATAGCTTGGGATGTTCAATCCCAAACGCTCGTTGGCCAACTCCATTCTATGCCTATTCAAATCACAAAAAGCCACCAGCTCTGCTACATCAGCAAAATCCTCCACTAAAGGCCTGGCAAACATGCCAAAACCCCGACTCCCCACACCCACCAAGGCATAACGTGTTTTCGCCACAGAGAAACCTCCTTCACACGTGGTTAGAAAGAAGCCGAAGGCAAGTATGATCTCACCAGAGGAAATTGGCAAGTCTCTCAGGGATAGTCTTCAGGCGTCATACTGGGCTTGGGCACCAAAGTATACGTAGGCGTCACAGAAGGGGATAAGGGAGAAGGTGTATGCGTAGGAGTATCCGAGGGCACCGGTTGAGTCGCCGTAGCCGTCCAAGTGGGCGAGGGTCGGAGAGTCGAGGTAGCCGTGGGTGAGGGAGTCAAAGCCGAGGTAGCCGACGGTAAAGGGGTAGGCGATATCTTTGTGGGAGTAAGTGAAGGCGGTGGAGGTGTGGGCGTGCTCGTCGAGGTCCCCGTTGCTGAAGGCGTAGGGGTTGCCTCCCGCGTCGGGGTAGAACTGGGTGTGGGGGTAAAAGTTGGCGTGACCCGCGTAGAGGTGGGCGTGATAGGGGTAGCCGTCCAAGTAGGCGTGGCAGTCTCTGTCAAAGTAGGCGTAGGTGTAGGTACAAGCTCCCAGCCTACTTTGATGATCGCCTGATCACCCCGTTCATAGTATTCGACCACCACCTGGTGCTTTCCGCGGTCTAAAGAGAGCACCCCTTCATACCACTCAGCTGGAGAATCGCGCCACTCGTCGATGACCAGCTGGCCATCAACGTACACCCGCACTCCATCGTCAGCGTAGGCTACAAAACGGTACTCTCCCGGCTCGAAGGAAAGCGTCCGCGACCAGCGGATAGAAAAGTTATCTACAGGAATCCCTTTCCCAGGAGAGCCTTTGTCCCAGTTGAAATCAAGCTGCTCGTCATCTCGAATAAAGACCGGACGCCCTGCCAGGTCAGGATTTGCATAATATTCGCCCTTCCAATGGGTAAAGGAAGTAATCTTTTCCCACCAGACCTGGACAAAAGCATCACCGCCATTTTCGTAATATTCAATGCGCAACTGATGGGGGCCCCCATCCAAAAGCAGGTAACCGTCATAGATCATTGGGGTACTCTCATGCCACTCATCGATCACAGGGACGCTATCCACCCAAAGGCGCACCCCATCGTCCGCCCGCGCCCGAAATCGGTAAGGGCCCTCTTCCAGTTGCACGGTACGCGTCCAACGCACGCTGAACCGGTCCGCAGGTACCTCAGGAGCAGGAGAGGCAGCCCCCCAATCAAAAGCTACAGCAACATCATTGCGTACTAGCACGGGGTCTCCAGAGAGATCAGGATTAGCAAAGTACTCCGCTCGCCAATCGGGATAAGCTCCCCGGAAATCCCACCAAACGCGCACCTCGGCGTTATCCACGCCCTCGAAATACTCAACTTGAACTATGTGCTCACCCTTTTTCAGGTAAAGGTCCCCATAGGAAAGAGTGGGGGACTGATTCTTCCACTGGTTGATCACTAGGACGCCATCCACCCAGAGACGCACCCCATCATCCGAATAGGCATAGAAGCGATATCCCCCCTCATCGAAAGCCCAACGACCACGCCAACGCACCGAAAAGTTATCTGCAGGCATCCCAGGAGCAGGCGCCCCCTGCTGCCAACGGAAATCGATCTTGGGATCATAACGAATCAACACAGGAGAACCACTTAACGTACGATTGCCATAGTACTCGGCTAACCAGCGATTCGCCGGAGTAGGAGTAGCAGTTGGCTCAGGGGGCACAGGGGAAGCCGTCTGAGTGGGGATTGCTTGTTTGGTAATGACAATGCGCTGTGCAATCATCCTCCCCAGAGCATCCAGAGGACCCTCGGCAAAAAGCTCCTGCCCAGGGACAATCTCCCTAGGCGAAGCGCGCTGGCCATCTGCCCAACTCACCTCGATGTTCTCTGGCACGATGACCTGCTCTACATTCCCCTCGCGAGGCTCGAGAACAATAATCAGCGCCCCTGGAGAATATTCTCGTACAATCCCTACCACTGTAGTCAGGGGTTGGGGCGTCTCCGAGGGCCAAGGAGTAACCGAAGGGCCGGGACGAGGCGAGCCCTGGGCCACTAACGTAGGCTTGGGCATCAAGCGCTCACGAGCTATGCCTACGTAAACAATAATACCCAGGCCAATCGTAAAAAGGGCTACAGCCGCCAGGGCTATAAGAATGTTGCGCCAAGCAAGACCATCATCGCGCATTTGCGCTCCTCCCCCTCCTTATTTGCGGACGCAGAGGGAGAATTGTTCCTCACAGTATCCCTTGAGGGGGCACCACTTTCATGGGAAGAGGAACAAAAAGGAGAATTAAAAGAATGAGCAAAGCGATTGCAAGGATTTTCTCGCCCTTGCGAAGAGGAGAGACATCATTCAGCGGACCGATCTGCCTCCGAGCAAAAAAGAAAATGAGCACTGCCCAGAGAAGCCACCCTTTCCAGACGACACCCAAAAGGGTCAGCACCAAGATTACCCCCCAGGTCACTCGAGAGGCCCGCTCACCGAAAAGACTACGCGCCACATGCCCCCCATCGAGCTGCCCCGCAGGAATAAGATTAAAGGCGGTCACCAAAAGGCCTGCCCATCCCGCCAGAGCCATCGGATGAAGAAAGACGTCCTCCCCTCCCGAAGGGAGCCATTTTCCAAAGATCAGGAACTTGAGAAAGGCATAGAGGATCGAGTTCCCCTCTTGTACATAGCCTCCGTAAGGAGGAAGGGATTCCACGGAAGAGAAAGACAATCCCGTAATCAGGACAGGAAGGGCCACCGCCAGCCCACAGAGAGGACCAGCCGCTCCTATAAAGAGCATCGCCCGCCGAGTCGGGGGGATATCTTTCATTCGAATGACGGCTCCCATCGTGCCAAAGGCACTAAGGGGGAAGGGAATCAAATAAGGCAGAGAGGTGGCTACGCCGAAATGTTTGGCAGTAAAGTAATGACCCAACTCATGAGTGATAAGGATACCTAACAAGCTAAGAGTAAAAAGCCAAGCTTGGTCTATATTTTCACGAATTATCTCCCAGTTTAGCTCAGGAGAGATATAAAGCACTATATAAGTAAAGAGCATCGAGAATATCGTCAACACACCTAATACCCAAGGTAACCAAAGGTTATTCGGCGTCAGCCGAACCAGCCCCCGCTCCAGGATAACAAGCGCCTTATCTCCACGCCGGCGGAACCATAAAGTATATCCCCGGGCCCGCACCGCCGGTAACAAAGAAGCATAGGCGCGCTCCGGATCTCCTAGAAAATATCCCTTCGCCTGAATGCTTGGCGCACCCACTATCCCTTTGGGCAAAAGCCCCATTTCTTCAATGGCGAAAACTCCCTCAAGCAAAAGACGAGCCCATGAGAGCTCATCCAGCGCGCTCACTTGGGATGGCCAAGCCTCCATCACAATCCTCTCCTTCAGCCGGGTTGCTCCCTATAATAGCACAAGCCCAAGCCCTTGACAATGAGACTCTTTTTCATGCTATACTCAGAGGCAAAGAAAGGGTCCAAGGTTGGCCGATGTCCACTTTGAGAAACTCTGTTCCATTTGGTATACGCTTTTTGCGCTTTCTTTTAGGCATTTGGACTGTCCTCCTCCTAGGTCTTTCGACCCTAGGGGTAGCCTTTATGGCCTACAACGCCCACTATGCGGAGCGCATCTTTGCGGGAGTGTCGATCTTGGGTGTTGATGTGGGCAATCTTACCCCTGAAGAGGCCCTTACCCATCTACGGAAAAAGCTAGCCGAGGATGAACTGCCCTTTGTGCGCCTTCAAGCAGGCGAGAAAAGCTGGCTCGTCTCCTCTCGATCTCTGGGAGGATATTTGGATCTCGACCAGGCGGTACAACAAGCATGGCAG
>JAGGYI010000260.1 GCA_021162655.1 Anaerolineae bacterium
AAGAGCGTCGTTCTCCAAATACACACAAACATCGGGATCACTGGGGAACACGTCACCACCAGTGCCCAACTGAGCACTTTGCCCATGTTTGCCCACTATCTCATCGGCAAAAACGCTCTCGAACGTGAAAGGATCTATCAAGACGTCAAACGAGCTCTCCGTCAGATGGCCCGCATTGGCTTGGCAGCGGTAGACATCGCCCTCTGGGACATCGCCGGCAAGTATTACAACGCTCCCATCTACGAACTCTTGGGAGGATATAGCAGACCCCTCAAATGCTATGCCAGTACCACTCATGGCGACCACAACGGTGGGCTTGACTGCCCCGAAGCCTACGCGGACTTTGCAGAGCGCTGCCTAGAGATGGGTTACCCCGCTTTCAAGATACATGGCTGGGGGAATTCGCTTGTTGAGATGGAAGTTGCCACCATCCACGCGGTGGGCAAACGCGTTGGCGACAAGATGGACTTGATGAACGACCCCGCTTGCGAGCTAAACACTTTTGGGGACACACTCAAAGTAGGATGGGCTTGCGACGAAGAGAACTTTTTCTGGCTTGAGGACCCCTATAAAGACGGAGGCATTTCCCAGTTTGCCCATCGCAAGCTACGCCAGCTTATCAAGACCCCCCTGTTGATGACAGAACACGTGCGAACCCTTGAGCCTCACATCGACTTTGCCTTGGCAGATGCCACAGACTTTCTCCGAGGGGATCCCAACTATGATGGCATCACAGGGGTCATCAAGTTGGCTCATGCCGCAGAAAGCCTGGGGCTCGATGTCGAAATGCACGGTCCGGGTCCCGCCCAGCGCCATCTCATGACCGCTATTCGCAATACTAACTATTACGAGATGGGGCTTGTCCATCCGAAATGTCCAGGAACCCCCCGCCCCTACTTCCTCAACTACCGAGACGGCCTCGACGCCATCGACAAAGACGGTTGCGTCTACGCCCCCGATGGCCCTGGGTTAGGCGTCGACTTGGATTGGGACTATATTCGAGCCCACCGCACAGATGGGAAAACATTTAGCTAATCCCCAAATCTTGACCAAAACGAGCCCTCATGTTACAGTTGCCCCGATCCCTCAAAATACAGAGGGATCGGGCTTCTCGCATTGATGAGACACCTAAGGCCCAGGATACGCTAACGATGTCCTATGCCCGCTCGAAAGGACAGCACCTACAAGCCCTCTGGTTTCCGTGCTTGTTGGCCGTACTCATCCTTCTGCTTTACGGCCCATCTTTGCGCTTTGGGCTCATTTGGGATGATCCTACCTGGTACCAACAAGGAATGGGGGAACCTCTTTGGAGGATCTTGCTGCCCCTTCCAACCTTTCAATTCTACCGTCCTCTGGCAATCCTTCTGAACCGTCTGCTCTCCCGCCCTGACGGCACCGTACGAATACAATGGGCCCACTTTATCCAAATCAGCGCCCACTTGGGAACTGTTCTCCTCAGCATTCCCGTTCTCCAAGCGTTGGGCTTTACGCGCTGGCATGCCCGTCTCAGCGCCTTGCTCTTTGCCATTCACCCTTTTGCTTATCAGGCGGTCGCTTGGCAGGCTCCCCAACAACCGCTGGCCCTGCTCTTTGTTCTTTTGGCCACCTGGTTAGCCCACCTCTTCCAAAGTCGCGGCCAAGCTATCTTCCTCGCAGGCTCTCTCCTTACTTATGGGCTGGGGCTCCTCTTCCAGGAAAGCGTCCTCCCTTTTCTCTTTCTCTTCTTTTGGCTGGCTCTGCTAGCTTCCCCGCAGAGAGACAAACGAAAGAGACTCTGGCCCCTTTGGCACACGGCACTGGCCTTGAGCTACGTCTTTGTTTGGTTACATGTCCCCCGCCATGCAGAGATTACCGGCCGCGGACTTCAACTTCGCGTTCTAGGCTATCTTCTCCAGGGATGGGCCTACCCCCTCGCTCCCTTGGCAAACAAACTTTGGCCTGAGCTCACTCCTCTCCAGCTTGTCGTCCTTTTGAGCGCTCTTTGGGGCATCTTGGCCCTTGGCCTCAGCCTTCTAGGCCAAGGGAAACCGGCACTGCTCTCCACTCTCTGGGCCATTACGGGAATCGCCCCCGTTTGGATAGGGCTCTCCTGGCACTATGCCTGCGTAGGCTCACGGCTGCTCTACCCAGCCATTCCCGGCATTGCCGGGCTCTGGGCCGGCTGGGTCGCCCAGGCACTTGTATCACGAAAACGGCTCTGGATCCTCTTGGGGGGGAGCCTTCTCTTTTTCACGAGCACGACAAGCGCTGTGCAGCAGTGGAGCTGCTTTCAACGACTCTATCAGATAGGCACCTCCCACCTACAAGAAACCATTAAAGTGATCGGTAGCCATCCGGGAGGGCACCTGCTCTTTATCAACTTTCCTGACCGACTGGAGCTACGTCCTCGGCTCTATCCGCTAGGCTTCTGGGGGCTTACTCTGGCTCCAGTCATTCAGGATCTCTCTGATTATGCGCTCAGTACTACTGGCCAAGCTGCCGAAACCCGTTCCCTTTCCTCTTTTGTCACAGGGTGGCACGCCCGTGAATCCTGGCCTTATCGGGTAGATATGCGTGGGGAAAATGCTCCTCCAGATCGGCTTTTCAAGGCTGCTCAATGGGCAGATACCGTTTACCTCACAAACTATCTTCCCAACGGCTCTCTCGAACTTTGCGCCATAGGAACCGTTCTTCCAGATCAAGCCCTTCCCGCCACCGCTACCTTTGGGGATCGTGTTCAACTCGTTCACTACAAAACCGAGCGAACCCCTCGAGGGTTGCTGGTTAAGCTTCTCTGGCGTCCCATAGGCAACGCTCGAAGCGGGGATACGATCTTTCTACATCTTCTCACTTCTGAGGGACGCTATGTACGAGGCAGAGACGGAGATGCTCTCGGAGGAATGCTCCCCCTTGAAAGCTGGCAACCGGGGTGGCTCGTGTATGACTATCGCTTCATGCCTACCCAGCAACTCCCGGAAGGGAGCTATGTTGTCACAGTAGGGCTCTATAACCGCGATAACGGCCAGAGATACCCTGCCATCAAAGCTGATGGTACCCTTGCTTATGAGGGCGAGCTTCCTATCCAAACCATCTCCTTCCCAGCCTCACACAGCCCCTGATTTGATGGAAAAGCCTCTCTTATGGTATAATCCGCACGGCTATGTGGAGAGGTCGCATAGTCCGGTCGAGTGCGCACGATTGGAAATCGTGTGGGCGATGAGCCCCGCGGGTTCAAATCCCGCCCTCTCCGCTCCAACAGAAAAGGGGCATGCATTTGCATGCCCCTTTTTTACATTAAAATACCAGAGACTCACCCTTTGATGGCAAACCCTTGAACCCCCTCTACAAAATAGCTCTGCAGTTTGAGGAACATGATGATAAGAGGCAAGGTCGCCACTGTGGCCAAGGCGAAGGAAAAGGGATAATCTTGAAAAGCTGTGCCCTGAGGATATCCCTTCACTTGGGCCCCCACAAAGAGCATCCGCTGGACCCCCAAGGCCACTGTCCAAATGTTGCGGTTCCCCGAGCTGACGATCAGCGGCCATTGGTAGTCGTTCCAGATGCGCACAAACTGAAAGATAACCAAAACCGTCGGTGTAGGCTTGAGCATCGGGAGATAGACATCCTTCAATACCCGTAAGGTACCCGCACCATCCACCCGCGCCGCTCCTTCGAAATCTGGAGGAATACTGTAATACGTCTGTCGTAGCATAAAGATGTAAAAAACGTTCACCAAACCAGGAATCATCAACGATGGGAACTCGTTGACGAAACCA
>JAGGYI010000050.1 GCA_021162655.1 Anaerolineae bacterium
CGGGGTGGACCGCGATGAGGTGGAGCGTGGAATGGTGCTGGCTGCACCAGGGTCGATCACGCCGCATACGGTCTTTCGCTCGGAGGTCTACGTCTTGAAGAAGGAAGAGGGTGGGCGGCATACCCCCTTCTTCTCGGGCTACCGTCCGCAGTTCTACATTCGGACGACGGACGTGACAGGAGAGGTGATCCTGGACGAGGGTGTGGAGATGGTCATGCCGGGCGACAACGCCAACTTGACCGTCAAGTTGATCACCCCGGTGGCCCTGGAGGTCGGCTCGCACTTTGCTATCCGTGAGGGCGGCCGAACCGTCGGCGCTGGCGTCGTCACCGAGATCATCGAATAGTTCAAGTAGGTAGACTCGTACCTGATATCGATGGGTACGAGAGATTAAAGCGGTTGGGCGGTTGAGGAGAGTATGGCCAAACAACAACGGATTCGGATTCGACTCAAAGCGTACGATCATCGAGTGTTGGATCAATCGGCACGTCAGATCGTGGACACTGCTGAGAGAACAGGAGCAGTCGTCGTAGGGCCAGTGCCCTTGCCTACCCGGATTGAGAAATTTTCGGTTGCGCGGTCTCCTTTTATCGATCGTGACTCCCGGGAGGCGCTTGAGATTCGTACTCATAAGCGCTTGATTGACGTGCTAGATCCAAACTCGAAAACGATCGACGCATTGATGCGCTTGGACTTGCCTGCTGGAGTGGATATCGAGATCAAGCTCTAGCGGCAGGAAAATGTGTGAAAGAAGGCAAAGGGGGAAAGGGCGTGCCCTTGCAGCCCGCCTAAGTGAGGTATGTCTTAGTGGCTGCCCAAAGATCCCCCGGAGGTAACAGGAGATGATTAGAAAAGGGCTACTTGGTAGGAAAATAGGGATGACTCGCCTCTTCGATGAGAAGGGGGAGGTGGTTCCGGTTACGGTGATTGAGGCTGGTCCCTGTTATGTGACCCAAATCAAAACGGTGGAGAGAGATGGCTATAACGCCATCCAGATAGGGTTTGGCCATGCGAAGCGCCTGAATAAACCTGAAAGGGGTCACCTGAAGGATCTCCCTCCCTTGAAGCATCTGCGGGAGATTCGGACTGATGATGTGGATCAGTATCAAGTGGGCCAGGTGTTGGATGTGAGCATCTTTACCCCGGGAACATTGGTTGACGTGACGGGGACGTCCAAGGGACGAGGCTTTGCTGGTGCCGTCAAGCGGCATGGCTTTGGAGGAGGGCCCAAGACGCACGGCCAATCCGATAGGCATCGAGCGGTGGGTTCTATCGGTTCAGGAACCACTCCTGGCCGTGTTTTCAAGGGACTTCGAGCACCTGGCCATATGGGGAACCGACGGGTGACCGTGCTGAATCTAGAAGTGGTGCGGGTCGATCCGGAAAGGAATTTGCTGTTGGTTCGGGGGGCTGTTCCTGGGCCACGCAATGGATTGTTGTTGATTCGAGATGCGGTCAAAGGCTCGGCAAGGAAGAAGTCCGAGTGATGAGGGTCGCCCGAATGACTTTGGAGATGAGGCTCTCTAAGCAGACGACATGTAGGGAGAGATAGCAATGCTAGTACCGGTTAAGAATATGGCCGGTGAGACGGTCGGAGAGATCGAGCTTCAAGACTATGTCTTTGGCATCGAACCCAATATCCCGGTTATGCATCAGGCGCTTGTGCGCCAGCTGGCGAATGCGCGTCTTGGTACACACAAGACCAAGACTCGCGCGGAAGTAAGAGGAGGTGGGCGAAAGCCCTGGAGACAAAAGGGCACGGGCCGTGCCCGGCAGGGAAGCATTCGTGCGCCCCAGTGGAAAGGGGGAGGCACGGTATTTGGCCCTCGGCCACGCAGCTATGCCCAGAAGATGAATCGCAAGATGCGACGGCTGGCCTTGCGCTCGGCTCTTTCGGTCAAGGCCGCGGAGAACCAAATCGTGGTTTTGGATGAGCTCAAGCTGGATCAGCCCAAAACGAAAGAGATGGCAGCCCTTTTGGATCGGCTGGGGCTTTCGGATAGGGTGTTGATCTTGCTTCCTGAGGCAGAGCCGACAGTGGAACTAGCTGCGCGCAATTTGCCTTCGGTTAAAACACTGCGGGCAACCTGTCTAAATGTGCGCGATTTGCTCAAGTATGACTATGTGATGATGCCAAAGGAAGCTGTAGATTTGATTCATAACCTTTGGGGAGAAAAGGAAGAGCAGCCAGCTGCTTAGGGATAAGATGGCACTAGCCTATGCTAGTTAGGAGTGGAGAACGTCGCGATGGAGATATACGAGGTGTTGAAGCGGCCTATACTGACAGAGAAAAGCAGCTATCAAGCGGACGTTCTGCGGCAGTATGTCTTTGAGGTGGATGTGCGGGCGAATAAGCATCAGGTGCGCAAAGCGGTCGAAGAGATATTTGGCGTGCATGTGCAGGCGGTAAATATCATGAACGTCCGAGGAAAGAAGCGCCGTTGGGGACGCCATGAGGGCAAGATGCGAGATTGGAAAAAGGCTATTGTGACCCTGGCCCCTGGTGAGAGTATTAGCTTCTTTGAAGGTGTTTAGAAAGGTCATCGGTTAGAGCCCATAGGGTGAGGTGAGCGATCAATGGCTATCAAAGTATACAAGCCGACCACGCCATCTCGGCGGGGAATGACGGGATATACGTTTGAGGAAATTACCAAAACCAAGCCTGAAAAGTCTCTGTTGCGGCCTTTGAAGAAAAAGGCGGGACGCAACTTTCGGGGCAAGATCACCGTGCGCCATCGAGGTGGTGGGCATAAGCGGCGTTATCGGGTGATCGATTTCAAGCGCGATAAATTTGGGATCCCTGCGCGCGTTGCGGCTATAGAGTACGATCCCAATCGCTCCGCGCGGATCGCTCTTTTGGTCTACGCCGATGGTGAGAAGCGCTATATTTTGGCCCCTTTGGGATTGCAAGTTGGTGACCAGGTAATGTCTGGGCCGGACGCCGAGATCCGGGTCGGCAATGCCTTGCCTCTGGAGCGCATTCCGCTTGGCACCATGGTGCATAACGTCGAGCTGTACAAAGGAAGAGGTGGGCAGCTGGCCCGTGCAGCTGGCACTGCGGCTCAGCTGTTGGCCAAAGAGGGAGATTACGTGCATTTGCGCCTTCCCTCTGGCGAGGTGCGCCTAGTGCGGCGAGAATGTATGGCTACGATCGGCCAGGTAGGAAATGTGGAGCATAGCAATATCAAGTTGGGGAAAGCAGGACGTAGCCGCTGGCTGGGTCGACGTCCACATACCCGCGGATCTGCTATGACGCCTCGTGACCACCCTCATGGTGGTGGTGAGGGGAAGGCGCCGATTGGTCTGCCCGGCCCCAAGAGCCCCTGGGGCAAGCCTACGTTGGGGGCGAAGACCAGGCGTAATAAGGCAACGGACAAGTATATTATTCGTAGGCGTGGAAAGCGTCGGTAGTTTCCGGTTGTTTGATAGGAGGGCTTGCAAATGTCTCGATCGCTGAAAAAGGGACCGTATGTATCGCCCAAACTCCTGAAAAAAATAGAGGAAATGAACCGTCGGGGGGAGAAGCGGGTTATTAAGACATGGTCTCGTGCATCCGTGATTTTCCCCCAGATGGTGGGACATACAATCGCCGTGCATGACGGGCGTCGCCATATTCCCATTTACATCACCGAGAATATGGTTGGGCACCGCCTAGGCGAATTTGCTCCTACGCGGTATTTTCGGGGACATGATGCCAAGGAGCGTAGGACTCGGACGCGCTAAGAGTCGGCGCAAGCCGCTTGCGCGCATCAGCTAGCGTCGAGGAGAAGGGTATGGACCTAGAAGTAAGGGCAGTAGCTAAATATATACGGATGTCGCCACGCAAAGTGCGGCTCGTGGCGGACCTGGTGCGGGGTATGGATGTAAATGAAGCTTTGACGCTTTTGCGCTTTACCCCCAAGGCCGCCGCAAAGGTGGTGGCGAAGGCGATCGCCTCGGCAGCAGCCAATGCTGAGGAGAACTATGGCCTTTCCACAGATGATCTTTATATCGCCAAGATCACGGTTGATGAGGGGCCGACTTTGAAGCGAGGACGAGCGGGAGCTCGGGGGCGTTTCAAACCCATTCTGAAACGTAGCTCACATATTACAGTAGTCTTAGCCGAGAGAGCAGGGTAAAGGTTCTGGCGAAGGAGGGAATCTTGGGTCGTAAGGTACATCCAATTGGTTTTAGGCTTGGGTACATTAAGGATTGGGAATCTAAGTGGTATGCTGAGAAGCGCGAGTATGCTCGGCTCCTTGTCGAGGATATCAAGATTCGGGAACTTATTCGGAAAAAGTTGGGCCGGGCGGGCATTTCGCGCATAGAGATTCAACGGTTCCCCAAGCAGATCGCCATCACCATTGTGACGGCCAAGCCAGGGATTGTTATTGGTCGCCGGGGGGCTAATGTGAATGCCCTCAAGGCCGAATTGGAGAAAATGACCCAGCTTTCGGATAAGAATTTGCGTTTGGATGTTGTTGAGGTGGAGCGTCCAGAGCTTGATGCTCATGTAGTAGCAGAGAGCATTGTAGAACAGCTTGAGCGACGTGTCTCGCAAAAGCGGGCGATGCGCCAAGCGGTCATTCGGGCCATGCGTGCGGGGGCCAAAGGAATCAAAATCGCCTGCAGTGGTCGCCTTTCGGGCGCCGAGATGGCTCGCCGCGAATGGGTCCGAGAGGGGCGAGTTCCCCTTCACACTTTGCGGGCAGATATTGATTACGCTCAAGACGAGGCTTTGACGACATTTGGTCGTATTGGGGTCAAGGTGTGGATCTACCGAGGAGATGTGCTACCAGAAGCGGCCGAGGTAGCTCGCAGTTCTGAGGGAGTGTAAGCGCTATGTTAATGCCAAAAAGGCTCAAATATCGGAAGCAACATCGCGGCCGAATGAAAGGGAAGGCGACACGAGGCTCGCAGATTCACTTTGGAGATTATGGCCTGAAAGCTTTGGAGCCTTCGTGGATTACAAGCCGTCAGATTGAGGCGGCACGCCGGGCAATCGTTCGGCAGATGAGGCGTAGTGGTAAACTCTGGATCCGTATCTTCCCTGATAAGCCGGTAACGATGAAGCCAGCTGAAACCCGTATGGGAAGCGGTAAGGGGAATGTGGATCATTACGTGGCTGTCGTCAAGCCTGGGCGGATCCTCTTTGAGATCAGTGGCGTGGACGAGGCAACCGCACGCAGGGCACTGAGCTTGGCCGCTCAAAAGTTGCCCATTGATACCGTTTTCGTGCGGCGTGAGGTTGTTGGGGGAGGTGAAGGATCATGAAGGCGCAGGAACTCCGCGAGCTGACTCAGGAGGAGCTTGACCAGCGCTTACGGGAGCTCTATCAAGAGCTGCTGAACCTTCGGTTTCAACTGGCGACTCGACAGTTGACGAATACGAACAGAATCAAGCAGGTGCGTCGAGATATTGCTCGGGTAAAGACGATTATGCGCGAGCGTGAGTTGAAGGCGGAGGTGCAGTAGAATGCCGCGCAAGGTATTGAGTGGGCGTGTCGTGAGTGACAAAATGCAAAAAACCGTCGTGGTTGAGGTGGTGACGGCCAAGCCGCATCCCTTGTATAACAAGGTTGTGCGCAAGACAAAAAAGTACATGGCGCACGATGAGGAAGAGATCTGTCGAGAGGGCGATTGGGTCCGAATCGAGGAATCGCGCCCTTTGAGTCGGCGGAAACGCTGGCGAGTGATTGAGATCATCAAGCGTGCTAGCGCGTAGGATGTTGCTGCGCGCTGAAGAGGGGCTTTGGGGCCCTACATCAGGGACTATGGAGTGACGGAAGATGATTCAGCCGTATACTAGGTTGAAGGTAGCGGATAACACTGGCGCGCGCGAGATTATGTGTATTAGAGTGTTAGGGGGCTCGAAGAAGCGGTATGCGCGCGTGGGCGACATCATTGTCGCTACAGTGAAAGAGGCCGTCCCAGGGGGTTCGGTGAAAAAGAAAGACGTCGTCTATGCGGTGGTAGTGCGGACCGCCAAGGAATATGGACGTCCTGATGGGTCTTATATCCGGTTTGATGATAATGCGGCAGTGATTCTCGATACGGACCGCCGGACTCCGCGAGGGACTCGTATCTTTGGGCCCGTTGCTCGTGAATTGCGAGACAAAGGGTTCATGCGGATAGTTTCCCTCTCTCCGGAGGTACTCTGAGAGTTGGAGCCCTTGGATGAGGAGTTGACTATGAAGATCAAAAAGGGTGACACCGTTGAGGTTATCAGCGGTAATGACAAAGGTATGCGCGGAACGGTGCATATCGTTTACCCAAAAAAGAAACGGGTTGTGGTTTCTGGTGTGCATTTGATCAAAAAGCATCAGCGGCGCACGGGGGATGTGCGCACGCAGGTGGGGATCATTGAGCGTGAAGCTCCTATCCACATTTCCAATGTGGCGTTGGTTTGCCCTCATTGCGACAGACCAACGCGGGTAGGTTATCGAGTTATGCCGGATGGGACCAAATCGAGGGTTTGTCGCAAATGTGGTGAAATCATCGACTAGACTCCCAGGTTCAGTGGGTGAGGAGTGAAGAGGATGTCGAGGTTGAAGGAACTGTATAAAAAAGAGATCATCCCCGCGATGATGAAGCGGTTTTCCTATCGCAATGTGATGGAAGTGCCGCGGTTGGAAAAGATTGTGGTGAACATTGGCCTGGGGGAGGCATTGCAAAACCCCAGAGCTCTTGACGCAGCTAGCCGGGATTTGGCTACGATCACAGGGCAAAAGCCTGTAATTACCAGAGCAAAAAAGTCCATCGCGGCGTTCCGTTTGCGGGCGGGGAACCCCATTGGCGTCAAGGTGACTCTGCGGGGAGAGCGAATGTATTCCTTTTTGGATCGTTTGATGAACATTGCTCTGCCCCGCCAACGTGATTTCCGAGGGGTTCCGAGAACTTCGTTTGACGGTAGAGGGAATTATACTCTTGGATTGCAGGAACAACTGGTCTTTGTGGAGATCGATTACGATTCGATTGACAAGATCCGTGGAATGGAAGTGACGATCGTCACCACTGCCAAGACGGATGAAGAGGCGCGTTATCTTTTAGAGTTGTTTGGTATGCCCTTTGCTAGGGCCTAGGCGGATTTAACGGAACCTAGCGCTTAAAGGGTTGAGCGTTTAGGGAGGAAAAGGAACAGTGACAAGGAAATGCCTGATTGAAAGGGAAAAGAAACGGAAGTACAAAGTGCGGGTGCGTAATCGTTGCTCTCGCTGTGGGCGTCCGCGCGGGTATATGCGCAGGTTCGATTTGTGTCGTATCTGCTTCCGTGAGTTGGCGATGGAAGGCAAGATCCCTGGAGTGATTAAATCTAGCTGGTGATTTTCCGGGAATTGTCCGGCAAGCGTTTGCTGTTTCGACACATCAACCTGGATTTCTAGGATGGAGAGCTGACCTATGACGGTAACTGACCCAATTGCTGACATGCTGACGAGGATCCGCAACGCGATACAGGTGCGTCATCGCTATGTGTTGGTCCCTCATTCTCGAATTAAGGAGGCGATTGCCCAAGTGCTTAGGGATGAGGGATATATCTCCCGTTTTGAGGTGGTGCGGGAAGGCAAGTTCCCTGTACTGAAAATTTATCTCAAGTACACAGAGGATAAGGAACCTGTATTGCGTGGTTTAAAGCGCGTCAGCAAGCCAGGGTGTCGTATTTATACAAAAAAGGCCGACATTCCTTGGGTAAAGTATGGTTTGGGGACGGTGATCCTCTCCACTCCCAAGGGAGTAATGTCTGGTCGAGAGGCTAGGCGACAGGGGGTTGGTGGAGAGATCCTCTGTGAAGTGTGGTAAGTGTTGGAAGAATCTGCACGGCAACTTGGCCATAGGGGAGGTATTGCTGTGTCTAGGATTGGACGGCGACCCGTGCCTGTGCCAGCAGGCGTGACGGTACAGCTGGAAGGCAATCGGGTGACGGTAAAGGGACCAAGAGGAGAACTCTCTCGGGAGTTCCACCCTAATATGATTATCAAATACGAAGACAATACTTTGCGCGTCTTGCGCCCTGATGACAGCCGGACGAATAAGGCTCTTCATGGGTTAACCAGAGCGTTGTTGGCCAATATGGTTACAGGAGTGACTGAGGGATTCCGAAAACGGTTGGTCATCAATGGGGTGGGATACCGAGCAGAGCAACAGGGCGAGGCAGTAGTTTTGCAGATAGGTTATAGCCATCCTGTACGGATCGATCCTCCTCCGGGCATCAAGTTGACGGTCGAGCGTGGTGGGCGATCCATCGTCGTCGAGGGGAATGACAAAGAAGTTGTCGGTGAGGTCGCTGCCAAGATCCGTGCAGTCCGCAAACCAGAGCCTTACAAGGGCAAAGGTATCGCCTACGAAGGCGAGGTTATCCGCCGTAAGGCTGGTAAAGCGGGTAGGATTGGAGGCTGATGATGGATAAGGCGACAAGAGTTCGGCAGGCGCGATTGCGACGGCATCGTCGGGTTCGCAAGAAGGTGTTTGGGACGAGTGAGCGTCCTCGTTTGAACGTATTTCGTAGCTTGCGGCATATCTATGCTCAAGTGATTGATGATACACAGGGGCGGACTTTGGTCTCGGCTTCGACCCTGGATCGGGAGATCCGTGACCAGTGTGCAGGGTTGGCAAAAACAGAAGCCGCCAAGCTTGTTGGCCAAGTGGTAGCCAAGCGTGCGTTGGCCTCGGGGGTGACCAAGGTAGTTTTTGACCGTGGTGGCTACAAGTACCATGGCCGGGTTAAGGCCCTTGCTGAGGGCGCGCGTGAGGCGGGGCTCAAGTTTTAATCCTGTTTCATGGCGGAGAGTGAGGCGGTGGTTCACCTTCTGGTGTGGTGGTTCATGAGCTAGATAGGAGAGGGTTCATGGTAGTGAGAGACACAGCCGAAGAGTTTGCTGAAGGCGAAGAGCTGCAGGAACGCGTCGTACATATCAGCCGCGTGGCCAAAGTGGTCAAGGGTGGGCGGCGGTTCAATTTCCGTGCCCTTGTGGTTGTTGGCGATGGCAATGGCCGCGTGGGTGTAGGTGCGGGCAAGGCCCGTGAGGTTCCCAGCGCCATTCGCAAGGCTGTGGAGCGTGCCAAGCGAAATATGATCAAGGTGCCTTTGTTTGGGAGGACCTTGCCACATGATGTGTTGGTCAAGTTTGGTGCAGCCAAGGTGTTGCTCAAGCCTGCTTCCCCTGGTACAGGGGTGATTGCGGGTGGAGGAGTGCGCGCTGTTGTTGAGGCTGCAGGCATCAAAGATGTGTTGGCCAAGTCCTTGGGTAGCGATAACATCTTTAATGTTGTTTGGGCTACCTTTAAGGGGCTTCAGGAGCTTATTGATATTGAGGAGCAGGCTCGTCGTCGGGGCAAGTCGGTAGAAGAGTTACTACCTCCTTGGAGGTCGATGCCCAATGCCTAAGAAATTGCGGATCAAATACGTGAAAAGTGCCATCGGGTACAATGTGCGGCAAAAGCGCACAATTCGAGCTTTGGGGTTGCACCATTTAGGAGATGTGGTTGAGCAGGAAGATACCCCAGTGATCCGAGGTATGGTCAATAGAGTCCGACACCTGGTGCAGGTTGAAGAGGTGGAATCATGAAGTTGCACGAATTGCGTGAGCCTGCGGGGGCTCGACGCCCTCGTAAGCGTCGAGGACGTGGGATCGCAGCTGGCCAGGGAAAGACAGGTGGATTTGGAACCAAAGGGGCCAACGCGCGCTCTGGTCGAGGCGGTAAGGTCTATTTTGAGGGCGGGCAGCTGCCTTTGGTGCGCAGGTTGCCTTTTAAGCGAGGTTTCCGCAATGTGAATCGTGTGGAGTACGCTGTGGTAAATGTAGAGGTTCTGAAGCGCTTTGAACCTGGCACAGTGATTGACCCTCAGGTGCTGGTTGCTTCTGGCTTGGTGAAAAAGAAGCGGTTGCCTATCAAGATCCTGGGGGAGGGAGAGCTGGATCGTCCTTTGACGGTTAAGGCGCACAAGTTCTCGCAGAGTGCGAAGGAAAAGATAGAAGCAGCGGGTGGGACGGTTGAGGTACTGTAGCGTAATGTTGGTACCCTCAGCGAGCTGAACTGGAGAGAGAGATGCTGCAAGCGCTTTCAAATGCGTTTAAACTGCCGGATCTACGCAAAAAGATCATCTTTACGCTGGTCATTCTGGTGATCTACCGTTTTGCGGCTCATGTGCCTTTGCCCGGCGTGAACTTGGAGGCCCTTCGGCAGGTGTTTCAACAGAACCAGCTGTTGGGCTTTTTGGATATGTTTTCCGGCGGTGCGATGTCTACTTTTTCAGTGATGGCCTTGGGAGTATATCCCTTTATCACTGCTCAGATCGTATTGCAGCTGCTGACGCCCATTATTCCTGTTCTTGATCGTCTTAAAGATGAAGGGGATGCAGGTCGGCAGAAGTTGAATCTCTATACCCATCTCCTTACTGTGCCGTTGGCGGCCCTGCAGGGCTTGGGGCAGGCTTCCATTCTAGCGCGCTCTTCGGGAGCAGCTGGGCCAGTGATCAGCAACTTTGGCTTGCGGCCTGGAACCTGGTTACCTACCTTGGCCACCTTGGCCACGCTGACGGCGGGGACGATGTTTGCTGTCTGGCTGGGCGAGTTGATTGACCAAGATGGCATTGGCAATGGTTTGTCGATCATCATCTTTGGCGGTATTGTGGCGCGGATTCCCCAGCGTGTGGGCCAGCTTTGGGTGGCCAATCCCTGGAGTATCTTGGTGTTGGTTGTTATCACTGCTATCACCGTGGTGGGGATTGTGATCGTCCATGAAGGACAAAGGCGCATTCCTGTTCACTATGCAAAGCGAGTCCGCGGGACCCGCATCTATGGAGGGCAGAGCACCCATATTCCTCTTCAGGTAAACTCTGCCGGGATGATTCCTTTGATCTTTGCTGTGTCGATTATTATGCTGCCTGGAGTGGTAGCCAGCTACTTTGTGAACGCTGAGGCTGATTTCGTCCGCAATGTTGCTCTTTGGGTGACGCGGATTTTCGATTCGAATGGTGTTTTTTACTGGTTTATGTATTTCGTGTTAGTGGTAGGGTTCACCTACTTTTACACTGATATCATCTTTCAGCAACAGGATCTTCCTGAAATGCTCCGTCGCCAGGGAGGGTTTATTCCTGGGATTCGTCCAGGGGCGCCTACGGCCGAGTTCTTGAATGGGGTTCTGAGGCGAATTACCCTGGTGGGAGCACTCTTCCTTGGTATAGTAGCTATTCTGCCTTTTCTTGTGCGTCCTCTGGTAGGAACGAGCCAGATGCTCATCACTAGTACGGGCTTGCTGATCGTCGTAGGAGTCGTTTTGGATACGATGAAGCAGCTGGAGGCCCAGTTGCTGATGCGGCATTATGAGGGCTTTATTCGGAGGATGCGCTAGTAAATGGTAGATATTGTTCTCTTGGGGCCTCCGGGTGCGGGGAAAGGAACCCAGGCCAAGCTTTTGCAAGAATGGTTAGGCATTCCTCAGATTTCGACGGGAGATCTGTTTCGTGCGCATATCTCCCAGGGGACAGAGCTGGGGCGCCTTGCTAAGGAGTATATAGACCGTGGGGACTTGGTGCCTGATGAAGTCACTGTCCGGATGGTGGAAGAGAGGATTTCTCAACCCGATTGTGCTCGAGGAGCGATTTTCGATGGCTTTCCCCGGACGGTAGCTCAGGCAGAGGCACTTGATACTCTGCTGGCGAAGCGGAAGAGAAGGATTGATATTGTTCTTTACATTCAAGTTTCTGAGGAGGAGCTCCTTAGGCGGCTAGAGGGACGCTGGATTTGTAGCCAGTGTGGTGCAGTCTATCACAGGGTGTATCATCCTGAGAAGGTGCCAGGGATCTGTGATCGTTGTGGAGGCAAGCTTTACCAAAGGGAAGACGATACCCCTGAAACCCAAAAGAGACGGATCCAGGTTTACGAAGAGCAGACAGCACCTTTAATTGCTTATTATC
>JAGGYI010000227.1 GCA_021162655.1 Anaerolineae bacterium
CGCACGTGGTAATCCCCTTGCACAATCCATTTGTACGTAGTCAATTCTTGAAGACCCATTGGGCCCCGCGCATGCATCCGCTGCGTGCTGATGGCCACCTCAGCACCCAAGCCAAACTGGCCACCATCTGTAAAACGGGTGCTTGCATTTACATAGACGGCTGCCGAATCCACCTCATCCAAAAAGCGCATCGCATTCTCATAGTTATTCGTCAGGATACCATCCGAATGGTTCGTCCCATAGCGAGCAATGTGCTCAATGGCCTCATCCAGAGAATCCACCACCTTTACAGAAAGGGCAAGGGAAAGAAATTCACGTCCATAATCCTCAGGCTGAGTATGGCCTACTAGATCAAAATTCACTCCCTCGGCCCCCTGCAAAGCCTCCCAAGAAGGCTCATCACAGAGGACGCGCACCCCTGCTGAAGTGAGATCTGCCACCATAGCAGGGACAAACTCTTGGACAACGGCTCGGTGCACCAACACAGTATCCAAAGCGTTGCAAACCGAGGGGGCTTGCGTCTTGGCGTTGTGAATCACAGGGATAGACTTGGCTAGATCAGCCGATTCGTCCACAAAGAGATGACATACTCCTATCCCCCCATAGACAACTGGCATTTTGGCATGCTCCTTGACCAAGTTCTGCAAACCCGGCCCCCCTCGGGGGATGATGAGATCAATGAGATCATCCATGGCCAAGAGCTGGGGGACGAGGGAGCGATCCGTTGAGGTGATGAGCTGTACCGCCTCGCGGGGTACACCACAAACATCACAAGCCTCGTGTACCATATTCACCAACACTATATTCGTACGCAAGCTTTCCTTGCCCCCCCGCATGATCACTGCATTGCCCGTCTTTAAGCAGAGGGCGCTGATATCGATAGTCACATTAGGGCGAGATTCAAAGATCACCCCAATAACCCCCAGGGGCACTCGCTTCTTCGCCACGCGAAGCCCGTCAGGCAATGTCCTCCCATCAAAGATCTGGCCCAAGGGGTCTGGCAGAGCAGCCACATCACGGCAGCCCTGTGCCATGGCCTGCACACGCTTGGGAGTAAGGGTCGAGCGATCAATCAGAGCGGGAGCAATCTGGGCTCGCTGAGCTTCCTCCACATCTGCCTTATTGGCTTCCCAAAGTTCGTCTCCTGCAGCCTCCAAGCGCCGAGCGATCTCCTCCAGGACCGCGTTGCGCACCTCAGTAGAGAGCAAACTCAGGCGCCGCCCTGCCGCTTTGGCTTGCTGAGCCATCTCGCGCAAGTTCACCTCTGCCATTTGGTCCCCCTCCATCTTGATATGCCAACAAGAATTTCATAAAAGAACCATCTTATCCCGATGGATAAAGGCCGGCCCGTAATCATACCCAAGGATCTCTGCAATCTCGTGAGAACGCTGGCCAATTATGCGCTTCAGATCTCGGGAGCTATAGTTGCCCAATCCTCTGGCAATCTCCTGCCCTTCAAGGGTACGTACGCTGATCACTGCCCCCCGCTCAAACTCACCCTCTACCCGCACAATTCCAACTGGTAACAAGCTTTTACCTGCATGGACGATAGCTCGAGCAGCCCCCTCGTCCACAAAGACGCTCCCTGCCGTCACCGATTGAGCCAAAAGCCAGCGCTTGCGCCCCTCAGTGGGGGTGATGCGTGCAGGGAACCAAGTAGCAGGAGCTGTCCCTTCCCAGATCTTGGCAAGCACGTTCTCTCGCCCTCCATTGGCGATGACCACGGAGGTTCCACTATGCACCGCCATATCGGCCGCAAGGATCTTTGTATACATCCCCCCCGTGCCCAGCTCAGAACTAGTGCCCTGAGCCAATTTGTAGACGGAATCATCGATCTTGTCCACCCGTTCAATCAAACGGGCATCAGGGTCCTTGCTTGGGTCGGCAGTGTAAAGGCCATCCGTATCAGTGAGAAGAATAAGGAGATCAGCCTCTATAAGGTTACAAACCATCGCCGAAAGGGTATCATTCTCCCCCACTTTGATCTCATCAGTAGCCACGGCATCATTCTCATTAACAATAGGGACGATACTTCGCTGGAGCAAGCTTTCGAACGTATCACGCAAGTTCAGGTAACGGTGCCGATCCTCGATATCCTCTCGAGTCATCAGCACTTGCGCTACAATAATGCCATAGAGTTCAAAGTACTGCTCCCAAAGATGCATCAGGCGGCTCTGCCCCACCGCGGCAAGCATCTGCTTGAAGGGAATGCTCTTTAACTCTTTCGGGAACCCCAACCGCTCGCGACCAGCTTGCTGAGCCCCTGAGGAAACCAATACCACATCGGCCCCTTTATCTCGCAACATGGCTATCTGCCGCACTAGATCCACCATCCGCGGAGGATTGAGGCGTCCAGAGCCAGCTGTCAAAGTGCTCGTCCCCACCTTGACTACTATCCTTCGCCAGCCTCGCTCTATTTGAGACATAGGTGCGCCCGGCTCCCTTTGTTTTCAGACGCCCCTGATTATATCATAGAGGATAGGTGAAACCAAGCACTCCAAGAGGGGAAAAAGAGGCCGGGTCGCTCGGCCTCTGCAGCACAAAGAGAGTCTTTTCAAAGCAGTCAATAGGAATCGAGAATACACAGGCTTGGAAGGAGGAAAAGGGGAATTCAAGCGGACATCTAAAACCAATGAGAAGAGAAGAGCTATCTAGATCGAAAAACGATATGCGGAGCAGAATATGAACGCCCTCGGCAAGTAACCTCACCTTCAGAGACCAAGCCCACAATATGATTTCTCTTCAGAAACAGAGCTCTCGCCTCAAACCGCCTGAAAAGGGGCCTGAGTAAAACACTATCCTCCGTTCACACTAATTGCGCCCGAGGTTTCCAAACCTTGCTTCTTTTTTATCTCTGCAAAGTTAACGCTTTAGAGAGAATTGTGCTATACTTGCCAACTTGTCCGCGGGGCTCGCCATCCCAACCAAGGAGGAAGAGAACGTGTGGAGGAACCCGCTTGATTCACTACGAATAAAGCTCAAGGTCCTAGAGGGAGAAGCGGAACGGAACGCTTTCTACCTCTACGCTGAGGTCGCCTTCGCCTCCGTCCTTTCGGCTGCTGCTTCTTTCAACAGCGCCTATATTCTTCGGGCCGGTGGATCAAACACTCTGGTTGGCTTGCTCTCTTCGCTGCCATCTCTGTTAGCCGTCTTCCTCTTTATTCCCGCCGCCCGAGTGCTTGAGAAAAAGAAGAACTACCTCCCCTGGGTTCTCGGAAGTCTCTCCCTTGCTCGCTGCGGATACCTGGCGATCCTCATCCTACCCTTCTTCCTTTCCAAACACATCCCCGAGGCAACGGTAGGGGTTTTGGTGGCCATGACCATCCCATCGGTCTTTTTTTCCACAGGATGGAGCCCTCTGCTTTCCGACGTTATCCCCCCACGTTCTCGGGCGACCGTGCTGGCCTGGCGAAGCATCCTCAGCAGTGCCACCGCTGCACCATTGGTTTACCTCTTTGGACGCTGGCTTGACGGAGGAACTTTCCCCTCCAACTACCAACGCATGTACGCCGTCGGCCTGCTGGGAGGAGCTATCAGTGTCATCCTCATTTCCCGTATCCATATCCCTGAAACAGAAAAAGAACCTGCCCCTCAGACGCAAGCCCCAAAGCTCCCCTGGAAACAAGCTCTGCGAGCAATGACCCAGGAGAACCGCTACTTTATCCGCATCATCACCAACACCTTGGTGTTCAACCTGGGGGCTTGGTTGGTGGCGCCCCTCTACATCATTCTCTTTATCCGCCATCTCGGGGCCACCGATAGTTGGATCGGCTTGAATAGGACCCTTGCCAACGTAGGTGTCGTCATTGGTTATTGGCTCTGGCGGCGCTTTATCCACAAAATGGGAGAGCAAAGAGCCCTCCTCCTTGCCCTCCCCTTGGCCTCTGCTTATGCTTTCATGGTAGCTTTGGTGCCCAATCTTACTTTTATCCTCCTGGCAGGATTCTTAATCAACCTGATCCTCCCTGGAGTCAGCCTGAGTCACAGTGTGATCTTTCTCAACCTTTTACCCCCGGGGAAAAAACATGTCCTCACGGCCGTTTATAGTACCGTAATGAACATCGGAGCCTTTGCTGGTCCCCTGATCGGCGTCGCCCTCTCCGAACATATAGGCATCTTGCCCACCCTTGTGATCGGCGGTATCCTACGATTTACTGGGGCCATGCTGTTCTACTTCCGCCCTGTACAAGAGGGGATGAGCCCTCGTCTGCTTATCGAAATGCTGCAGCAGCTTTGGGCTCACATCTGCAAGAGGCTCAGAGCAAAACAAGGAGGTCAGTAGATGCGGGTACTAGTCGTCAGTTCCAGCCCCAACAAAGACGGACTAACCGCAGCCTGCGCCCGAGCCGCGGTAGAGGCCATTCGCCGAGCAGGCCACCAGGTGCGCGAGATACGTCTGAATGATCTTGACATTCGCCATTGCCAGGCTTGCAACAAAGGATGGGGTTCCTGCTGGGACAAACGCCAATGCTGCCAAGAGGACGACTTTGGAGCTCTCCACCGAGAGCTTGTTGCAGCCGACGCGTATGTTTGGGTAACACCTGTCTATTTTGGCGAGCCCAGTGAATCAATGAAAGCGTTCCTCGACCGTCTGCGCAGGTGCAAACGAAGCACCGCAGACGGGCACGGTGCCTTTATCAACAAGCCAATGATCGCCGTTGCTGCTGCAGGAGGTAGCGGCAATGGCATCGTGTCTTGTCTTTCCTGCTTGGAACGCTGGATCCGGCATGTGAGCGGCCGAAAAGTGGATTTCATCGGCGTAACACGTTTCAACCGCGCTTACAAACTTGCCCAAATTGCCAGGGCTGCCGAATTCATGGTTACCGAGTTCTCCAGCGCCTGAAATTCTCTTCCGAGCCACTTTTCCCAACCTAACGGCACTTTACCCTGGTGGAAGGAGCGTATGTCGGAGAGAACACTGAACACTGTCCTGGTCATCGGCGCACATCCAGATGATCCCGAGTTCGGCTGCGCCGCCACAGTAGCGAAATGGGCCTCTCAAGGACGCACCATTGACTATGTTCTGCTTACGAGTGGGGACAAAGGAAGCCATGACCCCAGCAAACATCCAGGAGAAGTAGCTGCACAACGCGAAGAGGAGCAGAGGGCTGCAGCGCAAGAGCTAGGAGTCCGCTCGGTACTCTTTCTCCATTATCCCGACGGCCTACTAGAGAATACCATCGAGCTGCGTAGGCGCCTCTGCGAGCTCATTCGCACGCTTCGGCCTGACATCCTTATCACTATCGACCCCTGGCGTCCTTACCAACTCCACCCAGATCATCGAGCAGCCGGTCAAGCTGCACTAGACGCTGCCTGGGCAGCCCGAGAATGGTATATCTTTCCTGAACAACTGATTGATCGCGATCCCTGGGCCGTTAAAGAGATCTATCTCTTTTGGACAGACAACCCAGACCATTGGGAAGATGTCAGCGAATCGATGGATCGCCGCATCAAAGCTCTTCAACGACACAGCAGCCAAGTAGGCAACCGGATTGAGGCTGTAGCCAAGCGCATTCGACAGGCCGCCGAAGAGACTGGCCGTCCTCTCGGCTACCGCTACGCTGAGGCTTTTAAACGCATTGTCCTCCATTAGGCAACGGAACCGTTGACGAAAAGACCCATCCTTTGACAGAGTGAGCCTCTATATTATAATTTGAAGGAAAGCTGATAGCATTTTGGCCCCAGTAGCTCAGCTGGATAGAGCAACTGCCTTCTAAGTAGTGGGTCGGGGGTTCGAATCCCTCCTGGGGCGCTAATACAAAACCTAGTGGTTTTTCACCTTCTTACCACTAGAGGTAGTGGTTAGGGTTTTGCAGCGTGAGTGGGGCAAGGTTTGCGCAGAAAAAAAGCCTTGCCCAAGGTCAGGTCTTTCTGCCCAGGGTGGGGGATACAGCCACAGCCTATGTACGCATGCACAGCTTTACCAGTATCGCTTCTGGAACAACGCTCACCGTTACCTATATCTATTCCTCCACCAGACTGAGCACGACAGGGACAATCGAGGTGGGGCTCACTGCTGATGAAAGTATCTGCGGAATCGAGCCGACAATCACCGTGCTTCCCTCTGCCACCCCTACCCCGACACCTATGCCGAGCCTTGCGCCACTGTTATACCTTCCCCTGATACTCCGCTAATTAACAAGATCAGCCCGCTTTGAAGCGGGCTGATCCTTCAGGGCGATTGCCTTTAGCCATTCTCGAGGTTAAAATCCTCTCATCCATTAAATACCTTCGAAAGGAGGCAAGATGATTATCGATTGCCATATGCACGCAGGGTACAGTGAGCCCCTCAAACACTCATGGGACGCTTTCGAGGATATCGAGATCTCCCTCAAACGAATGGACGAAGCAGGAATCGACAAGGCTGTCGTTCTGCCCATTGGGATGACAAACTTTGTCCAGCACAACCGAGAAACGGCCGAGATCGTCCAAAGGTATCCTGATCGGCTCTATGGCTTTGCCAAAGTAAACCAAGAGGAAGACAAAGGGCGCATTGCCGAGATGCTCGACGAAGCCTTTGGGGAATTGGGGCTTAGGGGCCTTAAACTTCACGGCCACCCTAACCGGGAGATCATGGAAGCTCTCAAGCGGCACCGGAAACCCCTCCTCGTTGATGTTCTCGGCCAAGTTTATGAGCTTCGCTACGCTGCTGAGAATTATCCCGAAGTTCCCATCATCATCGCGCATATGGGACAATTTAGGTCCGATTCCAAAGCCCACCTTATCACTCTTTGGCTCGCCAAGCGCTATCCAAACGTCTATTTTGATACCTCAGGCGTGCTTGAGTTCGAATGGTTGGAACGGGCCGTAGCTGAAGGACTTGCCAGTAAAATGCTTTTTGGCTCCGACGGGCCTGTTTGTCATTGCGGGGTAGAACTAGCCAAGATCCGCTTCCTCCATCTCTCCCCAGATGAGGAGGAGCTGGTCCTTTACCGAAACATCGCCCTCCTTTTGGGAGAAGAGCTCTGAGTAGAAAAGAAAACGCCGCGGAGGTCAAATCTCCGCGGCGTCGTCCTAGCTAGCGAAAAGCCCTTGATCTTTCATTGCCTCCAGAGCCTCCCCGATGGCATCCACCGCCTCGGCGACATCCTCTTCTTTATGAGAATAGTTCGGATAACAGACAGAGTAAATAATCACCCCTCGTTTGAGCATCTCTGCGTTAAAACGCAAAAAAAGCTCCTCCCGCCTGGCAGGATCGGGATGTTCGAAAATCGGCTGTCCCAACGGAGGCAATCCTTTGAAACGCGCGGCTATGCCTAACCGTTGGCAGTGGGCGTTGAACCCTTCATGGAGCTGTTGCCCCCTTGCCCACAGCGTCCCAATAACATCCTCTTTGGCATAGAGGTCAAGGACGGCTCGAGCAGCTGCCAAGCCCAAGGTATCTCCCCCAAAAGTCGAAGAGATGACTACCCGCTCAACGAGGTCCATTACTTCAGCACGCCCTACATAACAAGAGAGGGGCACGCCATTGGAGATACCCTTTGAAAAGACAGCCAGATCAGGTATGACACCAAAGTATTCCTGAGCCCCTCCCCGACGGAGCCGAAAACCCGTGACAATTTCATCAAAAATCAGCAGAGCACCATAACGTTCAGTGAGTTCACGCAGATCAGCCAGAAAAGTATGCCCTTTTTCTATCTCTGCATAGGAGCAGGCCACACTCACTGCAGCGATCTCTCTGGGAGCCTCTCGAAAAGCTTGTGCAAAGGGGGTAGCATCTCCCCAAGGGAGCGCACGGTAGACAGAGCGAACGGCCTCGGGCACTCCAGGGCGAGACATAACGTTCAGCCATCCATGATAACCGCAGGTAAGGATCAGGTCACGCCCTGTAAAGGCTCTGGCCAAGCGGAAGGTGGCTGCCATTGCCTCTCCTCCCGTTCGCAAAAAGCGCACCCGCTCCGCACAAGGGATGGCCTCAACTAAGCGCTTGGCCACCTCTACCTCCAGGGGATGCGGATAACTGAAAATAATCCCCTCTTCTAGGCGTTGGCGTACCGCCTCATCTACCGCAGGGAACCGATACCCCAGAGTCACAGGCCCCAATGCACAACGAAAGTCTATATACTCATTGCCATCCAAATCCCACACACGACACCCCTGCCCCCTTACCAGATAACAGGGCTCCACTCCTCGAAGTGCCTCCCGAGGCGCTTTGGAATGAGTTTGCGTCGCCATAGGGATAAACTCCAAAGCCCTATCGTAAAGCTCCCAAGACCTAGAAACATCGTGTTTTCGCTGCACCATGCACTCATTCCCCCTTTGCCGTCGTAGCTTCCGAGAACCCCTGCTTTTTGAGCCTCTGCCGATGCTTTGCCCAGACCTCCCGAATCAAACGATAATCCTCCTCGTCAAACTCAGAGAAGAGAATCCTTTGGAACCCCCTCGCCCGATAGAGTGGCCCAGAGGTATAGAGGCAAGGAATCCCTAGCTGAAGCTGTTTGAGGAACATCTCCTGATAATGATCTGCCACGCACCACCGCACCATGCCATCAGTATCTATCAAATTATCAGGCATCGCAAGGGTATAGATCTGGCGTCGCCGCTCAGCAGTGGAAACAGGATCCCCCATGTCGGTATACAGATCCCCCAAACGCACCATATCAGACACATCATTAAAATACTGATGAGCACAAAAAGTGGAGATCAGCGCATCCTCTTTGACCTCTTTGGCGCTTTTATAGACTAGTTCCAAAAAAGCACGAAGAAGCTCAAACCCCCACACATTGCCATAGTTGTGATAACCCACACCCCCAGGGGTAACGTTTGTCCCATCAATTTTAAGCCCGTCAACATTGTAGCACCCTTCATCACTGCCAAAGAGACGATGGCAAGCCTCTTGCACTCTAGTACGAAAACGCGGATGTGTCGGATCCGGGGCTATGGGCTCGCCCTGGGCGTTTTTGATGCACTCCTCAGCAGGCAACCCCTGCCTAGCCCAAGCCACTACCCAAAGGAGCACTCGTTGACCATTTTGGTGGCACTCTTTGACAAAACCCCGCAGGTCTGGCCACTTGGTTTCATCTACCTCCCAGAGCTCACCCCCCTCCATCTTTTGCCAATAAGCATCGATGATCACTGTGCCAGGGACAAGGCCATGCTCTCGTAGCCTTCGCAGGGCGTTGCTATAGTTCTCTTGGGTGCACTCATCAGTATAAGAAGCCCCTGCCTCAAAGCTCCCACTAAAGCTTTTGCGCAAGCCGTAATAAACTTGCT
Source organism: Anaerolineae bacterium (assembly GCA_021162655.1). GTDB lineage: Bacteria > Chloroflexota > Anaerolineae > UBA1429 > UBA1429 > JAGGYI01. The sequence continues at coordinate 9,214 of JAGGYI010000227.1, forward strand.
CATGCCAGCCACAAAAAATGGGCTCTCGCCACCAGCGATAGACTTTTTCTTTACGCCGAAGGGTACCGTTCGCCTCGAGGAGAGCGTTCAACTGTCCACCTATATCCGCCTCATCCTGGCCGTTCAGAATCACCAGCTTGGGAGAAGTAAATTCCCCCTTCACAGGCACCTGTCCATCGTAAACCAAGGAAAACGCCTGGGTCCCCAGCACAGGCTCCATACTTTGCTCCACACCAGAGGTCTTGAAATTGAACTCAAAGCCACGAAACTGATATTCCCCAGGCTTGGCGACACAGCACACCCCCAGCCATGACCCCCGCAACCCATTAGAAAAGGCATAGTAAAGGGGGCCCCCAGAAAGGCCATGCCCCCAATAGGTCGTATCATTAAAAACACCAATAACAAGTGGTTGAGAGATGTGAAACAGCTCTGCCCCTAGAAAATTCACTTGCCCTGTCTTGACAATATCAAAGCCAGGAACGCTAGCAAACTCCTGGTCTCCCAACCGCCCTCGAAAGAAAAAGAGCCTCTCAAGTGTGCCCTGTCCATAGACCTTTTGATAGACCTCTATTCGATCCGGGTAAAACTCGTAATAGATCTCCTTCTTTTTCCAAATCGAAGAACCTGCTTCAACAAGCACAACTTTGTGCTCCTCACTGTCGAGGAGGAGGCGAGGGGCAGAGAGAGCTTTGGTCACTTCCTCTTTCCCCAGGGGGTTCGCCTGGCTTAACAAAGAAGGATAATAATAAAGATGCCCTTCATTCTGCCGGATCTTGAGGAGAAAATTTTCCTCATCAAAAGACGCCGTATACCAATCTCCAATGATATCCTGCATAGTTCCTCCAACCATCTATACACCTTTGAACTGCTTATCAATCATAATCTGTAGGATGATCCGATCCGTTTCGATCATCCCCTGAGTGCTCAACTGACCCACGTTGCGCATCGTCTGTTCGGGCGTCGCGGCAATGATTCCGTCCGTCGCCTTGACATCAAGCCCATGGAGCGAAAAAAGGGCCGACTGTACCGCCACCCCAGCAGCAGTCGCCAGTTTGAGGGCGCAGCTCGCTTTGGCGCCATCACAAATTACCCCCGCCAAGTCGGCAATCAGGTTCTTGATCGCCCCAGCGATGTGATGGAGGTTTCCCCCCATTAGATAGGTGATCCCTGCAGTAGCCCCTGCCCCCGCAGCAACAGAACAACCACATACAGCCGAAAGCCGCCCAGTATATGCCTTCACATAGGCCGTGATGATATGGCTCAAAGCGATAGCCTTGAGCATCTCCATATCACTCGTCCCCTGGATATAATCCCGCACGGCTCGAATGGGCAGAATAGCCGTTAGCCCGTGGTTCCCGCTTCCCGCTGAGCTCATCGCCGGCAACTTGACCCCCGACATACGGGCATCTGCAGCCGCCGAAGTAAGGATCCGGGCAGCCATCACCATATCCTTTTTAGTCAGTCCCTCGCGCACCAACCGTTCCAAAGTGGAACCCACGCCCAAGCCTGGCCCATAGGTCAGTCCATACTCTGCCAACCTCATGTTATACTCGACCCCCTCTGCCAGGAAGCGTAGGTCCTCCTCATCCAACGAGTCCAAAAGCTGAACGAGCTCAGCCAAGCTGAGCCCCGAAAGCCATTTTTCCATCTTCTCCGTATCATGCTGGGCCCGCTCTGCTCTGGAGAGCAAAGGATGATCCTTGAGCTCTCGACCGTTATGCTTGATCGAAGTCACGCGATCATGGAACTTTTCAATGATTGCTTCAGCGTTCTCTGAGCCCTTGGTAAGGTGAGTGCGCACATAGATGCCACCACCTTTCTCTAGCACGTGCACCTGAACTCTGCCCTCACGGACAAACTTGACAGCCTCCTCAACGATCTCGGGCGTCAATGGATCAAGCACTTCTAGCTTGAGAGCAGGATCTCCTCCAAAAGCCCCCAGTGCCGCCGCCAGATCGATACCTACATAGTTCTGCACTCCAGGGATAGAGACTGCAATTCCGTTCTTGTACGTGTTGGGATCCAGCCAGAGTTCAATGCTCTCGAACTCCCTCCCCAGGACCGATGCAGCCACCGCTGCACTTAATGCCACTGCCGAGGGCTCCGTACAGCCCAAGGCAGGGGCCACCTCCATCCGCAATACATCTTTGACTGTATAACTCATGGGTGAGCTCTCCTCATTTTAAATGAACACAAAGGGACCCCTTGCCCCAAAGGGCAAGGGTCCTCTTCTGGACATTCTCTCCTCTACACTAGGCCGGGGGCTCCATATTTTTAGGATCGTGACGATGAGCCAATGAGCGAGCCCAATAGTCATCGAGAAGCTCTATTTCAAATTCTTGGACCATCTCATCAGCCGTCACATCCTCAAGCTCACTGGAGATCAATACTACCCCGACATAGTCCGGCGCATAGATCGAAACTCCCGGGCCATACTTGTTCTTGAGCGCCTCCAGCTTTTCCCAATTAAAATCAAGGTGGGCCACTTTACAATCCAAGTTCACTGTGGCCGTCACATAGTGAAAGTAACTTGTTGAAGAAGCGATAACCGTACCCACTGGCGAGATAATCGCGCTGGGCAACCTTGCCCCCGCTACTGCGGTCACCATATGGGCTCGACAAGTATAAGCCCAATAATTCTGCATGAATCCCCCGTGATACATGGAAGAAAAAATGAGCAGATCTGGCTTGGCTTCCACGTATTTGAGGCGCAATTCGTCAAAATTCAGATCGAAACAGATCACACAGGCCACCTTGCCGAAATCACACTCAATCAAGGGGGCCTCACGGCCAGCAAGAACCCCCCACTCGGTTGTTTCGGTCACCACTGGATGATTCTTGTTATAAATGCCCACTACTTGGCCATTGCGGTCGATTATTTGGGTTGAATTGCGCCACGTCCCGTCAGGCATCTCGCGGGCTGCAGAATATGCCACATAACAATGATTCTCACGCGCTACTTTGGCAAAAAAGTCTCTCACCTGATTGCCCCTAGTACGGTAATAAGCTAGGCGCTCCTCCTTTGAATGGGCAAGGAAGCGATCACAAGCCTCCGGGACGACGATGAGATCTGGACGATCAGGCAACACCTGCTTTAGCTCTTTGCGCCAAAAGTCAATCATCCAATCCACCGCCTCCTGTCCCGTCCCTGGGTTCACGCGAGGCGGTTCCGGCCCAAGCGTGCTGATTTTGACATAGTTTGCCATTTCACCAACTCCTTTGATGGTCAACTTCTGTTTCTATGATACACCCAGGAGAAGAAAATACAATCTCACACACTCGTTCTCATGAGAAACGAGTCCTCTAGCTCTACCTCTTGCCTTTGCCTCTTAAGACAATATATAATGTGAAAGAAATTACGATGTTTGCACTCCAACCACCCAGCAGGATCACCAATCTCCATTCCACCACTCGTTTTTCACACCATTACCTCGTGACCCAATTGTCTGTAAATGAAAGGAGGATCTCATGGCTTTTAAATCTCCCCAAGCTATCGTTGAAACAGTGTGCAGCGCCGGCTGCAATAAAGCGAATCTTCCAATTTCTAAGCAGCTGGTATTAGGGTTCCTTGCAGGAGCTTACATAGCCTTCGGGGGATTGCTTGCTATCGTTATTGGTAAAGGAAGTCCAGGACTGGCACAAACAAACCCAGGGCTGGCCAAGTTTGTGTTTGGGGCCGTTTTCCCTGTTGGCCTTATACTAGTGGTCATTGCTGGTTCGGAGCTCTTTACTGGGAACTGTGGAGTCATTACTCCCGCCTGCCTAAGCGGGGCCGCTCGATGGAAAAATCTCTTCCGTAACTGGGTAATCGTCTACTTGGGGAATTTGATAGGAGCTGTCTTTGTTGCTCTTTTTATTGCCTATTGGACAGGAATCGTCCATGGAGGCCCTTTGGGAGAAGCCACAAAAAAGATCGCTGAATCCAAAGTTAATTTAGGATGGTGGCCTGCTATTCTCCGAGGTGTTGGCTGCAACTGGCTCGTCTGTTTAGCCGTGTGGCTAGCAATTGCTGCAGATGACATCTCTGGGAAAATTCTTGGGATCTGGTTCCCCATTATGGCTTTCGTCGCTTTAGGCTTCGAACACTCGGTCGCCAATATGTTTTTTATCCCTCTGGGAATGCTCAACGGAGCAAATGTTACTATTGGGCAGTTTCTTTTCAACAACCTCTTACCAGTAACCATTGGTAACATTATAGGAGGAGCTGGTTTTGTAGGAAGCATCTACTGGTGGCTCTATGGTCGAGAGTAATCCTTCTCAAAAGTGCTAGAAGCTCTTCCTTCTTAGAAAACAAGTTTTAATCCCAGAGGAATAGGCCTACGTCCAGCGAGAATGGCAGAGGCGAACCTCCCGCTAGAGAGACGACCAAGACACCAAACGGCCCTGTAGAGTAGAATAAAGGACCACCACGCTCTACAGGGCCGTCTATTACCCGAAAAGCTAGACCCTCTCTAGGATCAGCCTCCACAGTTCAGAGGCTGGAGGCCCTCCGGGGCCAATGGGCCGCAGGCGAACAGAGAAGCGCATCTCTTCAGGTTGGATGAGATACTCTGGCAAAGTTCCTGGTCCACAGCTCCCATTGCCTAGGCCCATCTGCCGGTGGTCCAAGTTCAAAACGACCCCAGACCGCCGCACAAGATCACAGGTATGTTGAGCCACTGTCAAGTCTTCGGTAGTAAAGTGATGAGCACTCGCTCCGAAGAGGGGCATCCCCACTGCAAGCAATCCCCAACCTCTTGAGTTGGTCAGCGTGAGCCAACGCACGTCCTCTTTGTTGCCATTCTCCTGGGGAACGACATAAGGCACATACTGCTCATCCACTGTACCAGAGTAGAGCCCCACGGCTGCTCCCTGCTTGCGATCCACATAGTTTTCGTGAGGCCCACGGCCGTACCAAGTCAAAGTCTCCAAGCCAGGAGGAAGCTCCAATTGAAGGCCAACTCGAGGAAGTGTAGGCAACTCCCCTTCAGGAGAAAGTTCCACGTCTAAGAGAAGGTCCCCGCTACCATAGATCGTATAGAGATAGGTGCAACGGAAACCCTTCTCGCGATCTGGCGCCTGCAAACGGGCCCGCACCCGCAAACGCACTACTTGGGGCAATGGTTGCTCGGACGTCACCTCTTCCACCCATTGAGCCAGTCTGTCGTACCCGGCCTTGCGCCAATAGGCCGCTGGCTTGTCCTCTCGTGCAGGGACGATATCGTTGTCAATAGGCGCTCGCCAGATATTCAGACGAGGTCCCCAACGAAGCAGTTCTAGCCCCCGATAATGCCAAGAGCTGAGGCGCCCCTCTGCCTTGCTCAGACGCAGGGCAAAACCCTGACCACGCACAAGGAAAGCTCCCGCTTCATCGCTGAGTTCCAATGCCGGCATCTCAGCAACGCGCAAGAGAGGCCTCTCTGGGACAGGGAAAGGAATGGCAAACTGTTCCCAGGCCACTACATGGCCGGCTTCAGCCCATCGAGTTGATTCGGCCAGTACAAACCGCAACATCAGCCAGTACTCTGCACCGGGGGTGAAGGAAGGCTGCTCAAAGGGCACGGAAAGCACCTGGCTTTCCCCTGGGGCCAACGAAAGCCGTTCCAGCTCTCCCTCTTGGATAATTCGGCCATCCTCCTGCAGCTCCCAAAAGATACGCAGCCCCCCGAGATCGCTGAAATGGTAGCGATTAGTGACTCGTACCCGGCCCTTGAGTAGATCCACAGGCTCTAGGCGCACAGGCTGCACCACTTTTTTGTGCTCCCAAACGGCAGGCTGGGGAGTTCGGTCGGGGAAGACCAGCCCATTAATGCAGAAACTCCCATCATTCGGCTCATCGCCAAAATCCCCGCCATAAGCATACCACTCGACACCATCCTCGGTTCGACGGCGCAAGCCCTGGTCCACCCAGTCCCAGATAAAACCTCCCTGGAGGCGTTTGTACTTTTCGATCACCTGCCAATACTCTTTGAGATTGCCCGTACTATTGCCCATCGAGTGAGCATACTCGCACATCACTATTGGACGAGGATCTTCTTTCTGGGCTTCCTCAACGAGTTTTGAGATCGACGGATACATAAAGGAAACCATGTCCACAATAGGGGCATCCTCCGCCGGATGGTAGTGCACCAGGCGGGTCGGATCATGTTGGTGGATCCAATCGGCCAAGGCATCATGGTTGGGCCCATAGCCCGATTCGTTCCCCAATGACCAAACAATCACCGAGGGATGGTTCTTATCCCTCTCTACCATGCGAATACCTCGCTCCAAGAAGGCGAGCTTCCACTCTGGGTCTTTGGTCAGGCGATCCCAAACCCCATGCGACTCGATATTCGCCTCGTCAAAAACATAGAGCCCATACTCGTCGCAAAGATCCAACCAATAAGGATCATTGGGATAATGCGAAGTACGCACAGCGTTGAAATTAAAGCGTTTCATCAGGAGGATATCTTGGAGCATCGACTCCCGCGTCACAGCCTTGCCCCGATCTGGATCGTGGTCGTGCCGGTTCACTCCTTTGAGATAGATAGGCACACCATTCACGTGAATGAGCCCATCCTTGAGCTCCACCTGCCGAAAGCCTACCCGGCACCTCTC
>JAGGYI010000296.1 GCA_021162655.1 Anaerolineae bacterium
CTCCCCCACCCACTCCAGAAAGAGGCATCGCCCCCGGGCATATCGCCTACATGGCCAAAGAGGATCCAGAAGGCACCTGGGACATCTATGTGATGCGCAGCGACGGTTCAGACCCCGTACGCCTCACCGATAATCCAGCAAACGACACCTCCCCTGCCTGGTCACCTGACGGCCGGCGGATCGCCTTTGTCTCTGATCGGGACGGTAACCGCGAGGTTTACGTGATGAATGCAGATGGCAACGAACAGGTGAACCTCACCCAAAACCCTGCCGAAGATTGGACTCCGGCTTGGTCGCCCGATGGCCAGCGGATCGCCTTTGCCTCCTTTCGCGATGGCAACTGGGAGATCTATGTCATGGACGCTGACGGGCAGAACCCCCGCCGGCTTACCCACAACAAAGCCGCAGATTATAGCCCCACCTGGTCGCCCGACGGCCGGCAGATCGCCTTTGTCTCGAACCGCGATGGAAACCTAGAGATATACATCATGGACGCCGATGGGGGAAATGAGCGGCGCTTCACCCACGACCCCGCCACCGACCAAGCGCCTGCCTGGTCACCCGATGGCAAGCAGATCCTCTGGGAAAGCTACCGCGAAGGAAACATGGAGATCTATATCGCCAACGTCGACGGCTCAGGCAGGCGAGACGCCAGCCAGGATGCCTACGCAGACGACCACGGCCCCACCTGGTCTCCCTGGGGAGGGAAGATCGCTTTCTACTCTAATAGGGAAAAAGGCTGGGACATCTTTACTCTGGATCTCAACTCTGGCAAGAGGGTGAACATCACCCTCAGCCCCATGCTTGAACAGGCCCCCGCTTGGGGCCCCTAGAGCAAAGCGCAATTCCGCACGCTGCGAAAAAAAAGGGGCCGGCCCCTTGAGGGTCAGCCCTCTTGTCGTCTTCGGCAAGCTCACATCAAGCGCGCTAGGATGGTCAGCAGGACTCTCTCGGCCACCTCAATGAGCACCAAAGCCACCAGCGGGGAAAAATCCAGCCCTCCCACGGGGGGGAGCACCCGCCGAATGGGCCCCAAAATGGGCTCGGTGATCTCGTAAATGAAAGAGACAACCGGATTATCCCGGCTGATGGGAATCCAGGTCAAAAAGACGCGTATCAAAATGGCGATGTTGAGGACCCTCGCCAAAACGACGATAAAGTAATAGAGAACTCTCATTTATCCAACTCTCCGAGATACTTGGCCTTCTCATAAGCTGCCCAGATGGCCTGCGAGATCAGCGCACGAAAGCCCCCTTTCTCCAGGTGATAGAGGGCCTCGGCCGTCGTCCCTCCTGGGGAGGTGACCATATTGCGCAGGATGGCCGGATGCTTGCCCGAACGCTGAGCGAAAATGGCTGCTCCACGAACCGTCTGCAAAGCGAGTTTCGCCGCCATCGCTCTTGAGAAGCCCATGCGCACGCCGGCATCGATCAAGGCTTCGATAAAAAGAAAGACATACGCTGGGCCTGAGCCACTCAGGGCCGTGGCCATGTCAAGGTAATCCTCATGCTCCACATAGACCTCCTCTCCCAGCGCGCTAATGATCTGCTGAGCCTGGGCACGCTGCTCCACGGAGGTCTCGGGGGTGGCCGTCCACACAGAGATACCCTCTCCAATCTGCCCCGGAGTGTTGGGCATGATGCGTACAACAGCCTTGGTGCCCAACGCCGTGCGGATGCGTTCTATTGTAGCCCCCGTCACAATAGAGAGCACGAGCGTCTCTGGGGCTATCTGCCAGGCCAGCTCTTCCAACACTGCACTTAACACCTGCGGCTTGACAGCCAAAACGACGATCCCTGCCTCAGCAATCGCCTCTTTATTCGACGAAACGGCCTGAATCCCCAGGGTAGAAGTAAGATGCTCCCGCCGTTGAGGGAGAGGATCGCTCGCCACTAGCTGGGTAGGCGTACAAAGCTCCTTGCCCAAAAGGCCCCGTAAAAAGGCCTCGGCCATCGTGCCCCCACCGATGAAAGCAATCCGAATATCTCCTAGCGTCCCCATGATCCTGCCACCTCTTTTCAATGGTAATCCCTGGGGCCAAAGATGGCCCGCCCAATACGCACCAGAGTCGCCCCTTCCTCAACAGCTACTTCAAAGTCATCGGTCATCCCCATGGAAAGTTCATCCCACGAGGAAAAGGACAGCCGCTCACGAAGCAGATCGCGAATCATCCGGAGGCGCTGGAAGAAGGGACGTGCCTCCTCCTGATCTTCCACAATGGGAGCCATGGTCATTAGGCCACGCACCTCTAGGTGTTCCAAAGAAGCTAGTTCCTTGGCCTCCTCGAGAAAGGCCTGAACCAGCTCCTCCTCCCAAGCTGGAAAGCCATACTTGCTCGCCTCCCCAGAGACGTTCAATTCGAGCAAAACGGGCAAGCGCTTGCCCGCCTCGGCGGCAAATCGATCCAACCGCCGGGCCAGCTTAAGAGAATCCACCGAATGGATGATATCGGCAACAGCTACAGCCCTCTTGGCCTTGCGGCTCTGCACATGGCCAATCAAGTGCCAAACGATGGGCTCCTGAGCAAAACGCTCCTGCAAGAGAGGCACCTTTTCCTCTGCCTCTTCAACACGATTCTCGCCGAAATGACGCACCCCGCAAGCATAAGCCTCAGCGATCTCTTCAATTGTACGGGTCTTGGAGACAGCTACCAAGGTCACCTCTTCAGGGCTCCTCCCTGCCCGGAGGCATGCTTCGGCAATGCGCTGCCGCACCCGTTCTAGGTTCTTTGCAATGCTTCCACCTTCCATCTTGGCCTCCTTGCCCTACACCTCTAGGGCTTTGGGCTCTGTAAACCTATAAGAGCAGCAAAACGCCCTGTATGTCCTTCATCTCCTCGATGGGAGAAAAACTCTGCCCGATGACAAAATGTACAGATATCCGCCCTCTCGATAGCAAGAACACCTATCTCGCGCAACTGTAGCTCGTTGATCCTCCAGAGATCTAGATAGCTACGA
>JAGGYI010000190.1 GCA_021162655.1 Anaerolineae bacterium
CGAGCCCCTGGGCATCAAAGTAACACGCCTCGCCCTGGGCCTTCCCCGTGGGGGAGATCTGGAATATGCCGATCGCATCACCCTGGCTGAGGCCCTGGCAGGCCGCCGCGAGATGCACTAAAGCCCATCTTCCCCCTCGGCAATCGCTGCGCTGGGCACCCCAGCGATCGAGGTGAACGATGCATCAAAAGCCCCATATCCTCATCATCGAAGACGAGCCCTTGACAAGCTCTACAACATCTTTCTCTGGGGGCGAAACGGGACGCTCTAAGGGGGGCGCCCTCTTTCTCGGCCCGCGGACGGCGGGGCCCTGGGAGGCGTCTTCCAGGGCCCCGTTGCGTCCAAGCCCCAGAAAAAAAGGCTTGGCGCCCCCCGTAAAGCAGGTATAATGGGGGCAGTGTCGATTTCTCTGAGATATTCCCTTGATGAAGCTTCCCTCCCTGGTTCCAGGATTTTTCATACGCAGGGAAAACCGCTTTCGAGCCAGAGTGCTCGTCCGAGGGCGCGAGAGCACTGCCCACGTCCCCAATTCTGGCCGTCTCCGCGAGCTCTTTACTCCTATGGCACCCCTCTGGCTGGCCCCCAAATCCTCGCCCACACGCAAAACGCCTTATGACCTCCTCCTGGTGCAACACGGCAACGTCCTCGTCTCTGTCGATGCTCGCCTGCCCAATGCCCTCTTTGAGGAGGCCCTTCGCCTCGGGAGGGCCTCGCTTGGCCCAGGACGTTGGGAGATCAGCCGAGAGGTTCGCCAGGGGAAGAGCAGGCTCGATTTTTGTCTTCGCCGGGGGAAGGAAACCTGCTGGGTGGAGGTGAAATCCGTTACCCTCGTCCAAGGGGGCACGGCCCTTTTCCCCGATGCCCCAACCCTACGCGGCAGCCGGCACTTGGAGGAACTCATTCACCTCCTCGATAGTGGCGAGAGAGCAGCCATCGTCTTTGTCGTCCAGCGACCAGATGCCCTGCGGTTCTGCCCCCACGCTCAGGCAGACCCGCTCTTTGCCCGCACGCTCGCCCAGGCCGCCCAAGCAGGGGTAAAGGTCAAAGCCTATATCTGCCAGGTCTCCACGGAGGAGATCACCATCACCCAAGAGATCCCCGCCCTAGCGGCCTGTTAGGGTTCATTAAGAGCTATACATTTTACTTGACAGCTTGTTTCCACCCTTTTAAACTCTGCTTTCGTTTGGGAACGGGCTCGGACTCGTTCTGAAACTTTTTTCCAATGACGGAGGAAGGCACAATGGACCGTGTCTTGATCAAGAGCCAGGAACGCACTGCTCCACCGGCCTGGGCCCTGTGGGAGCGCCACCTCATCGCCAAGATGAACGAGGCAGCCCCGGTCTTTGAGGAGCGCTATACCCGCAAAGATGGCACCTTTGTCTGGAGGGATCGCTGGCCGGGGATCGACGGCTCTGACGATGGCTATGAGAGCTATCACAACTGGCCCCTCTTTTACGTCCTCGGGGGGAGTGCAGACATTCACGAGCGTAGCCGCTACCTTTGGGAGGCCGTCACCAAACAGTTCACCGAGTATGGGCAGATCTACCGCGAGTTCGATGCCCATTACGACTGGATGCACCACGGCGAAAGCTCCATCTATTTTTACTACTTTGGCCTGGCAGATCCCTACCGCCTACGCGATCGCGCGCGTGCCCTACGCTTTGCCAAATTCTATATGGGCGAGGACCCCGAAGCTCAGAACTGGGATCCCGAAAAGCGGATGATCCGCTCCCCCATCAATGGCAGCAAGGGCCCCCGTTTTGTGAACGAGTGGGAAGATTGGGAAACGCACCGTCCCATCCTGGCCAAATACCCCGCCCCCTTTGAGGACATCCCCGGCGTCGAAGGCCCCATCGCCGACTGGAACGACGATCGCATCTATGGAGAGATTCTCAAGCTCCTCAACGAGCGCCAAATGCGCGGGGACGTCCCCTTGAACCTTACTTGCACCAGCCTCATCACCAACGCCTACCTCTACACCGGGGAAGACAAATACAAGCAATGGGTGCTCGACTATGTGGAGGCCTGGGCAGAGCGCATCGAGGCGAATGGAGGCATCTGCCCAGATAACGTCGGCCCCAATGGCATCATCGGCGAGCTGATGGGCGGCAAGTGGTGGGGTGGGTACTATGGTTGGCGCTGGCCCCACGGCTTTATGAGCATCATTCAGCCGCTGACCATCTCGGCCATGAACGCCGTGCTCCTCACAGGGGATATGAGCTACCTGGATATCCCTCGCAGCCAGCTGGACCGCATGATCGAGCTGGGCTATGTGAAGGACGGTGCCCTCTATATCCCCCAGCGGCGGGTCGATGCCGGCTGGACCGACTATCGCGTCCTCCGTCCCGAGTACCCCATCCAAATCTGGTACATCTCCCAGGACGAGCAGGACCGTGCCCGGCTGGAGCGCTTTCCCGAAAAAGAGACCCAATGGAACGAGGTCTTGCCAGGCCGCGGCAAGGGAGACGACATCCACATCGCCCCATGGTATCGCTACATCGAGGGCAAAAACCCGGATTATCCCATCAAGATCCTCGAGGCCCAGTGGAACGAGGTTGTCCGTCGGCTAGACATCATGGCCCATGACGACGGCGACCCCCAGGATTGGGATGTGCACCACTGGCAGCAGATCAACCCTGTGCACACCGAGGCCCTCATCCAGCTCACCTGCGGCGGCCCGCAGATCATCTACCACGGAGGCCTCTTGCACGTGCGAATGCGCTACTATGACGTCGAGGCTCGCCGCCCTGGTCTGCCGGAGGACGTCAGCGCCCTGGTCGACTTTTTGGATGACACCCACACCCGGGTGACCCTGGTGAACACGAGCCCCCTCTATCCCCGCCACCTCCTCATCCAGGCAGGGGCCTTTGCTGAGCACCGCTTCACCCAAGTGCGAGATCTCACCAAGGGCGGAGAGACCATCCCCGTCAACGACAAGCACCTTGAGGTACAGCTTGCCCCCAGTGGGGTGGTGCGGCTTGAACTGGGCATGGAACGCTACTGCAACAAGCCCACCTACGAGCAGCCCAAGCTCTAGGCAGCCAGGAACAGACAAAAAAGCGGCCCAGGCGTCGGAATTGCCTGGGCCGCTTCTCTTTCCAATCCCCTCACTGGGCAGGGGCAGGGCTGGGCTCAGCGCAGCCTGTATCCCTACCAAAGAGGGCAAAGAACACCGTCCCCAGCACGCCGAAGGCAAAGGCGGTGAAAAGGTTCACCTGCGGAGAGATCCTCCAGAGAAAAGCCCCGCCAAAGGCGGCCAGGGAAACGATGATATCGCGGATGAGATAGTACACACCGAACATGCTCGCCTTGCGCCCCTCGGGAGCCAAGTCCACAATGAGCGCCTTGCGGGTGGGTTCGCCAAACTCTTTGAGCCCCCGCACGATAAAGGCGAGCACGAGCATCGGGAAGGATCGGCTAAAGACCA
>JAGGYI010000247.1 GCA_021162655.1 Anaerolineae bacterium
CAGCTGGAGCGAGAGCTACGGCAAAAGTTGGCGGCCATTGAAGAGGCGCGGCGTCAGGTATTGAATGAGGCTCGCCGGGAAGGGCTTGAGGAGTTGGAGCAGCTGCGGAATGAATTACGAGAGCTCCGCTTCTCTCTTGCGCGCCGTCGTGCCCCTGCTGAAGTGGTGGAAGAAGCCTTGACCAAGGTGGAACAGCTGGCGGAGGAGCTGGCTCCTGTTGAGGCGGAGGTCGAGCCTTTACCAGAGAAAGGGAAGGAGCTCCGGGAAGGGGATCTCGTTTTTGTAACGAACCTGGGGCAAGTGGGTGAACTAGTGCGTTTGGGAGAGCATGAGGCAGAGGTGCGGGTGGGAGGCTTTCGCCTACGTACCCGACCGGAATTGCTCGAGTTTCGTGAACGACCCGGGCATAGCTCTAGCTCCCAAAAAGGCGAGCTAGTCATCAAGCCGCCCAAGGTATCTTCCCCGGGGGTGGAGCTTGATTTGCGGGGACTGCGGGTTGAGGAAGCATTGCCTGCGGTAGAGAAACATTTAGAGGAAGCCTATCTGGCCGGCTTGCCCTGGGTGCGTATTATTCATGGCAAAGGGACAGGGACCCTTAAGCGCATGGTTCGCGAGCTTTTGGGTCGGCATCCCTTGGTGGCCGAGTTCCGCCCAGGAGGGTTGGGTGAGGGAGGTGACGGCGTAACGGTAGTGACTCTTCACCGATTGGATGAATAGGGAAAACCTTTGAGCGAGGTTTCCCCCTCGTTTCCCTTAGAGGTATTCGCGAAGCTGCTCGGCTGCTCGGCGATTCATTCCGGGGACCGAGGCCAGTTCTTCGATGCTTGCCCGCTGGATGGCCTCTAGAGAGCCGAACTTTTCCAAGAGAGCTCGGCGACGCTTGGGGCCAATGCCAGGGATCTCCTCCAAGAGAGAACTCATCCCTCCTTTTTCTCGTAGCTTGCGATGGTAGGTAATGGCGAAGCGGTGAGCCTCATCGCGGATGCGCTGAAGGAGATAGAGCCCTTGCGAGTTGCGGGGTAGGGCGATGGGGGCGGGGCGCCCGGGAACATAGAGAAGTTCCTCCCGTTTGGCAAGCGCTACAGTGGGGATGTGCTCTAACCCGAGGTCTTTGAGTACTTGGCGAGCTGCGCTGAGCTGTCCTTTCCCTCCATCGAGAATGACGAGATCCGGGAGGATGGCCCAACGGCCGTCTTTGCTATTTTTGTTCTTCTCCTCTTGGGCTTTGAGAGCTCGGCTAAAGCGCCTATAGATCACCTCTGCCATAGCAGCAAAGTCGTTAGGCCCCTGAACCGATTTGATGCGGAAGCGCCTGTAATCCTCTTTGCTGGGAGTTCCATGTATGAAGACAACCATGCTTCCCGTGGCCCAGGTTCCTTGGATGTTCGAGATGTCATAGCATTCGATGCGGGCTGGGGGATGTGGTAAGCCCAGAGCTTTTTGAATTTCGGCGAGGGCTTCCACTTGCTTACTTTTATCTGCCTCCCATTCTGCACGCAGTCGCTGCAGGGTTTCCGAGGCGTTCTCGGCTGCCATGGCAAGCACATCCAATTTCTCTTGCTGAGTAGGCACATAGATACGCACCGCTTCGCCCCGCTTATGGCTTAGCCATTCCTCCAGAATTCTTTGTTCTTCCAATGCTATAGGTACAAGTATCTCTGGAGGAATCTCTGCGGCTTCATCGTAGAACTGCTGAATAAAGGAGGCGATGATCTCCGCTTCGCTCTCGTCTTGGGCGCCTATGAGAACAAAGTACTCCCTGCCAATCAGCTTGCCCCCGCGAACGAAAAAGATCTGTACACAGGCTTGCCCCTCTTTTTGCGCGACGGCAACAAAGTCGTGGTTATCCAAGTTCCCCGAGACCACCCGTTGACGCTCAACGATTTTGTTTAAAGCGGCGATCTGGTCCCGCAAGATAGCTGCCCGCTCAAAGTTTAGAGCCTCGGCTTCCCGACGCATCTCAGCTTCTAGCTCTTGGATAATCTCCTCTTGTTTGCCCTCAAGGAAGAGACAGGCGCGTTCGATGAGAGCACGATATTCCTCCCGAGTGATCGCCCCGATGCAGGGGCCTGGGCAGCGCTTGATGTGATAGTAGAGGCAAGGGCGGCGATCTTGGCCGGTGATTTCCCGATTGCAAGTGCGGTAAGGGAAGAGCCGTCGCAAGACTTCAAGGCTTTGGTGGACGGCTTGAGATGAAGTGAATGGGCCGAAATAACGCGCGCCGTCTTGGGCCATCCGGCGCACTGTGTAGATACGGGGAAAATCCTCCTGGAGAGTGATCTTGATGTATGGATAGCGCTTGTCGTCCTTCAACCGGACGTTGTAACGGGGCTTGTAGCGTTTGATAAGCTCACACTCGAGGACGAGGGCTTCGACCTCGGACGTGGTGACGATCCACTCCAAGTCAGCCACTTCAGCAACCAGGCGCTCTATTTTGGGGGGATGTGTTGCTGAGGGCTGAAAATAAGAACGCACCCGATGGCGTAGGATGACCGCTTTCCCCACATAGATGATACGCCCTTGGGCGTCTTTCATAAGATAAACCCCGGGCTTATCAGGAAGACCTGCCAAGCGAGCCTTGATGTGTTCGCTGATTTTCATCGCTCGACCAATTTATATCCTACACCCCAAACGGTCTCGATATGGAGGTGGCTACCTGCGAGTTTTTCTCTCAGCCTAGCGATGTGCACATCGACAGTGCGAGTATCGCCTACAAAATCGTATCCCCAAACCATCTCAAGGAGTTGTTCACGGCTCAAAACTATGTTGAGATGTTGCATCAAGGTGGCAAGGAGATCGAACTCTTTGAGCCGTAGAGGGATGGAACGCCCCTTGATCTTTACTTCGCGTGCAGCGAGATCCAGCGTAACGTCTCCCCGCTCTAGAAGGGAGGGTTTTTGTTGTGGTTTCCGAGTGCGCCTCAATACTGCTCCCACGCGGGCAACCAGCTCCCGTGGGTTGAAGGGCTTGGTCATATAATCGTCGGCTCCCAGTTCTAGCCCAACGATCTTGTCGACATCATCATCTCGAGCCGTGAGCATGATGATGGGAAGATCATTTCCTTCCCGGCGGAGCTGCCGGCAAAGCTCGAACCCATCTAGTTTGGGGAGCATCAGATCCAGCACGAGCAAGTCTGGCTTCTGGGAGCGGATAACTTGCAGAGCGGCTTCCCCATCATAGGCTGCTAGCACTTTGTGCCCTGCGTTTTGCAGGTAGAGCCGCGCCAGTTCGACGATATGTGCCTCATCATCGACTATCAGAATTTTGGCCATGGTCCTTCCTCGACACATTATAGCTCAGCCTCCTGGACTGAGCAAAAGAATGGCAAGACGTGGCCCAATAACCCAAAGATGGTTGAGAATGGACCAGAACCAGCAAGAACGTTCATGACTTCTATAAAATAATCGTTTTTAGCCATAGATATTATTTTACGCCGTCTTTATCTGTGATTAACCTCTCCTTTATGGCGAATTCACGTTTTGCTCACACCGGAGAGAGGTAAGGGGTGCTATGATAGAGGTGGCGGAAAGGGCAAAATGCTCCTACGGAGGTGAGGACTATGACGCGCAGGGCCAGACTCTGGAGAGTGGTCGGGCTTGCGGCGTTACTTTGCCTTTTGACCGCCCTGGGTGCTCCAGGAGTGGCCTTGGCGGATGGTCCGGCAAAGGCTCCCTATTCGCTGGGGCTTTTGCCGTCTCCACCAGGAGATTATTCACGTCTTTCCCCGGACGTCTTGGCCACGGAAGAGCCTCTCCCTGAGTGGGTGGATCTCAGCGCTGGGTTGCCCCCTGTAGGGAGCCAAGGACCGCAAGCGAGTTGTGTGGGCTGGGCAGTGGCTTATTATTATCGTTCGTATCAGGAGGGGGTAGAACACAACCAGCGGCCTCAGCGGGCGGAAGAGATCTTTAGTCCCGCGTTCGTTTACAATCTTCGCTCGACGCGCAATTGCGAGCAGGATGCCGGGATGACCTTTGTGGAGGGGTTGCGCATCGTCACCCGCTATGGAGTGGCTACCCTTCGCACCATGCCCTATGACCCTTATGATAGCTGCACGCGTCCTTCGGAGCAGGCTTTGGCGGAGGCGGCACGCTATCGGGCTCGTGGTTATGTGAATCTTTTCTCCGGACAGGGAACGGCCAACTTAACAGTACTTAAAAGGCACTTGGCTTCAGGAGATCCTTTCCTCCTCGCTGTGCCAGTGTATTCCGAGTTCTTTCGGGTGACACCACAAAACGCGGTGATTGATCTCCCCGAAGCCGGCTCTACCTTCTATGGTGGGCATGCCGTTACGGTCGTCGGCTATGACGATCGGACGCAAACTTTCAAATTTGTCAATTCGTGGGGGGCAGGCTGGGGAGAGGCAGGATTTGGTTACCTTACCTATCGTTTCGTGCAGCAGAAGGCGTGGGAGGCTTGGATAATCATCGATGAAAAGGACCTGCCCCCGGTACCGCCACGGGAGGCCTATGAGCTCGGTGGAACCCAGAGCGGAGTTCCACAGAATAAAATCCGCCATCCGGTCTTTACTTGGGAAAAGACATCTCCCACGGTATGGTATAGGGTTTACTGGGGGCCGGATCCCCAAGGGGTAGAAGAAATCGCTTCAGTGGAGGAACCCTTCTTTGATCCTGGTCCTGTGGAAGGACCTGGGACTTTTTACCTGCGTGTTCAGGCTTGCGATGCTTTGGGGAACACCAGCGAATGGAGTACCCTCTTTGAATTTTGCTATGCCAAACCTCAATTGGGTGAACTGAATGGACGTCTGCGACTCCTTCCCATACGTCCTCGTGAGAGGCTGCCAGGGATTCCTTTCCCTAGAGCGCGGATTCGCGCCATCGAGGCCGTTCCATAGCTTCATGGAGGGCCGAAAGCCTCGATAGCCTCAGCGATGATGGGCAGGCTCGTGCGCCAGACGTTTAAAGGCACGTTTTCAGAGATCTGAATTTGGATCCTGCTACTATGGCCTCCCGCTTTGAGGATGGCTTCTGCTTCGGCGCGAATCTGCTCTGGTGGGCGCAGGTGTACTGAGGAGGGAAAGTTGATGAAAAGGCGCATCTGAGGCCACATAGCGATGGCTTCCGCGACAGTTGTGTCATTGTCGGGGGCAGGGGCGAA
Source organism: Anaerolineae bacterium (assembly GCA_021162655.1). GTDB lineage: Bacteria > Chloroflexota > Anaerolineae > UBA1429 > UBA1429 > JAGGYI01. Next base: position 5,116 of record JAGGYI010000247.1, read on the forward strand.
GGAGTCAATGCCCCCGATTTTTGATTCTCCGATGGCTTGCCAGAGGGGTTTGATGTCTCCATCCATGTGGACAAAGACAAGAGCTCCGCGCTCAGCGAGCATCTCTGCGAGGCGATTGTAAAAGGGCACGCAATATTGGCGAAAGCGCGCCGGACCAATAGCTGGCGCAGTGATGTTATCAGGAAAGTCAACAAAGGGAACGGAGGAGCGATAGGCAAGCTCAAAGATCTGCTGGGCTCGATGGGAAAGCAGTTCTATCGTCCGCTGGACCCGGTCGGGGTAGTCGGCTAGGTGGTAGCCCAAAGTATCGAGCCCTACCCATTGTACCCAGAGCTGCTGGTAGGGTGTGCGCTCAACAGCGACGAGGGGAAAGCCATCTTCTCCAAGCTCGGCAAGGTCTCGTTCATATTGGGCATAGTTCTCTAGGATGATACTATCTTCCAAGTAGGCCCAAAAAACCTCATAGTCCTCGGGTTCCTGAATATAATGTTTCCGAATGGAGCTGCTTCCATATCCTCCCTCAAAAGCCCTCTCTTCATAGATGGAGCCCTTGGGTGTGTGTAGAGTTCGACGTTCCCACTTGCGGCCATCCCGGTAGAAGGTTTCCACTTCAAAGGTACAATGAGGATGCTCCACACGATGGATACGGCTCCAGCGCAAAAGGCCAATGCGTTCACGTCCTAGGAATTTCTGTACCTCCTGGGTGGGAAGGATGCCGTCATACATGACAAAAGGGACTCGATCGAGAGGGGCACCTTGGACGACAGCCAGAATACGCTCGCGCATGCTCATCTTGCGCATGGCTCCTCCTTTCTTTGATGAGCGGGCTTGCAATGGCAAAGCCTTTTGAAGGGTTTTATACTGGGCTCTTAAGGGGGGCAGGCTCGGGCAAGAGGATAGTGGGAGGATCGGGGGGTGTCAAGTGGGCGAAGGTTTTGCACATGTTGTGGAAAACCTATCCTCTGGCTGTGGATAACCCTAGGAGGGGTGTGGATAACTTGGTGAAAGTGAGGAGAGCTCGGTGTTCTTGACAGGGCTGCCCTCGGAGGGTAAAAGGACGGCAGGTTCCTAGATCTCTTGGAGAGAGTAAAGATGCCATTTCCTCAAGACTATGAAGAGAAGGTTTATGCAGGGGTTTTGGGTAAAATTATTGGTGTTTATCTGG
>JAGGYI010000027.1 GCA_021162655.1 Anaerolineae bacterium
CACTTGCAACATTTGAGCCCGATATCCGTACCAATGCGGACCACCTCCCATTCATAAGAGCCACAGGGGTGCGGCTTGCGAAGCATAACGATATCTCCCACGTGCACGTCAAAGAACCTCATTCCCCCGCTTCCTCCTGCTCGGTCCGCTCTTTGTGGGCATAGAACTGTAAAAGGGTACTCCCATAACGCCGCTCATCGACCAGACGCAGATTCAAAGTAACGAGCTCTTCATATTCTTTGGGATGGATCTGCACAATAATGAGTCCATCCGGCGCCAACAAATGAGCCTTCTCATCTAGCGCAAGAAGAGCCTTGGCCCACAGCTCACGATACTGTGGAGGCGCTACATAGATGTAATCCAGCTGGAGATCTTTGGGGGCATGGGCAAGGAAACGGAAAGCATCCTGAGCCCAAACCTCGGCCCGCTCCCGCAAGCCAGTGAGCTCAAGATTGCGGCGGATCGTCATCACCGCCTTGCGAGCTCGTTCCACAAAAATGACCTTCCCTGCCCCACGGCTGAGGGCCTCAATACCCACAGCCCCAGTACCGGCAAAAAGGTCCAAAAAAGTGGCGCCACGAATATCTGGCCCTAGGATATTGAAAAGGGCCGCCTTTACACGCGCGGTGATGGGCCGCGTCCCTGCTCCTGGCACTGAGAATAGCTTTCGTCCCTTGGCAGAGCCCGAAATGACTCGCAAGGTGCTCTTTCCCTCCTCCAGGGGGTTAAGCTAATTCAAGTGTAGCATGGCTTGAGGAAACGGTCAACTACTGTAAAAGGACACAAAGGGAAAGAATCAGGGGGCTGTACGTTGAGGGCGATCTAGCCCAAGAAGGCGTTTAAGCTTGCGAGCCGTGTCAATGGCCTGGCCCTGCCAATGGTTGTTGGCAAAGACAAAAGTCTCGCGCGCTTGTTCATCCAGGTGCCGAATTTTGGGCACCCAAGGACGCAGCTCTTCCTCAGAATAGGTGTAATCATAACGCTCCCAGGCCTCGTTATGACGCCACCACTTTTGCGCGTTGCGCCCATGAAAGCGCACATAGGCAATATCAGCGGTAGCCACTGCAATCGGTGGGACAAGGCTCCGAAAGCGCGGCTGATCGACGCAACAAAACCCCACACCTAACTCGCGCAAAAGACCAAAAGTCTCCTCCGTCACCCACTCGCGGTGGCGAAACTCAACGACCAGGGGTAAATCAGGCAAGCGTCGCCGGAAAAGGCGCAGGTATTCCCTATTCAAAGGCACGTTGTGGAAAGAGCTGGGGAACTGCGCCAACACACAGCCCAGTCGCCCTTCCAGGAGCCAGGGTTCTAGAGCACGGCGAAAATCCTCAAAAACCTGGGCATTGTCCTCGCGCTTATGAGTCATCTCCTGATGTGCTTTAATGGTAAAGACAAAGCCAGGAGGCGTCTTGCGAGCCATCCTTACCAAGGTCCCCGGAGTGGGTACCCGATAGAAAGAAAAGTTCACTTCCACTGTATCGAACTCTTGAGCATAAAAAGCGAGCTTGTCACCATCAGGCAAGCCTTGAGGATAGAAGGGACCTTCCCAATCTTTGTAGCTGAAACCACTTGTTCCTATGTGAATCATGTTTCTGTCCCTTGCAGAGTGCTCAAGTCATCTTCCTCAGAGATTAGCACACGTCGAGAACGCCCTCCTCCTTCCGGAGGCCCAACGATGCCCATTTCTTCCAGCTGGTCAATCAAACGAGCCGCGCGTGGGTAACCTATGCGTAAGCGCCTTTGAAGAAAAGAAGCCGAAGCCTGACGCCGCTGGCGCACAACCTCAATAGCCCGCTGGATAAGAGCATCATCTGCTCCTGTTTCTTCAAAAGACATTCCCTCCCACGGAGCCGGCCCCAGAGTAGCCTCTCCCTCTTCTGCGGCCTTGGCCCGCCAAAAGGCTGCCAAAGCCTCCAGTTCCTTATCTGAGACAAAACATCCCTGAATACGCTGCAACTTGGATGAATCGGGGGCCATAAAGAGCATGTCGCCCCGACCAAGGAGCTTCTCCGCCCCTGGAGAATCCAAAATAACCCGGGAATCCACTTGAGAAGTAACAGCAAAGCTGATCCTCGCTGGAAAGTTTGCTTTAATGAGCCCTGTAACAACGTCCACCGAGGGGCGCTGCGTGGCAATGACCAAATGAATGCCCGTAGCGCGAGCCATCTGGGCAAGGCGACAGATCGTCCGCTCTACATCCTCAGGAGCTGCCAACATCAGATCAGCTAATTCATCAATGATAACAACTATCCAAGGGAGCGTTTCCTCCCCCTTCTTCTTGGCCAAACGGTTATAAACAGCTATGTTCCGCGCTCCCACCTGGGCAAAAAGACGATAGCGACGTTCCATCTCGCGAGTAAGCCAACGCAAAGCGACAATAACTTTTTCTACATCCGTAACAATAGGAGCTAACAGATGGGGAATGCCATTGTACTTGCTCAACTCAACCCTTTTCGGATCAATGAGTAAAAGCTTGAGCTCCTGTGGCGTATTCTGAAAAAGCAAGGAAGCAATGATCGCGTTCAGGCAGACGCTTTTCCCCGACCCCGTGGCTCCCGCGATAAGCAGATGCGGCATGGTAGCAAGATCAGCCACCACCGGCTCACCAGAGACGTCCCTGCCCAAGGCAATGCGTAGTTTGGAACGCTTCTTACGAAACTGGGGAGACTCTAACACCCCCCGCAAACCCACCAACGATTTCTTGGTGTTAGGAACCTCTATCCCTACGATGGCCCGCCCTGGGACAGGTGCTTCAATGCGGATGGGCGAAGCAGCCAGCGCCAATGCTAAATCATTAGTTAGGGAGAGAATCTTGCTCACTCGAATCTTGTAGCGGCGTAGATTCCCCTCACGATCCTGCCGCTCAATATAACCCGGCTCCACGCCAAACTGAGTGACCACTGGCCCTCGATGCCACTCAACTACCCGCGCAGGGATACCAAAAGCCTCCAGAGTCTCTTCTATGATCTGCGCCCTATGGCGAGCATCCGCATCATCCCCTCCCTGCCCCTCATCAGGAAGGAGAAGATCCAACGGAGGAAGCTTACCCGAAGTTCGCTTTCGGGTAGGCTTGACAGCAAGTGCTTTCTTGGCGAGAGCCGGCTTGGCCTTTGCGGAAGTGCGCTTCCGTTTGGGAATAGGGGCGGGCCTTTTTCTTTCGACTTTGGCCCGCGGCCTAGAACGCAAAGAAGGCTTGGGAGCCAGACGATGAGACTCGGAAAAGGAACCACTTCCTTGGGCCAGAAAACGCGCCCGCAACCAGATCCCAACCTTGGCCCAAAGCCATCTAAGCCGCCACCAAAGCACAGGCCAAGGAACGCCCAAAGTAAGGTAGACCCCCAATAAAGTGAGAAGCAGAAGCAAAAGTATACTGAGCGTCTTGCCCAGTAGAGGCACAAGCAATTGACTTAAAGCCCAGCCAATGTATCCTCCGCGCCTGCCCTGTTGTGCAAGGATGAGGGATGGCTCTGGTGAAACGACGTGAATAAGCCCCAGCCACGCAAAAAAGGCCAGCTCCAAGCCTACAATGGCCTGCCAACGAGAGAGCAACGCCCGCCGAACAGATTCCCGCGAGAGCAACAAACTCCCCCCAGCGACCAAAAACAAAGCCACGATATAGGCTCCAAGCCCAAAAGCCCGGCGCAAAAGGAGAGACCAAAGCTCTCCCAGACGCCCTTGATGAGGAGCTACAAGGGAGATGAACGTCACCACACCAAGAGCAATAAGCACAAGCCCCCACACCTCTCGATGCAAGAACCAGCGATCAAGCTTGGCAAGCTCTTGACGGGAAGCACGTGAGGCACGACGAGGGGTCCTTTTGCCAGTTGTACGTGCCTTTCTCTTTGCCATTTGCTACTCAGCGGAGCACTAAAAGAGGGAAACTCGATTAAAGCAGGAAAAGCTCGAACCCGCTACTATACTCCTTCCGCAGGGGGAAGCAGAGGGGTCTCATCTTGATCTAACCCTGAAACCTGGCGCATGCTCAGCCCCAGACGATGATGCTCGCTATCGATACGCAGAATACGCACGAGCACTTGGTCTCCCACTTGCACAACCTCGCTCGGATGGCTCACTTTACTCGTCGAAAGCTCCGAAATATGCACCAGGCCTTCCAAGCCTTCCTCAATTTGAGCAAAGGCCCCGAAATCTACAACATTGGTGATGGTGGCCCGGACGATCTGCCCTACCTGATATTTGGCTTCGACGATCTTCCATGGATTGGGCTGCAGCTGCTTGAGGCTCAACCCGATGCGCCCGTTTTCACGATCCACATTCAAAACATACACCTCAACCTCTTGCCCAAGCTGCAAAAGCTCCCGGGGATGGGCAACACGACCCCAGGAAAGCTCCGAGATGTGAATGAGCCCATCAATACCCCCCAAGTCTACGAAAGCGCCAAAATCACAGAGGTTGCTCACATAACCTCGGCGTACCTGCCCAGGAGCAATCTCTTGCAAGAGGCGCTCCCCGTCTTTGGGCCCCCAAATAGTTGCCCGTTCAGAAAAGACTAGGCGGTTTCTACTCCGATCCAGCTCGATGATCTTCAGAGGAAGCTCCTCCCCCACCCAGCGAGCGAGCTCCTCATCCCGAGACTCGTCATCCTCAAAAAGGGGCACCTGCTTGAGCTGAGAAACAGGGATAAAGCCCTGCAGCTTGTTCCAGCGCACAAGCAATCCCCCGCGATTCCAACCTGTGACGATTCCCTCGACAACCTCTCCCTCACGAAAGACACGCTCAGCCTCAGCCCAGCTCTCCTCCAAAGCAGCTGCCCCAAGGCGAGCATTTGCAGGTTTTGCTTGGGAGGGCACCCAAGACGAGGAAAAGCGATATCGTTGCCGTGCCTGTTCCAGAAAACGGGCCAGAGTTTCCAAACTATGTCCATCTAACGCCATACCTATGATCCCCTCATCCTCACGACTAAAAACACAACATCTCATTTCTAAAAGTATAACACCCCTCTGCGAAACTCGCCACTCGTTCGGCCTAACAGAGGGGAGATCAAAGATCAGGATGCTCCGCTTCCCAACTTGTACCCTCGCCCCGGCACTGTGATGACGTACTTCCAGGGCTTACCTTCCGGCTCTATCTTGCAACGCAACCGACTCACCAACTTGGATATACGATAGTCATCCACTTCCTCAATATAATCCTCTCCCCATACTTCACGAACGATCTCATAAGGCGAATAGATCTTGCCACGCTCGCGACAAAGCAAACGGAGGAAAGCAAACTCTTTGGCAGTTAAAGGAGGATCCACTAATTTGCCATCGAGATAAACATTCCCTGAATCCTCATCGAGCCAAACTCCTCGATCAACGGGAACATTCAACCCCACACGACGGATATAGTCAGCAAAAGGCTCCGAGAGGATTTCTCCCTGCCAAAGGTGTCCTCTCCTCTCCAGACGAGCGATAATCCTTGTAGGGGCTTGTTCTCCCTGGACCAAAGCCAAAAGAGCCTGGCGTTCCTCATCGTCAAGATAGCGATGCCACACCGCGTCAAAGTAGGGACGAACATCTTCCTCGAAAGCATGGCGCACACGCTGATGAACCTGATCATCAAAGGATTTCTGCTCTCGCCACTCCTCGAAATAAAACCAACAAGCCCGCTGGACGAGATAGGGGAAATAACCTGCTAAACGGCGAATTTGTTCCTGAATCTCTACCAAAGGTAAGCCCGTACGTTCCCCATTGCACGCAAGGAACTCCTGAAATTCCTCCTCGGTAAAGCTACCGATTTCAACAGAAGTAAAGATATTGGCAAAAGGAGAGGTTGCTACCTCTTGAGGACAAGAATCCACCAAGCGTTTGCCTGTGGCAATGACAAAACTAAGATCATACTGAAGGCTCAAACCCCGTAGAAAACCAAAGAAACGCAGCGGAAATTGAGGATTACGTGCAATGTATTCGAATTCGTCGATCAGGATAGTAAGACGCCGCGGGGAGAGCATCTCCAGCGCCTGACGTAGCTCCATTTCTCTGGCCTTGCCATCCTGCAACTCAAAAGGCAAAGAAGGTTCCTTTTCCTTGAGGGCTCTGAGAACTTCAAAATAAAAACCCTGTGGCTCTGGTGGAACAAGCCCACCAATAAGATAAATAAAAGGCCCCCTCTCCCCCTGTAAGAGATAGCGCGCCTGCACCTGGGGATGAGCAATCTGATAAAGCAGTGAGGTCTTGCCACTGCGTCGTTCTCCGATTACGTTTACACACGCTCCCTTTTCTACCAGCTCGAAAACTCTGCGCAGTTCTCTCTTGCGGCCATAGAAATCAGCCGGATCACGAATGGGCTCTGTCGTATGAAAGGGGTTCACCAACAAAGGGGCAGCTGTCATCACGGCTCTTGCTCCTGAACAAGTCTCAAAAGGATCTCGTTCTGCACCAACCACATGCGCATCAGGCCCATCCTAAAAGAATAACGAAGTTGCTGACCAATGCGCATCTCAGTGACAAGCTCTCGCTCGCAAAGATCCCTCAACGCTTCCATGATGCTTTCCCTGGACATAGCCACATGCCGGCGCTCCAACATGGCGGCAACATCTCCTACAGAAACAAAGACCCGCACATCGTCCGTTACATGGGCGAGAGCTGCCAGCACGAGCTTCTCGGGGCGGGAAAGGCTCCGAAAAACGCTGTTCTCAATATTGCCGGTGGCATCATCCACCACCCCATTCAGAACGTATTCGAAATCCGTCAGATCTACATAGTTGCGCCTCTGGGCTCGGGCACGATGCACCAGCTCATCACAGATATATTGAATGAAATAGGGATGGCAAGCTGTCACCGTGCGAATCTTCTGCACAACCAAAGGATGATAGGTAAGAAAATCCTTGACCGGCTCCTCAATAAGCGCGGTTGCTTCCCCTTCGGAGAGATAGGTAAGCCTACGGGCCTTGGGCATATTAAAGAGGATGGAATTAAAGTCTTGCTGCATGCGGCGCACTTCGTGAGCCCCAGAATAGAGAAAGGTGAAATGATCAAAGTGCTGGGCGATCCCTCTCAGAACCTGAAAGAGGCTCCCCTCAATTCTCCCCCGCTGCACTTTGGAGATAAGTACCCCAAATTCGTCCATCATGATAACGAGAGGCCGCTCTTTCAACAACGCGTCCAATCGCTCACAGAAGGAAAGGAAGGTGGCCTCAGGGCGCACCTGATACTCTTCCCACTCTGGGGGCTCCACATCCATGCCCTCTCGCTGCAAACGCAAAACGATGGTCTGGGCCAAATCATAGAGGATCTCTGCGACCGTCTCCATATAGTCACGCAGCTGCAGATCAAAAAGCACAAAGATATAGCGGTCATCAGGGGGATTATGCTCAAGCTGGTAAAGCAGCGAGGTCTTGCCAATACGCCGCTCCCCATAAAGCAACAAAGTCTGCAGTTGGTACTGCCGATCAAGGTTCTCGTAGATCCATTGAATGTCTGCCTGCCGCCCATAAAACATTTGCGGGACCTTGACAGGCATACCCACGATATAAGGGCTCCTCTCAATTGGAATATAGGTGGCCGGAGCCGCAACGAACTTTATCTGGCAGGTGTAGCGCTCCGTGACTCCTTGGCGCTCATCATCGTCGTAACGCACCTCTAGAATACACTCGCACTGTGTGCAACCATTGGGGGCGATAGGAATCTCGATCAATCGCTCCTCACCGATACCAAGAGGATCAAGATTGATACGCCCCTTGCGCAGAATTTGGACACCCTGCCCATGGATATCTAGAGAGCGCAACTGGGCAGAAAGATTACGTGCGGCACTATCTCCCTCATTGAATAAGCTAAACACGGCCACCACCGTAGGCTGAGAACCATAGAACGGAAGCTGAGGGGTAAGAAGCTTAATCAAAAGCATGGCACGCCCGCGCAATCCCTTAATCGCCTCCACAAGGAGGTCGTGCCAGCGAGAAAGTACGGGCTTGAGTAAAAGCAACTCAAAAGGAAGCGCCTGTTGGAGGGCAAGTTGCTGAATCTCTTCCAAGCGATCGATGGCGCTGAGAAGAGCATCCCGCTGACTTTGCCTTTGGGTATGCTTGTGGAAGAGATTGATGCTCTCAACAATATCTTGCAAACCCCAAAGGATCGTCCGCATATAAGGACGCAACCATTCCTCTACTTGGCCAAGCCAAGCCAGCTGCTCACCCATCGCGCTGATCTCAGAGAGATCTTGAGCTTGAGCTAGTGAAGGCAGAATCTCAAGGGATCTGAGGAGCTCCCAACCATATTTCCACCATTCAAGCCCCTGGACGAGGGCAAGGATCTCTCTTTCGTTCGCCGAGGCTAGCTGGGCATAAGCACTAGCCACTCCTGCCAGGGTCCTTTGGTTTGGGAGTGCCCTAGCCCCTATCGCCTTGAGAATACCCCAGATAGACTCTTTTATTTCACCGGCTATCTCCGCCGAGTGGAGCGCCCGAATAAGTGGCTCCACAGCACGCTCCCCAAAAGAGACCAAAGCCCCCACAGCTGCCTCTCGCAAAAGAGGCTCTGCGAGCATGTTGAGCAGTGGGGGAATAGCCCGCTCATCCCCTATTTTGCCCAAACTAAAAATGGCTTCACGACGCAGAGAGGGATACTCCTCACGCTCCAAAAGCTCTATGAGAGGTTCAAGAGCCTCGGGAGCTGCCAAATCTCCAAGATAACGCACTGCATTCGTGCGCACACCCCGGTCCTTATCTTGCAGAGCCTGAAGAAGAGCAGTCATTGCCTGCTCCTCTCCTATTGTGCCCAAAACCTCCAAAGCCTGGCGACGAACATCATAGCGGGTATCGTGCAAGAGGGCATGAACGAGTGCTGTCATAGCAGGCTCACCTATCCGCTTTAGCGCCCGCAAGGCAGCCCGCCGCACTTGGGGAGTTCGTTCAGCAATTGCCTCCACAAGCGAAGGCACGGCCCGTTCACCAAGCCGGCTAAGCGCCTCAATCAACCCAGAACTTGAGGCGAGATCATGTTCATGCAAAGCCTGAAGTAGAACAGGGATCGCAGGTTCCCCTATCTGAGCTATAGCTTCAATGTAACCTTCCAACATAGGGAAGGGTTCCTCAACCAAAGCCTCCACCAAGAAAGGCAAAGCGCGTTCATCACCGAGCCGCCCAAGGACGCGAGCAAGCCAACGCCGCTGTTCTTTCGAAAGTCTTTCATCAGCCAGTGCAGCGACAAGCTGAGGGCCAGCTGCCTTGCCAATTTGCAAAAGGGCTTTCTCCACTTCCGAGGCTACAGCCTTGTTTCCTTCCGCCTCTCTACCCAAAGCATGAAGCAACTCCCTGACCACTGCTGCACGTAATTTAGGTACTTGACCCTGCAAAGCCAAAGAGCGAGCAGCTGCTTGCCGCACCTCAGGGAAAGGACTATGCAACACTCGGGCAAGTACCCGCACTGCTTGCGCGGAGGGAATATAGCCCAATGCCCAAGCCGCCTGCCGGCGAACCTCAGGAGCACGATCGGAGACAGCTGCTCCCAACAAAGGGACTGCCCAGCTAGGCCGCAGGCGCCCCAGCGCTAGAGCCGCCCGACGCCGCTCCTCCGGAAGATCCCCCTGCCGCAAGAGAACGTCAAAGTATTCCTTGGCAGGCACCCTGTGCAGTCCCGCCAAGGCCAACGCCGCAGGAATCCAGAACCCTTCCGCAGCCTCGTCTTCCAACAAAGAGACAAGCTGCTCCTCTATCTCATCTTGGGGATAAAGGCCCTTTTCTACCTCAGCAAGGCAACGGGCAAAAAATAGCCGTTGCGCGGGCGTTTTGGCCCACGCCGCAATCCGCTGAAGGCTCTCCTCCGCCTCAGAAGAGAGCGCGACAGCCAAGACGAGCGCATCCTCCCAACCAGGCTCGCCCACCCTATCCAGGAAACGAAAAAGCTGCCCCCCCTTTGCCAACCAACGCGCCGCCAAATAACCTTGCAGCGACGGAGAACTGCAACGCACAAAGCCATCGCAAAGCTCAAAAACCCCCAAGGGGCCCCAAAGCGCTCGCAAAAGATACTCTAGCTCAGTAACATCTACCTCCAGGAATTGATTCTGTACGGAAGGCAAAATAGCTTTTTCGGGAAGCCCCTCCTCTCCTTTCACAAGCATCTCATAGGCCAAGTAAGAAGCCAAGTCCTGCCAATCCAATGAGGGCTGCCTCGCGTGTGCTTCCCAATCCTTCACCTCGCCAAGAGCATGAAGCCAATCTGCATAAAAGGCCACCAGAGACGGCGCCTCCTCCTCCCTCCGCACGACTCGGCAAGCCGAAGTAAGCACCAGAGGCAATGAAAGAGCCCGCTGAAAGCCCTCACTACGCTCAGCCGCGCTGAGAATCGCCTGCATTGGAGAAGAATGCTCTCCTAGCCGCCAAGAGAGAAAGCGCGAGATACCTTCTGAAGACAGCCCCTCAAGCTGCCACATCGAGAACTTTTTCAGCTCGGAGGCTGCCACTCCACGACGCGAGGCGACAAAATAAATGTTCTCGGGGAAGGCATCAACAAAATCGGCTACCTGAGCGCGAGCTACAGAATCTAAACACTCCCAATTATCAAAGAGGAGAACGCAACTACCTGTCTCCAAGCGGCGACGCAAAAACCTAGCTGCCCCCGGAAGACCATATTCCCCCACTGCTTTCAGTAAAGCATCAAATAGGGTTAGCCCTTCTGAGAGAACATCCAAAGAAAAGTAAATGGGCATGAGATCATTCACTGAGCGCCCAAAAAGCTTGAAAGTGAGATTTCGCACAGCCTGTACATCCATCCCTCCGGAAAAGCGCCAGGCAAGCCACCTAAGCAAAGCGGTTTTACCTGCACCAGCACCACCATAAAGGAAAACACGCGGCTGGTAAGAGAGAACCCTCTCTACGCTCTGGGGAGAAGAACCATCATCGGGGAAACGTAGCAATAGAGGAGGAGAATACGCCTCCTCCAGAGAAATCGGCTCAAGACCGGGCAACGTGGGGAGCCAAGCCATAGTAGTATGAAGAAGTTGCCGATAGCGTTTGTAGAAAAAAGGTACGTATGAGGTGAGCAAAGGAGCTACTCCCCTCGCTGCCTTATCGGCAAGACGGCCTATGGAGTTCAACCAGGATAACGCTCCCCTTTGCCTCTCAGAATACATACCTAGCCCCCTAGGATTGCTCGGCTTCCTTCAAATTATATCACCTACATAGAGGGCACGCAATGGGATTTGTCAGAATTTTGTCAGAAAAATCGGATAAATGTCAAGAGATCAGCAAAGATTTGTCTCATCAAAGTCCGGCATTTGAGGCGCCCCTATCTTATAATAAAAGGTGTTTTCTACTCTTGTATTGCTGTCTGAAACAGGCGTTCTGGCGGATTGACATCCCCATTGGGTTAGCCTAATATCTTTAGAGGAGAGATCAGAGAACGCGGAAAGAGAAAATTAGCATGAATGTTCTCGTGGCCACAAAAGAACGCCTGATATTTGAAAAACTCCAGGAAATGGGGAACCCCAAAGTTAACTTAACCCCGGCCTTGGATACTGGGCGAATTTACACGGCGATTCCCTCCACTCAGCTAGCCATTATTGACTATTTTGATCTCGTGCCCCACCCTTTTTCGATCGAGTTCATTCGCAAACTCTTGGCAGCAGCTCCGTTGATACAGTGCAGCTCAGCAGAGTTCTTGGCTTCCCCGCAGGCGTACTGGGAACAAGCTCCCCATCGGGTTCGCCCTTATCAGCTACCAACCAAGTACACCATTGCTTTCACTTCCTATTCCGGAGGCACCGGCAAGACTTCCCTATCTCTTGACACTGCTCTGCGCTTTGCCGAGCGCACGAGGGCCCGACTGCAACTCCCAGTGGCCGTTCTCGAATTCGCTTATGGGCATTCCGCTCTTCAAGCCTTGATCGGTGAAGAGCCCTTTGCCCTCTCCGAGCTGATCACTCAGCCAGAACTATCTCCTTACACCTTTCATGGAGTGACGCTTTACCCAATGGACTATGCAAATGTACGCGCTCTAGCTATCGAACAAGTAAGCCAATACATGCGGGAGCAAATCGCCAACCACGTCTTGACGGTGATCGACGCAATTTGGCCTCATGGTCTTCTTTTCCCCATTGGAGATGAGGTAGATCTGTGGATCGTGCTAACGACCCCGCGCCTTGATGCCGTAGAGAACGCACGCCGGTTACGCGAGGAACTTGCTCAGGAATATGGGGAAGAAAAAGTTATCCTCGCCGTCAACCAAATGGGTGGGTTGGCCGCTTCCCTGGCTCTTTGGGGAACTCCAAGAGAACTCGAACTTCCCCGCGCACAGCGAAGCGAGGCCATTTTTAAGGGCAAATTGGGCAAAGAGATCCTCAAATATCTCTATGGTCCTCTTTGGCGCGAGTATGAACGAGCGGGTAGACGGCGCTGGTGGCCATTCAAGGCCAGGGCATAGCAGCAGGATCTTTGGCTCGAGGGAGGAAGAATGACATCTGGCCGAATAGTTCACATCCTTGTGGCCACCCAAGAAGAAAGGGTTTTTGACATCCTCAAAGACCGCGACGATGTTCAATACGACATCGCCCTTTATACAGGGACGATCAAAGATCTCCTGCCTCGGGTTCAGCTTCTCATTATAGACTATGAAGATGTTGTAGAGTACCCCCTCTCCGAGGTCGAACTCCGCGAAAGCATCTTTGCTTCTCGTGTATACGAATGCAGTAGCCAGGAGTTCCTAGACAACCCGGAACGTTTCCTCGCTGGCCCAACATTGAACCGGCCGGGCAAAATGTTCTATTTTCCCCAACAGTTTCATATCGCTTTCGTTTCTTACTCAGGGGGAACAGGGCGCACCACCCTCGCGCTAGACACCGCTTATTATTACGCCGAAGCGATGAAAAAGAACCAGCGAAAGCGACGCCGCCAACGAGCAGAGGAGCAGGATGGGGTTGGTTCCCTCCTCATAGAGTTCACCTTTGGAGTCTCTTCCCTTATTGCCCTAACAGGAATAGAGATGCCCAAGCTCTATCGCTTAGCGACAGATACAGATACTCGCGCACATGTCCATCGAGGGGTTACCCTCATTCCCATGGACTATGAGAATGTACGGGTCCTTTCAGATACTTTGCTGGCCCGCTATCTGGGAAGACAGATGCAAGGGCATGGCCTCACAGTAATAGATAGCATCTGGCCCCACAGCCTGATCAATGCCATCGCCAAGGAAATCGACCTTTGGCTCGTTGTCGCTTCAGAGCGGCCAGATACCGTCAAAAATGCGCATCTTCTCTACGAGGAGCTGAGTGAACGCTTCTCTGAAGAGAGGGTCTGGCTGGTGCAAAACCAGCTTGCCCCCAAAGCTCTAAAAAAAGCTGATCCAGAGTGGCACATTCGATTGCCCCTAATCAGTCGACCAGAAGAGTATCGAGGAGAGCTAGGGAGAGAGATTCTCAAAGAGATTTTCGCCCCCGTTTGGGCTGAAATAGATTCCAAAGCCCGCAAATAAGCCCTGCAAGGGGAAACTCTCGGCAAGTGCCTATTGGGAGGAAAGATGAGCCTTCGGAAAATCATACTTTTTGCCGTCGCTTTTATCCTCTTGATCATCGTCATCTGGATGCAAATTCAAAAACCCTCCAAGGTGACTTTGCAGGCGGAGCGGGTCATCAAAGTTGTCGTAGCCAAGCACGATATTCCTCCCTTTACTGTCTTGAGTGATCAAGATGTGCGTATGGAAGCTCTGCCAGCCAGCCTGGCCGCCAACAGTTTCGGAGCTATTCAAGAGGCCACAGGGAAGCTAACCACAGTGGAAATACGAGCCGGCAACGTCATTCATCGTTCCGACGTACTTCCCCTTGATCCCTCTTGGAAAGAGGGAGAAATGCTGGTGTTCAGCTTCTATGTACCCACCGCACATGTGGCAGGCGGGCAGCTCCGTCCCGGGCACCACATCGATCTCCTCGTTACTCGAGGAGAAACACGGGATGAGCCTGCTCAAACTCTATGGCTCGCGCGAAACCTTTGGGTGGTAGGCGTTTACCAAGCCTCCGGAGAGGATATCCTGCGACCCACCCGGCTTCCTCGAACAACCCCTGTGGCTCAGACAAACCAGACGAAAAACAAGGGCTTTGCGGGCTTTTCCCTGAGCCCGGTCACCCAGGCCAGGCAAGGGCCGGCAAACCTGGTAGTCGTGGCCGCCCGTCGTGAGACAGCCAAGCTTATTGGTGAGTACTTGGGGGCATTAGCATACGACGCGTGGGTTTACATCCGCCCCGCCGCAATGCAAGAGAGCGCCTTAGCGACCAGTGGACGCATTGAGGGAACCGTCTTCGAAGATACCAATGCAGACCGCATCCAGCAGCGCAACGAGCCAGGGCTTGACGGGGTAGATATCACCCTTCTCGATGCTCAAATGAAAAAGATCAGTAACGTCAAAACAGTTAGCGGAGGGAGCTTTAGCTTCGATAAACTCTCCCCAGGCACTTATTATGTAGAGGAAACAGATCCACCAGGCTATACCTCTGTGACCTCAAATCGCCAGAAAATAGTCCTCGTCGAAGGGATGACCCAATACGTCAGTTTCAGCGACAGAAAGATCACCTCCACTCCAGAAGCAAGCTCTGCTTCACCCGGAGCAGGTAGCTCCTCACAACCACACACAGGTGAAACACCCGGGGCAACTACTTACAAATGCAGTCTCTGGATGAGCGACCGGGACCAAGGCTCGAAGGTGAAAAGCTTCGATGAAAAAACCCGTGAGGTCTGGGTGGTAGCCAACTTGGACTGCCCTGCTGGTACCCCTTACTCTATCCGCAGCTATATGGCCAAAGAGGGAGCTCAAGAACACGTACTTCGCTCTGGTACATGGGAGGGGGGTAAGAGAACTCTTTCCTTCAAAGTAAGCCCTTGGGAAGGGGATTCCTTCACCCCGGGTACCTATATCACGCTTATCAAAGTAGGAAAGGAAGAGGTAGTCTGTGCTTTTGACTGGTGGGATGTAGGAAACGCTCAAGCGGTGAGCCCTTCTCGTCCCGAGTTCCCCACTACAGGCGGTTTCGAACTCACACCAGCGAATGAAGCGCGGTAGGCGGGGGCATCATGTATAGCAACGAATTCTACAATCAGATCACCACCCGCATACAGGACTTTTTGGTCGAACATGAAGTGCCTGTCCCTCGCTGGCGGGGCGCAACGCAAGAGGAGGAACTGGCCTTCCGCTCCTGGATCCTTCGCGCCATGCGCGAGTTGCACATCAATATAGATGAGCGTGAACGTCAAGAGGTTACCCAAGAAGTAGCCAAACGGATCATCGGGTTAGGAGTCCTTCAACCCTTCCTCGAAGAAGAAGGCATTGAGGAAATTATCGTCCGCAACGGGTTTGTGATGACAGAGCGGGACGGCCAGATCCAAGATGAGGGCTATTTGGCAGATGACGAGTACTTTTATCGCCTGGCCAGGCGCATCGCTGAAATGGAAGGGATAGGCCTTGGTGGCAAAGAGCCCAAGATCAAAGTGGGCCTGCCCGATGGTTCTCGCTTTGCTGCTACCATCCCCCCCATCAGCCGCGAGGGCACAGCCATCAACATCCGCCGCTTTAGCCGGAAAAAGCTTTCTTTAGAGGACCTAGTAGAGCGTGGTAGTGCTGACCGGGAAACGATCGACTTTTTGGCCGAAGTGGCTGCCTCGATGCAAGTGAGCGTCGTCTTTGCTGGGAAACCTGGAGCTGGGAAAACAACCTGGCTAAACGCCTTCTCGGCCCATCTCCCCAGCCACGCACAGCTTACCGTAGTAGAGACCTTTGAGGAATTGCAACCTCAGGTAGAACATTACCACCATTTGGTGGTAGAAGAGGACCCCGAAGAGATGGCTGATGCCATCAATACCAGCGTGCTCCGGATGCGCCCTGACGTCATCATGATCGGGGAGGTCGTCTCTGCTGAGGCTTATCAATACATCATGGCCCTCAACCTGGGCATTGTTAGCCACACTACAACCCACGCCCAATCTGCCCGCATGGCCTTAGCTCGACTGGAAAACTTAGCCCGTCGAGAGATGGATGTCGAAGAGCTACGCCCTATCATCGGCCACGGCCTAGGGCTAGTGGTCCATCTAGCCAAGGAGTACATCCCAGAGCGCCGGCAATATGTCCGTTATATGAACGAGATGCTGGCCATCCTAGGATACGAGAACGGAGAGTACATCACCAAGGTACTCAAACGCCGTGAAGGGGATGGCTATACCCCTCTTGCGGGAGGCATGGAGCTGTTTCGATGATCGAGTTCGTCCTCATTCTACTCATCATCCTAGTTCTTTACCTAGC
>JAGGYI010000313.1 GCA_021162655.1 Anaerolineae bacterium
GTCAGAGTTTGTGCGGGAGCCACGGTGATGCTATCCCCCGTGTGCACTCCCATCGGATCCAAGTTCTCGATAGAACAAATCACCACAAACTCGTCATCGGCATCGCGCATCACCTCTAGCTCAAATTCTTTCCAGCCGATGACAGACTCCTCAACCAACACCTGGTGTACTGGGCTCTGTTCCAAGCCCCGCTCCACCATGTAATCAAAATCTTGCTTGTTATAAGCAATGCCACTACCTGTGCCCCCCAAGGTAAAGGAAGGGCGAATAATTGCTGGAAGTCCGATCTCCCCTAGCACACGGCGCGCTTCTTCCAGGGAATGCACTGCATAGCTCTTGGGAACCTCCAGACCAATCTCCTCCATCGCTTCCTTGAAACGATCCCGATCCTCCGCGATCTCGATAGCCTCCGCCCTGGCACCAATCAATTCCACCCCATAACGATCCAGGATCCCTTCCCGATAAAGATCCATGGCCAGGTTCAGACCCGTCTGCCCTCCCATCGTGGGCAAGAGGGCATCTGGTCGTTCCTTGGCAATGATTTTCTCTAAAACAGGCACAGTAAGGGGCTCAATATAGGTGATATCAGCGATCTGAGGATCGGTCATAATGGTGGCTGGGTTCGAGTTCACCAGCAACGTGCAATACCCCTCCTCACGGAGGGCTTTACAAGCCTGCGTCCCGGAATAGTCGAACTCACAAGCCTGCCCAATGACAATTGGCCCCGAGCCAATAATAAGGATCTTGTGGATGTCTGTCCGTTTCGGCATAGGCCTCCTATCCTCTTAGGATACCAACGAGCGCACAAATTGGCGCAGGATATGCAAACTGTCATGAGGACCCGGCGAAGCCTCCGGGTGATACTGCACACAGGAGACGGGCAACTCCTTATGGCGCAATCCCTCTATTGTGCCATCATACAAATTGATGTGCGTCACCTCAAAGGGAGTACCCGCTAACGAATCAGGATCCACTGCGTAATTGTGGTTCTGGGCAGTGATCTCGATACGCCCTGTAGCTAGCTCTTGCACAGGGTGGTTCCCCCCATGATGGCCGAAAGGCAGCTTGTACGTGCGCGCCCCACCTGCCAAAGCGATAAGCTGATGCCCCAGGCAGATACCAAAGATGGGCACGCGGCCCATCAGCCCCCTAATTGTCTCGATGGTTTCGGGAACCTGCTCTGGGTCCCCTGGCCCATTGGAGAAAAGTACTCCATCGGGCTTTTGAGCAAGAATTTCCTCGGGCGAAGCTGCAGCAGACACTACCGTCACCCGTGCCCCAAGCCCCGCCAGATGCCGTAAAATGTTGTGCTTTACCCCGCAATCCACCACCACCACATGAGGAGAACCCTCAGACACACGCATCTCGTACCATAGGTGCGCGACCCACCTCTGCCGTGGAGCCTCTTCCCAGCGCTCTGTTCTCTCTCTGGTGACCTCCCACACTGGACGCAAGCTGCTCATATCAGGAGCCAGCTTGGCCATCTTCCAAAGACGCTCGCGATCCAGATCCACCGTCGAAAGGGCTGCCTTCATAACCCCTTTTTCTCGCAAAGTAAGGGTCAGCCGACGGGTATCGATCCCCGAAAGGGCAGGAATCTCATAAGCCTTAAGATACTCCGGAAGAGGGATCTCGGCGCGCCAGTTACTGGGCTGAGCACAAATTTTGCGCGCCAACACTGCGCGCACATAAGGCCGTTTCGACTCTACATCTTCCGAGTTAATCCCGACATTCCCAATATGGGGGCAGGTGAAGGTAACCATCTGCCCCCAATAAGAAGGATCCGTTATAATCTCCTGATAGCCCGTCATACTGGTATTAAAGATCACCTCACCGACCCATTCTCCTTCTGCTCCGACAGACCAGCCGGTGAAGGTGCTCCCGTCCTCCAGGACGAGCATCCCTCTCTTTTTCTCAGCCATGCACTTCTCCCGTCTTCACTCTCCTTCTATTGGTAACCCCGGAGGAAGGCGCCGCTTAAAAGCCGTCGCCTTCATCCGTTGAGCAATGGCTTCTACCACCTGACGATCGAACCCCTGGCTAGCGATCTCCGCTGGCTCTAACCCACGCTGAGTGAGCAAGTAAAGTACTTGATCTGCCTCATCGTAGGTAAACCCCAACTCCCCTTCATCTGTCTGCCCAGCCCAAAGGTCAGCGCTGGGAGCCTTTTCAATGATCACTCGCGGGACGCCCAGGTGTTCAGCCAAAGCACGCACCTGGCACTTGTAAAGATGGGCAATAGGCTCCAGGTCAGCTGCACCATCACCATGAAGGGTGAAATAACCCAGAAGCATCTCTGTACGATTACTCGTTCCCGCTACTAATCCCTGTATGCGGGCAGCTTGATCGTAGAGAACGATCATACGGCATCGCGCCATGATATTGCCCTTGCGGCGCCGATCAATATCAGGATAGCGCTCAAGGAAGGGTTCTACCATGGCAGTAATCTCAAAACGCTCGAAGGGAACGCCTAGCTGCTCGATTAAAAGACGCGCGTGGGCCTCACTTTCAGGGCTGCTCGTGGCATAGGGCATAATCATTGCCAGCACATTCTCAGGGCCTACCGCCTCTGCACAGAGAGTCGCCGTCAGTGAGGAATCTACCCCGCCAGACACGCCTACGACCAGCTTTCCTAACCCTGCTTCCTGAAGTTGAGCGCGGATAAAGCGAACAATCCGCTCACGCTCACGGTCGCAATCCAACTTTAGCGCTTCTAGCATGGGCCTACTCCCTGCGATAGAGTCCTATCTAGTATGCATAGAGCCGGCCGTAGGGCCGTTTAGTCAGCGGGATCAATTTGGTAAATGGTACCGCAAATAGGGGGTTTGGGTCAATTCCAAAATGCTCTGCATATTCCCCAATATATTGATGGAGAAGCTGCATATCGTGCTCATTCACTGGAACGATGCCCACCTCCTTGCCCAGAAAAGCTTCGGCTACACGGCCACGCATATAGATTACCCCTCCATGCATGCCCGTCCCCACATAGTGGGAAGGATGGGGCTCATCCGGAGCCAGATACCGCCCCAAGACAATGAGCACCCCACCGGCCATATACTCCCCAAGGAAGCCGTACCACCGATGACAACGACAGGCTTGATCTCCCCGTACTCTTTCATGTGGATACCCACGCGATATCCCACATTGTCCCGAACAAAGATTTTACCACCGCGCATCGAATGCCCCAGGATATCCCCTGCGGAGCCATGAACCACCAACGTACCGCTATTCATAGTGTTGCCACAACCATCCTGGGCATTGTTCAACATCTCAATTCAATATAAGGGCCATCCATAAAAGCACCCAGATCGTTGCCAGGCACCCCATCGATGATGATGCGCACTGGCTTCTGAAGGTTCGTGCCAATGTAGCGCTGTCCCATCACATTGCGTAAAAAACGATCGCCTCGACCCCCGCATTCATAAGCTCATATAACCGACGATTGAGCTCGGGATAAGGCATCCCAGCTGCATCGATCGTCACAACTTGGGTATCCCCCTCTTTGGGAAGAAACCTCTCTCGAAGTGCAGCAACGTTCTCAGACATAGCTCGGCTCCTCTCCTGCAATGACGCGCTTCACCACTTCTGGCACCTCCGGGGGCTGGCCCAGCTTGCCGATGATCGGCACCCCGCCTTCGGGAGTCCAGGCGTATTCCACTTCTGAATCTACCAAGTGGATAGCCGAGAGCTCGGAGGAAACGTAAAGGATATTTCCTTTGACCCCCACGGCCAAAGGCCGGAGGCGAATGCGATCACCCAGGCCCATCATCTCCCCATTGCGGGCAATAATCACTGTAAAAGGCCCGTTAAGCAACAACGAGCCATAGGTCTGCCGAATCACTGTGTAAAAGTGCTTTTTCTCTGGCGGCACCTGCTCTGTTTCTGACCAAAGCGGGCTAGCCAACACCGCCGCCGCTACCTTGGGTGGCAGCTGATGCCTGCGCATCAACAGATCTGCCGCATAGGCCACCACCTCCGTATCGGTGAACATTGTGCAGAGATACCCGTGCATCTCTAGGTAACGCCGGTTGATCCCATAAGAGGAGATTTCCCCATTGTGCACCACTGACCAATCCAACAAGCCAAAGGGATGGGCCCCTCCCCACCAGCCAGGTGTATTCGTAGGAAAAC
>JAGGYI010000071.1 GCA_021162655.1 Anaerolineae bacterium
GCCTTCTTGTAGTTGATGTGCGCGGTGCATTCCTCTGTACAGATGAAACGCGTGCCCATCTGCACGCCTGCGGCCCCCAGGGCCAGGGCGGCCGCCAGGCCGCGGCCATCGCCGATGCCCCCCGCCGCGATGACGGGGATCTTGACCGCATCCACCACCTGGGGCACCAGGGCCATCGTGCTCACCGTGCCGATGTGCCCGCCCGATTCCTCCCCTTCGGCCACCAGGGCGTTCGCCCCGGCGCGCTCTAGCCGGCGGGCCAGCGCCGAGGAGGCCACCACCGGGATGACGACCGTCCCCGCGTCTTGTAGCGGCTTGATGTAGGGAGTGGGATTGCCTGCCCCTGTGGTTACCACGGGCACCCGTTCTTGGATGCAGATCTCCATCACCTCATCTACATAGGGGCTAAAGAGGGGGATGTTCACCCCAAAGGGCTTTTTGGTGTGCGCTTTGATCTGGCGGACCTGCTCGCGCACCCAATCCACCGGGGCGTTCCCGGCCCCCAGGATGCCCAGCCCTCCCGCCTCCGAGACGGGCACGACGAGCTCCCAGGTGGCCACCCAGGCCATGCCTCCCTGGAGAATGGGGTAGGTGATGCCGAGCAGTTCGGTCAGCGCGGTTTTCAGCATGGGCAAGGTTCCTCCTTCATTGCGGATTATCGCTAGCAATAACACCCCCCTTTGCCCCAAGTTGCGGCAAAGGGGGCAACTATCTTTGGCTGAATGTGTTAAAAGGGGTAGCAACATGAGTTAGGAGGTGTGGATGGAGAGGCGTGTAGTAGTCACTGGTATGGGGACGGTTTCTCCCCTAGGGAACGACTTGCCAACAACCTGGGCAGGGATCTTGCAGGGGCGCTCGGGCGTAGGGCCCATCACCAAGTTCGATGCCACGGGCTTTCGCACGCGCATCGCGGCGGAGGTCAAGGGCTTTGACCCCAAGGAGCACTTTACCCCCCGCGAAGCCCGCCGGCTGGACCCTGTCGTCCAGTATGCGCTGGTAGCTACCCGCGAGGCCGTCCAGGATGCCGAGATCTCTTTTGATGAATTCCTCGCCGAGCGCACGGCCGTCATCATTGGCTCGGGGATTGGGGGCATTGGCACCACCAGCGCGCAGGTGCACGTGCTCCACGAGCGGGGACCCAACCGGGTGAGCCCCTTCCTCATCCCCATGGTTCTCCCCGAAACGGCCGCCAGCATGGTGGCCATCGAGTTCGGGCTCAAGGGGCCGAACATGGCGGTGACTTCTGCCTGCGCCACCGGGGCCAATGCCATCGGCGAGGCCTATGAGATGATCCGCCGGGGTGCCGCCGAGGTGGCCATCTGCGGGGGCACGGAGGCAGGCGTGGTGCCCATCTCGGTGGCTGGCTTTGGCGTCATGCGGGCCATCTCGGAGCGCAACGACGAGCCTGAGCGTGCCTCGCGCCCCTTTGACCGCGACCGCGATGGCTTTGTCATCGGCGAGGGCGCGGGCATCCTCGTTTTAGAGACGCTGGATCACGCCCTGGCCCGGGGGGCGCCGCGCATCTATGCCGAGCTCATCGGTTATGCCTCCAACGACGATGCCTACCATATCACCGCCCCGCAGGAGGATGGCGCCGGCGCGGCGGCCTGCATTCGCCAGGCCATCTCGCGGGCGAACATCTTTCCCGAGGAGATCGATTACATCAATGCCCATGGCACCAGCACACCCCTCAACGACGTCATCGAGACGCGGGCCATCAAGGCGGCTTTGGGCAAGCGGGCCTATTACGTACCCGTCAGCTCCACCAAGTCGATGACGGGGCACCTCTTGGGGGCGGCGGGCGCGCTGGAGGCGATCATCAGCGTCAAGGCCATCGAGGAGGGCGTCATCCCGCCCACCATCAACCTCGAGAACCCTGACCCCGAGTGCGACCTGGACTATGTGCCCAACGAGGCACGCCAGGCCGATGTGCGCACGGTTCTTTCCAACTCTTTTGGCTTCGGAGGGCACAACGTCTGCCTCATCTTCCGAATGCCGGAGGAGGTCTAAACTGAAGCGCCGAGCAGAGATCATCGGCTGGGGGATGAGCGTTCCCCAGCGCGTCCTCACCAACGACGATATTGCTCAGCTCGTCGATACCTCAGATGAGTGGATCCGCACGCGCACGGGCATCGAGCGGCGCCACGTGGCCAAGGAGGAGACGACGGCGCGCATGGCCATCGCCGCTGCCCGCCAGGCCCTCCAGGTGGCTGACGCCGACCCGCGCGAGATCGACCTGATCATCGTGGGCACGGCCACGCCCGACCATTCCATGCCCTCCACCGCCTGCCAGGTGCAGAGCGCCCTAGGGGCCACTCGGGCTGGCGCTTTTGACCTGAACGCCGGCTGCTCGGGCTTTGTCTATGCCCTCATCATGGGGCACCAGGCCATCGCCTCGGGTGAGCATAACCTCGTCTTGGTCATCGGGGCCGATACCCTCACCCGCGTGGTCGATTGGGAGGACCGCACCACCTGCATCCTCTTTGGCGATGGCGCCGGCGCCGTGCTCCTGCGGGCCAGCGAGGGGCCGGCAGGGGTGCTCTCTACCCTTCTCGGCGCCGATGGCTCTGGTGGAGACCTTCTGATGATCCCCGCGGGGGGCAGTGCCCTGCCCGCAAGCGCCGAGACGGTGGCTCAGCGCCTGCACTACCTGCGGATGAACGGGCGGGAGGTCTTTCGCTTCTCCACCCGGGTGATGCCCCGGGCCGTCGAGCAGGTGGTGCAGCGGGCCGGCCTGACCTTGGAGGATATCTCTCTCATCATCCCCCATCAGGCGAACCTGCGCATCATCGCCACCGCTGCCAAGCGCCTGCACCTGCCCATGGAGCGCTTTTACGTGAACCTGCAAGAGTATGGCAACACCTCGGCCGCCTCGGTGCCCATCGCCCTCTGCGAGGCGGTGGAGGCCGGGCGCATCCACCCCGGCGAGAACCTGGTGCTGGTGGGCTTTGGCGCTGGGCTCACCTGGGCGGCCGCCGTGGTGCGTTGGGGCGTCTCCCCCGAGGAGGCCATCTCGCCGCGCTACCGCATCTGGTGGCGTTGGCTGCTCTACCACTGGGCCGCCCTGCGCGAGCGCGTGCAGCGCTTCCTGCGCCGGCTCACCGTCTGGCTCATCCGCCGGGCCGAGCGGCGCCGCTAGGCAAAAAAGGGGCGGGGGCTCGAGCCCCCGCCCCTTTTCCCCTTATGCCCTGGGGGTTAGCCCTCCTCGCCGCGGCTGCGCACGAGCAGGGACCACTCCCCCCGCTGGACGGTTTCTCCCCGTTGGTTGTCCACGCTCACCTCAAAGATGACCATCCCCCCGCCCATGCTCGGCAGGGGACGGGTTTTCGCTACCTTGGCCCGCAGGTGGATGGTATCCCCAATGAGGATGGGGCCCTTGAACTTCCAGTTCAGCCCCAGGAAGGCCAGCGCCGTGCCCTCGATAAAGCCGGCCCGCGCCGCCAGCCCTGAGGCGATGGCCAGCCCGAGCAGCCCATGGGCGATGCGCTGGCCATAGGGCGTGCCCTTAGCGAACTCGGCATCCGTGTGCAGGGGGTTGTAATCCCCCGAGAGCCCCGCAAAGAGCACCACGTCCGCCTCGGTGACGGTGCGCGCTGGGGAGAGAAGCTCCATCCCCGGGGAGAACTCTTCGAAATAGAGCCCGCGAGCCCTTTCCTCTGCCATTCGCTCTGCCTCCTCCTGCCTGTGCTACCTGGCAAAACACCGCCGCCCGCCCAAGGATGCGCCCTAGGGCCACCATTCCCCCACCTGGGCGATGCTCCGGGCCAGCCCGGCGAGGGCCTTTTGGCCGCTCGGGTATCTTTGGGATGCGGGGCGCCACGCCTAATCTTGCGTCTTGAGCCCATTCATCACGGCTCGAATCTGTTCCACTACTGTTTCTAGATCTTCCAAGATATCTTCTGCCAGCACATCGGGATCAGGCAGCTCGGCTGTCTCTTCTAGGGACTCATCTCGCAGCCAGAAGATATCCAGGTTGACTTTATCTCGAGCCATCAGCTCATCATAGGTGAAGACCCGCCAGCGCCCCTGGGGGTTCTTCTCGGGATCCCAGGTGGGCTTGCGAGCGTGGCGGTTTTCTGGGTTGTAGCACTGAATAAAGTCGCTCAGGTCTTCGTAAGCAAGCGGGCTCTGTTTCAGGGTGAAGTGCTTGTTGGTGCGCAGGTCGTACACCCAGAGTTTTCTTGTCCATGGCTGCGAGGAGGCAGGTTTGCGGTCGAAAAAGAGCACGTTGGCCTTGACGCCCTGGGCGTAAAAGATGCCCGTGGGCAGCCGCAAGAGGGTATGCACGTCAGCTTGTTGGAGCAGGCGGCGGCGCACGACTTCCCCTGGGCCTCCCTCAAAGAGCACATTATCGGGCACTACCACTGCGGCGCGGCCATGCTGCTTGAGTAGGGTGAATACGTGTTGCACAAAGTTCAGTTGCTTGTTGCTGGTGGAGACCCAGAAATCATCCCGCACGATGGTTTGTGCCTCGTGGCGAATTTCGCCTTCGTCGGTGACATAGGTCACGCTGGATTTCTTGCCAAAGGGAGGGTTGGTGAGCACCATGTCAAAATATTGGCCGGGGTGCTTGGCCAGGCTGTCGGCCACGTGGATGGGGCAGCGATCCAGATCGTGGCCGATGCCGTGTAGGTATAGGTTCATGATGCATAGCCGCGCAGTTTCGTTGACGATCTCCCAACCGTGTAGGGCTTTGTTTTGCAAAAAGAGCATCTGCTCTCGGTCTAGATCGTGGTGCTCTTGAATATAGTTGTATGCAGCTATGAGAAAGCCGCCTGTGCCCGCAGCTGGGTCCACGATGGTTATCCCTGGCTCGGGGCGCATGACTTCAACGATGGCCTTGATGAGGGGGCGTGGGGTAAAGTACTGCCCCGCGCCCGATTTCACATCCTGGGCGTGCTTTTCTAGCAGGCCCTCATAGATGGTGCCTTTGACATCCACCTCCATGCCCATCCAGGTCTCGCTATCGATGAGGTCAATGAGGCGACGCAGCTTGGCAGGATCTTGGATCTTGTTCTGGGCCTTACGAAAGATGGCACCGATGAGCCCCCGACGATGGCCCAGTTCTACCAGAATGGTCCGATAGTGCGCCTCCAACTCTGCGCCCTCTAGGCGACGCAAAGTATCCCAGCTGTATTCGGGGGGGATGGCGCTATCTTCATTCAGAAGCTGGGCACGCTCGTGGTCCATCTTTAAAAAGAGGAGGTAGGTGAGTTGCTCTAGATAATCACCATAGGAGACGCCGTCGTCTCGCAAAACGTTACAATAGTTCCAGACGCGCTGGACGATGGCGGATGCGCTAGGTGTAGTCATGGTCGCACCTCGGCAGGTGATAATATCTGCACCGTGTGCCAGATGTTGCGAGCCCGGGGGCCGGCCGTGTTGAGGCTGTGATGGTCCCCAGTGGCAGTAGGAGCACAGCGCCGCTGTGCCC
>JAGGYI010000277.1 GCA_021162655.1 Anaerolineae bacterium
AGCCCCTTCTGCTTGAGGAAAGCCCGCAGTCGCTCCAATAGTTCTTCATCTGGGTAGGCCATTTCCCCTGGCGGGAGATACCACTGTGAAGCCCCTTCCCCACGTCCCGCAGCGGTCACCAGAAGCAACTCCCCTGGGTGCATTCCCTTTTGTGTACCTCCAAAACTCCCGATCTGCAACACCCCTTTAGCCCCCAGGATAGCTGCACAGTGCACGGCAAAGGCTGCCAGAGGAGCACCAAGAACAGGAGCATACCAGATCGTCTTTCCGGCATGCTCCCCAATGACAAGGTTAAAGGCATTCTCCGTCCCACGGGCATTAGCCAAGCGGTCCCGCCAGCGGCGCACAGCCCCTGGCATATCGTAAATACCATGAAGGATGAGCCAATCAGGTGGACCTTCATCCTCTCCAAGGCCGATTAGGGCACGCACTGCAGCTTGGTCAAATTCACGATACAAATGAGCCCTCCCCAAGATTTCAGAGGCCTACTCCAGCAATGGGAGCTCCACAATAAGCACAGATGCCACCCTTTGCTTGATTTTCAAGCACACGGAAACCCATCCGTCGGATGATGACCCGACCACACTGGGGGCAACGGGTATCCTCCCCTCCCGAAACCAGAACGTTCCCTTCATAAACGTAATGTAGCCCCTCAGCCAGACCGATCTCTCGAGCCCGATGGACGGTACTCACCGGCGTGGGAGGGCGATCAAGCATCTTGTACGTAGGATGGAAACGGCTAACATGCCAAGGAGTCTCAGGGCCCAGCTCTGTACGAATGAATCGAGCGATTTCTCCAAGCTCCTCATCCGAATCGTTCAGCCCTGGAATCACCAGCGTAGTCACCTCCAACCAAATGCCTCGCTCTTTCATTCTGACCAACGAGTCCAACACCGGTTGGAGCCTCCCCCCACATTGCCGACGATAAAACTCGTCACGAAAAGCTTTGAGGTCCACATTCGCCGCATCGATGAGAGGCGCATCCCCCCCACTTGAGATCATATCCAGCATCTCTGCAGACATGAACCCATTCGTCACATAAACGTTGGCGATGCCCTCTTGGTGAGCCAACTGAGCAATATCGTAGGTATACTCGAAAAAGATGGTAGGTTCCGTATAGGTATAAGCAATGCTTTGACACCGGTAACGTCGGGCCGCCTCAACAATAGCCTGCGGTGGTACATCATGTCCCAAGATCTGCCCTCGTTCACGGGGCATTTGTGAGATATCCGCATTCTGGCAAAAAGTACAGCGAAAATTGCACCCTACCGTTGCGATGGAAAAAGCCTCAGTGCCTGGATAAAAATGAAAAAGGGGCTTCTTCTCGATAGGATCTACTGCTTGAGCAACAACTTTGCCATAGACAAGGGAGTAAAGCACACCCTCCCGATTCTCACGCACTGCACAAATGCCCCTTTTGCCCTCAGCGATCACACAATAATGGGCACAAAGGCGGCAACGCACCCGTCCATTCTCTAGCTTCTCATAAAGCAAGGCCTCTTTCATTTTGCCCCTCTCCCAAAGGAAAACGCCTAATCCTCCACAAAGGGGATAATACAGAGGAAACGAAACACTGTATCTCCCTTATTGATAAACTGATGCACCTCATTAGGCGCGACGTAAATGCAAGTGCCCGGCCCTACGGGCGTCTCGCCATCAGCGGTGCGCACACTCCCGTGCCCATAGAGCACAAAGGCCTCGTGCTCCCAGGGATGTTGATGGTAAGCCGTACTTGAACCAGGCTGCACCTCAATCACTCGCGTAACAAAGTTCGGGGCTCCCACATTCTTGCCAATGGCCCAACGAATGGTCACCCCGGGCTGCTCTTCGACGGGCTCCGCCTGCACTGCTGTATAATGGAACGCTTTCATCTATACTCCTCCGTTCTTGGAAATCCTTTTTTTCACTCCAATGGCCAATCATCTTCCACCAAGCTCCGCAACACAGCCAGGTTCTCGATATCCTCCACCATGTCAGGACCCTTGGGTGTTTCCAAAAGCATGGGAATATGCCTTAAACGAGGATCATTCACCAGCAAGCGAAATGCTCCCAAGCCTATAAAGCCCTTGCCAATGTGCTCATGACGATCCACCCGGCTGCCCAGATCACGCTTGGAATCATTCAAATGGAGTGCGCGCAAACGCTCACGACCGATGATTTTGTCGAAACGATCCCACATCGCTTCATAACTTTCCGGCTGACGAAACTCGTACCCCGCCGCGAAGGCATGGGCCGTATCAAAACATACCCCTAAACGTTCATTAAACCGCACATGATCCAAAAGCCAGCCCAAATGCTCAAAGCGATGACCTAGGCTCGTCCCTTGGCCAGCAGTCGTCTCCAGAAGGATAACCACGCCCGCATCGGCAGTCTCTTCCAAAGCGCGGCTAAGAGCCTCTGCCACTCGACGCAATCCTTCTTCCTCCCCTGCTCCCATGTGAGAACCTGGGTGAAGCACATAATCACGCAGACCCAACTGTTGGCAGCGATGGAGCTCATCAAGGAGAGCTTCCAACGATTTCTGCCAGAGTTCCGGATCAGGGCTGCCCAAATTAATGAGGTAAGAACTATGGGCAATGATAGGCCCAATATCCACCTCGGCCCGCACTCGCTGAAACTCGGCAACCTGCCGCTCTGTTAATGGCTTCGCCCGCCACCGGTTTGCTGGGCGAGTGAACATCTGAATCGTCTCACAACCCATCATCTCTCCACGCCGCAGAGCGTTAGCCGGCCCTCCAGCGATGGACATATGCGCACCGAATTTGGGCCCTCTCATTTCCCCTACTCCCAAAGCTCACCTACCTTTCCGACCTCGTCGCCAACTCCAATATCCACCCAACGCGCCCAGCCCGGAAAGAAGGAGAAGCAGGCTGCTTCCCTCGGGCACCTCAGGAGCTGGCGTAGGGCCAGGAAACGGCGTCGGCGTAGCTCCTCCCGGCGGAGAAGGTTTGGCCGTGGGTTCAGGAGAACCCGTAGGAAAAGGTACCCACGTCGAGCTGGGGGTTACGCCTGGCGAAGGACCACCCGTAGGCGTCAGAGACGCCGTCAGCGATGGACCTGGTGTAGGAGAAAGAGGAGGCTGTGTCATCGTGGGCCCAGGGGTACCTGTTTCCTCCCCTCCCGGTGTGGCCGTAAGAGTGGGAGGAACCGTCCCGCCTGGGGTTGGCGTCTCCGAAGGTGGCACAGTGGGATTGAGAGTCCATGTTGGAGTCGGGGAAGCTAAAATAGAAGCCAACTTTTCATCGATAGCCGCAGCGAAATCGCTAAAATCGCTCACAATGCGCACAAAACCTGGAGCCATCCCCCCAGGAGGTACCAGCTTTGCCGGTTGGGGAAAGACAAGGTCAAGAAAGAAATCCAACTGCCCAGGACGCTGCCCCAAATCTCCCACTACCTCGGCATCCAGTTCATCGATTCCAGCCGCCTGTGCCTCGTGACCAGCCGCCAGGGCATCAGCCTTGGCTCCATCATAGGGATCATCGGGGAATTTGGCAGGATCATAGGGCAATCCATCAGTAGCGACATTGATCACCTGGCGCTCAGCTCGCGCAAAGTTAGGAGACCCCCTGAGCAACGCGGTGCCCAAGCGAATGCCCGCAGCAGTGGGGGTATCTCCTCGGCCCTGTTCAATCTGGCGGATATGACTTACAATATGTCCGATGGTCGTTTCGGTGATCACGATGGGAGCTAGTTCTTCGCGGATCCCTTCCTCTGCATCAGGGCAACCAAACTGCACCACACAAACCTCTACCGTGCCATCCCGGGGGACAATGGAAGAATCATTCAGAGCTCGCGCAAGGCCATAGGTCATCAGGGTAAAGTTCGTGGGATGAATACTTCGCGAACCATCGAGAATAAAGGCTAGTTGCACTCGTACAGTCGGCCCCTGGGCCTGCACAGACAAACCAGTCCCAATCAAAAGAACGGACAACACTAGCAACAGACGGCAGATCTTTTTCATCTTTCTCCTATCCCTGATGATGAGCCCGACCCCCGGAGCTCTCCTTCAGTATAGGCACCCAGGAGAGGCCTTGTCAAAGCAAAAAGGCCGGCCCTCCCGGCCCGGCCCAGAACACCTGCGTCTCATTTCTTTAACGGAGATCAGTGGCTCTCCTCATCTTCCCCCTGTGAGTCCCCCACAGAACATGCTCGCGACATTCAAGTCGAGATCCCCAGTCGAGGGAAAATAATCAAGTTTGCCACTATCCAAAGGAGTATCAATGCAATTACCAACAACTCTCGCAAGGGGAAGCCCATCCCTCTCCTTACACTCGCAAAAGAAAGCGAATCATGTCGTTAATGACGCGATCTGATTCTTTGCAATTCGGATCATTCAAACAAGCCAACATATACAGCCTCATCAGCTCGAGGCTGACACGCCTCGTTGCCGCTCGTACTGAAGCTAACTGGGTTAACACCTCACGGCAATCGCGGCCTTCTGCCAACATCCGTTGGATTCCCTGCGTCTGTCCCTCGATGCGACGCAACCTCCTAATGAGATCTTGGCGTGCTTCGGGTGATAACATCCCGTCCTCTCCCCGCTCGGCCCTTTTGGGCGAGCTTTAAAGGGGCTAACTAGCCCCGTCGACTGATCCCTCAACCAGAAGGCGCACAGGAGCTACCTGCTCCCCTAGCCAGCGAGGAGCCCAACATACCGAAAAGCGAAAAAGCTTTCTGGCAATTCCTGCTCCCGCAGTTAGGGCATTCGACCTCCAATGGAGCACCTGATGTGCGCACCAACTTTTCAAAAACTGTGCCACAATCCTCACAGCGATACTCGTAGATAGGCATAGGTAGATCCCTCCTCTGTTAAGAAACTTTTAACAGGCGAGTGACCATCTGCAAAACAGAATCTTTTTTCAAGCGCCCCACCTGGATGAGGACAGGGTCTCCTGCGCCATCAAAGAGA
This sequence comes from Anaerolineae bacterium, assembly GCA_021162655.1. Classification (GTDB taxonomy): domain Bacteria; phylum Chloroflexota; class Anaerolineae; order UBA1429; family UBA1429; genus JAGGYI01. The sequence continues at coordinate 4,910 of JAGGYI010000277.1, forward strand.
ATCAAAGTGGGAATACCCCGTACACCATAGCGCCCAGCCAGCGTTGCTCCCACACGCGAGGCTACACTGAGGCGAATAACTTCCACACCCTGCGGAGCAAGTGCTCTCTCAAGCCCGTCGACGACGGGTTTTGCCATAAGGCAGGCGCTTCAAGTATTATTATAGAACTCTACCACAGTTGGCCGTCCTTGGGCCAACCGCTGTTGAAATTCCTCAACAGAAGCTATATCACTTTGAGGCGTGCGCAGAACAAGATAAGCCGCTATCAAGCCTGTAATCAGCAAGATAGTGGACCAATTCTCACGCCACAAACGTGCTATGCGCTCCATCAGCCAGCTTCCGCCTTGGCCAAAACGGCATCCAATCGCCGCTTGAGCACAGGTTTGGGAGCATAACCCACTAATCGGTCTTCTTCTTGGCCATTCCAGTAAATGATGACTGTAGGAATACCACGAATACCTAACCGAGTAGCTACATCCATGTTCTCATCAGTGTTCAACTTGGTAAAGATGATTTTGCCCTCATACTCTTTGGCCAACTGCTCCATGATAGGCTCAAGCATGCGACAGGGGCCACACCAGGGCGCCCAAAAGTCCACGACGACGGGCTTGTCTGCCTGCAAAACGTCTTCTTCATAACTTGCATCAGTGATGTGTTTGATTAACTCGCTCATTACACCTCCTCTTAAGTAGAGCAAAACTTTATTCTTCTCAGGACGCCCCGGCGCCGCGAACTACCGCCTCAAAGGGGCAGGCCTCTACGCACAGCCAACACGCTCGGCATCGGCTTCCGTCGACCCAGGGCGGCTCATCTGCATCTACGCGGATGATGGCTTTGGGCGGGCATACCTCTCTAGCCAAGCACGTTTTACAAGCCCGGCAGAGATCCTGCAAAATATTGGGAATATCAGGCGCCCGTGCCTGCCCTCCAAAATGCTCCATGGGATACCCCCCTATGGTATTTCACATTTTAACATACTCTGTCCAGGCTGTCAAACCCCCAAATTTCTAGGATAAAAGAGCCCCTTAATGCAACCTTTTCGCACGCCCGCGTGTCGTATTAAGTGGTACCAAGAAACCGGAGGAGTATGCGCATGCGCATTTTGTTCGTTTACCCAGAATTCCCAGACACTTTTTGGAGTTTTAAACACGCTCTACAGTTCATCAGGAAAAAGGCTTCTTTCCCCCCCCTGGGGCTATTGACGGTTGCCGCCCTTTTGCCCCGTGAATGGGAAAAACGCCTGATCGATATGAACGTCACCACCCTCCGCCGAGAGGACGTGGAATGGGCTGACTATGTGTTCCTTAGCGCCATGGTCGTGCAGCGCGAATCTGCCCGCCAAGTCATCCGACTCTGCAAGGACATAGGCACCAAGATAGTGGCAGGAGGACCTCTCTTTATCGGCGAATACCAAGATTTTGATGAGGTAGACCATTTCGTCCTTGGCGAAGGCGAGGTCACCTTGCCCCTTTTCCTCGAGGACCTGGCTCGAGGGCAGCCCAAGCGGGTTTACCAGTCCAACGAGTTTGCCGATATGACTAAAACCCCAACCCCTCTCTGGGAACTCATGGACATGAAGCAATACTCTTCTATGTGTATCCAGTATTCCCGAGGGTGCCCCTTTAATTGCGAGTTCTGCAACATCACCGCCATGTTCGGGCATCGTCCGCGCACCAAAACAGCCCAGCAGATCATCGCTGAACTCGATGCCCTTTATGAACTCGGCTGGCGCGGAGGGGTCTTTTTTGTGGATGATAATTTTATCGGCAACAAACGCCAATTGAAAACAGAGATCCTTCCTGCCCTCATTGAGTGGCGCAAGGACAAAAAAGGGTTTGGTTTTCAAACCGAGGTCTCGATTAACCTAGCCGATGATCCTGAGCTTCTGCGCCTAATGGTGGAAGCTGGGTTCGACCGCGTCTTTGTAGGAATCGAAACACCAGACGAGGAGAGCCTGGCTGAGTGCAACAAGTTCCAAAACCGTGGTCGAGATTTGGCCGCCGCCGTGAGGACCCTTCAGCACGCCGGGCTAGAAGTACAAGGCGGCTTCATCGTTGGTTTCGACAGCGACAAACCCTCCATCTTTCAGCGGCAGATCGATTTCATCCAACGTACCGGTATCGTCACCGCCATGGTAGGGCTACTCCAGGCCCCCTATGGTACCCGCCTCTACGAACGACTGAAAGCTGAAGGACGCCTTTTAGGCAAACTTTCGGGGAACAACACGGATAATACCATGAACTTTATCCCCAAGATGGACCCAGACATCCTCCACCGGGGCTACGAGCGCATCCTCAACACCATCTACTCGCCCAGACATTACTATGAGCGGGTGCGCACTTTTCTCAAAGAATATCAGAAACCCCCTACCATCAAACCTGTGCTCCAAAAAGAGCACATCCTGGCCTTTTTCAAGTCAATCGTCAAATTGGGCATCTGGGGTAAGGAACGCCTAGAGTATTGGAAACTGTTTTTCTGGGCGCTTTTCCGCCGTCCGAAACTCTTCCCCCAAGCCATCACTTTTGCCGTTTACGGTTACCACTTTCGGCGCATTTGCGAGCTTTACATCGGGCGAGACCAAGCCCGTCAGACATCTCCCTCTTAATTTCCCGCCCTTGTGAACCTCATAGACGCACCAAAGCCCCAGGAGTTCTCTTTCCTGGGGCTTTGGTATCAGGGTTAAAGTTCGACCACTGAGCAACTCTAATCTACCCTAGTGAAACGAAAGCCCACACAGGGCACATCGGGTACAGCCTTGCAAATAGGATCAAAGACAGCCTTTTGCACCTCTGCATAATAGGGATTCCGCGTCGTCGCCTGCCAGCCTCCCTGAAGGTAATCGTTTAATAGAGACGTCCAAACGTGATTTTTAAGATAGATTTGCACAAAGAGGCTACACTGCCCCGAGTTCACGTATGTTTCATAGCAGACATTTTTATCTGAAGTACAAGATACCCAAGCCACTTTATCACGCAGAACGAGGATCATCTTCCAATTACCCCCACCACGCCCGCCATAGCGCCAGAACTCTTGTACCTTGGCCACTGCTTGCGGGCTGGAAAGAAAACCTATCTCCGCACGATAGCGATGTCCATCATTCCCTTGTACATAGACTTCTTTGCTGTTATCAGTAAAGATAAAGTTCTTCCCCCATTCACCGTTATCGATCGGTACTTGATCGAGAATTGTCACTGGCACCGGTGTAGCGGTAGGCGGTTTGGGCTTGGGCGTAGGCCGTGGAGGACGAGGCGTTTTGGTCGGAGGAACAGGAGTAGCCGTAGGCGGAACAGGTGTAGCAGTAGGAGGCACTGGCGTAGCCGTGGGCGTATCCGTCGGCGGGATAGGTGTAGCCATCAAAGTCGGGGTAGAGGTGGGCGGCACGGGTGTAGCCGACGGCGTAAAAGTGCGTGTAGGGCGCGGCCGGCTTGTTGCCACCTGGGGCTCCTCCATTGCCTGTTTGGGAACGCGCGTCGGGAAAAAGACAAGGATGAGCTGCACGAGCAGAACAAGCAATGCTACCCCTATAACAAGATAGAGTACCTTCTCAGAAAGAGACTTGGGCGATCCCGGCTGATTTTCCGTCACTGGCCTTTCTCCCTGATTAAATTGATATTACCTAATATTGTACCCAAGCATCCCCGATACGCCAAAAGCTCCTTGGCTTTTTGACGCGCCTTCCAGACCAAGGTACAATGAATTACGTTCAATAGAGTGATACACGAGGTGCTTGATGGCCACTCTACCTGATGGGACTCCCCTTCCGGGGAAACTCTTTGTCGTCGAAGGGATCGATGGCTCGGGCAAAAGCACCCAGCTAGATCTGCTCTACAAATGGCTAATCTCGTCAGGCTATTGCGTAGCCTTTAGCGAGTGGAACTCCTCGCCGCTCGTCCGGCAGACAACCAAGCGGGGCAAGAAAAAGCACTTGCTCACGCCTACCACATTCTGCCTCATCCACGCAGCCGATTTTGCCCACCGACACCAGCAGCAGATCATCCCTGCTCTCAAAGCAGGAGCCATTGTCCTCGCAGATCGTTATATCTATACCGCTTTTGCACGCGACGTAGCCCGGGGCGTGAATCCCCAATGGGTGCGCGAAGTTTATTCTTTTGCCGTCACTCCTACGGTGGCTCTTTACTTTCGTGTCCCTTTGGAGGAATCGCTACGCCGGATCATGAGTGGACGCCCCAAACTCAAGTACTATGAAGCTGGGCTCGATTTGGGCCTGAGTGATGACCCTTATGAGAGCTACCGCATCTTTCAAGGGCGTATTCTCCGCGAGTATGAGCGCATCGTCCAAGAGTTCAACCTTTCGGTGATCGACGCGAGCCTTCCCCTAGTGACTCAACAGGAAATCGTTCGTAACATCATCCGCCCCCATCTGGAGGGAGCTTTGAGAGCCGAGCCTAATCCCTGGCGTAATGTGCTCACAGCGGAGGGACTCTCGGGGCGCTACTTGAACAGCTTGACTCACGAGGGAGAGAACCCATGACCGAAGTGCAATTCTATGGTTATGGACTGGCAGGAGTACACGACACGCACCTCCCCGGCAAACTCATCGTCCTCGAAGGCCCCGACGGAGTTGGGCGTTCCACCCAAATAGCTCTTCTCCGTGAATGGCTCGAGGCCAGTGGTTACGCCGTCTTCTCCAGCGGGCTCAGGCGCTCCGAACTCGCCAGCGTAGGCATAGAAGAGGCCAAGAAAGGGCACACCCTAGGGAACTTGACCATGGCGCTCTTTTATGCCGTCGACTTTGCCGATCGCCTTGAACGGGAGATCATTCCTGCTTTGCGAGCCGGTTTTGTTGTGCTCACCGATCGCTACATGTACTCACTTATTGCCCGGGCTATTGTAAGGGGAGTGGACGAAAAGTGGATTCGTTCGCTAATGGGTTTTGCTCTCGTGCCCGATGCCATCTTTTACCTCAAGAGCGACGTCGAGCATCTCATCCCCCGAGTTCTGGGTTCTCGCGGGTTTGACTATTGGGAATCGGGGATGGATTTCCTGGGGAATCCAGACTACTATGAGAGTTTCATTGACTATCAAACACGCATGCTAAGCGTCTTTGCCGCCTTGAGCAAGGAATACGGCTTTATCGAGATCGATGCCAACCAAAGCATCCGCCAAGTTTTTGTCTCTCTCCGTGAGCACATCGCAGAAATCGTCCGCGAGCTTAAACCCACTCAAATAGAGGCACTCCTCCCACAAGCAAGCGATCCCCCCGAACCCAAAACGACCACTTAGTAAGAGCACTCCTTCTGCCGCGGCAGAAGGAGCGTTTTTTTCTCTTCCTCAATGGGGTCGAAGAAGCTCAAAACCCTTCCAAACTTTGGGGCGGGCAAAGTGCGCCCACACCCGCGGGAACGCCTCTATCCCAGCGAGCATCTCCTCTTGGCAAGCTTGTCGATAATTGCGAAGGCCTTCCTCATCATGAGGCAAGCCATCGAGAAGCTGGTCGATCATGCTTATGGTCACCGCTGCATCGTGAATATCGCCCAAATGATCCTGTAGCGTGATCACCTCAGGGATGAGCTTGACTACTCGACGGGGAAGCACTTCACGAAAAGCCTCCAAAGCATAGCGCAGGTGCTTGCAATCAATTCGAAGGGTATGCAAAAGTTCTACTGGAGCACCAGGAAGCACCGCATCATAAGCCTGCACCACACGCCAGCGCAGATAAAGATATCGCGGAGCCAGCTGCCCCGCTGTTTCAGCCTCCTCTTGAGGCAGGGGAACGGCTCCCAACCGCTCGATCAGCTCGTCAAGTCTCTCTAAAAGCCTGGCATAGCCAGGGCTTCGCAAATAGCGCAGCATCTGCTTGCGCCCAGAACGACGCTTTTGCCGGAAGGTGCTCAGAAGAGAAGAAAGCTCCCTCTCCTCCAACATGTTATTCTGCAAGTAGCTCCACGCTCTTTGAAGGGCCACATCCATGTCGCGCACTCGGCCCAACACACGCCCCAAACGACGTAAGCCATCGTTGCATTCCCTCGCCAAGTCGGCAGGCAAATAAGGCTGAAGGAGACCAATAGCAGAGCGCATCCGGCGGAGAGCCACGCGCATATCGTGTAATTCCTCCGCATCCTCTCCCAAGCGCGCTCCTGGTTCATGTTCAAGCATCCGCTGCAAATAATATCGCAATATCTTGCGCGCTGCCTCTTGCATTGGGTCAGAGGGATCCAGCCCGATACGCCCTTCCTCCGCCCTCTGAGTTGCTGCTCGCCATATCAAAGGATGATCAAAAGCCATGTCCCAAAGATCAGAGCGACGCTGCGCTCGATGAGCTGCCCTAACCGCCCGCTCTCCTACAAGCAACAGGCGCGTACCCTCCCCACTTTGCTCTACTTGGGCAATCTCCACCGTTCCCCCCGCTGTACAAAGCGCTCGACCCAAGCGCACCAGAGCCGTTAGGGTCAACGCCACCCGCCGCCAAGTTTTAGGTAGCTCTGCTGGGATCACTTCCTGAATTCGTTCGGGAGTAACCTTTTTGCGCGAGAGATAGACTGCTGCCGCCACGATGCGCTGTGCTTCCGGGTCGAGCCCCTCGACAGGCTGACGAAGGAGAATATCCCTTCCCAAGATATCTGGGTGCCCTCCTGTGGCCACATCCCCTATCCCGTGCAAGCGAGCAGCCACCTGCAAAAGCTCTTTCCAACCCTCTCCCAGCTGGTGCACCGGCTGTAACTGCTCATAAAGCTGACTGGCAACTCGAGCCACACAATCAGCCAGGCGCAAATCCACTCCATAGCGCCGAAGCAGTTCCTCCACACCAGCAGGACGCAACCGCCGGGCAATCCCTTCATCTGGAGACCCCCCGCCTTCAATGAGCTCCAAAGCGCGGCGAAGCTTGGAACGAGTTTCAGGGAGAAGGGCATATTCTTCCTCGAAAAAGCGCGCGAGCTGGTGTAGATCCTCACGCCGCCCCAATCCCAACAATTCACATTCCAACATATAGCTTCGATGATGAATCCCCTGGCTTGAGACGCGTACTTGATCCAGCGAAAGCTCGGCCACCTGCCGTTCTCCCTCAACAACGAGAAAGCGATGGCGTCGTTGCTTGATGGTCATAAGGCGTTGCAGAGGTAGGCCCCCCGTCAACTCTTGCACTCGCGAGCGCGCCTCACTGCGAGGCCAGCGAGCCACATCCTCAATCTTCCCTGGCAAAGAGATCTCGAACTCGGGACGAGTCACTACAGCCCCTTGAGTTGTCTTGGGTCCCTTTAGAGAGAGCAACCAACTTTTGTTCTCTGTCCTTAGACGGCAAGCCCAGCCCTGGTGTAAGAGGGCCCGTCCACGTGTATCCAGATAATGATCCGTAACCTTGGCCGTGCCCACAGGGACGAGCGTGTAAGAACCTATTCTTCGAAGAGAACGCAAGCGATCAAAGAGCACTCGATCGGGGATGATATAACGCGCCTCTATCTCTGTAGCCATCGCCCTCTCCTTCACTAGGGGGCTCCAATACACAAGCTCATTATATCCGTAAAATAGAGGGCCTTGCAAAGGGGAGAGCTTTTCTATACATTACCTTTAAGCCTTGTAGAAAGGGCCAAAATGCGAATTGAACGTCTATCTACAAATCCCATCATTCATCCGGGGCTAGATGAATCCATAGGGTCAAACATCAATGGCCCTTCTCTCATCCGGGTGCCCCTGTGGATCAAGAACCCCTTGGGCAAGTACTACCTTTACTTTGCCAGCCACCATGGCCAGTACATCCGGCTCGCATATGCTGACCACACATGCTGACCAACTCACTGGGCCATGGAAAATCTACCGTCCTGGCACGCTCAGGTTAACTGAATCTCTCTTCCAACAACACATCGCCTCCCCAGACGTCCACCCAGACAAAGACCAGCAACAATTGCGTATGTACTATCACGGAGTCCTTCCAGAAGGACAGCGCACCCGCGTGGCTCTCTCAAGCGACGGCTTGCACTTTGAGCCGTTACCTGAAGTCTTGGGAGTTTCTTACTTTCGGGTATTCTTTTGGCAGGGGAACTACTATGCTCTCGGGATGCCAGGAATCCTCTACCGCTCCGGAGACGGGCTACACCACTTTATCCAAGGGCCCCAACTTCTTCCCAAGAATGCGCGCCACTGCGCCGTGCTCGTCCGCAAGAGCACCCTTTACATCTTTTACACACAGGCCCTCGACTGCCCCGAATCCATCCTCCTCTCTACTGTTCCTCTTCAAAAGGACTGGATAAAGTGGCAGGCCTCAGCACCAGTCACCGTCCTGGTCCCTGAGACAGACTACGAAGGAGCTGAT
>JAGGYI010000075.1 GCA_021162655.1 Anaerolineae bacterium
CTGAACCTCCAAAGGGTAAGAGCCCTCGTTGAAAGCAATCTCCCCCAAGCGCCAATGTCCACGCCGTAGGGCCTGTAGCTCCCTAACCGGGAGGATACAAAGCCTCCCCTGCTCATCCCAAGAAAGCTCTCTAGGTAGGCTCATCACCCCAGCCCAGCCAGCCGCCCTCTGAGCTGCCTGGCTGCGTCCTTCCCAAATCCATCCCCAAAGCAAGCGCCGCCCCTGCTCATCGACAAGCACTTGAGGGGCATAGAAATGCCCGCCATAGTCCAGTACATTTGCTCGCCCCAAAGAAAAGCGCCTTTCCGCATATTCTCCTACAAAATAAAGCACCCGCCGCAGAGGCAAGGCCGAGACAAACAAAACATGTCGCCCCTCCACAGAGACAAAATTGGGGCATTCCCACATCACACCTTCGTGGAGACTATTTGCCTCACAGAGAGGATGGAGATACTCCCATTGACGAAGATCAGAGGAGCGATAGAGAAGGACCATTCCTGCTCGCCCCTCTCTTCCCGCCCCCAAAGCCATCAGCCATTCCCCATCTTCGCACCAAACATAGGGATCGCGAAAACCTACCAGGGACAAGCCCTCTGGCGGCGTAGCAATGATAGGATTACCCGGATCCTTTTGCCAGCTAATGAGTCCATCCTCACTGGTGGCCAAACATTGCACTTGAGGATGCACCCCTGTGTAAACAAGGGTAGGGGTGCCACAATCATTCACCGCGCAGCCACTATAACAGCCATCCTTGTCAGGCCCCCAAGGATCAGGAGCGAGAGCAATGGGTAAGTGAACCCAGTGAACAAGGTCCTCGCTCATGGCATGTCCCCAGTGGATCTGCCCATGAACTGCTTCATGAGGATTGTGCTGATAGAAAAGATGATAAGTCCCTTTCCATTGGATGAGACCGTTGGGATCGTTCATCCAATTTGCCAGGGGCTGAAAGTGATACTTGGGACGATGGTCAAGCTCCATACTTATTCCCCCTTTACTCCAGCTTGGCGAAATCCCCGGTTAGCAACGCCCACTTGGCCTCCATGTAATACTGGAAATCGCTCCAAGAGACGTCCGGAGGGACCGTGTGATCAATAGTAGGAATATACCCCCCTTCCTCAATAAGAGGAATCAGCTCCCGCAGATGAGCGCGGATAGCCTTGGGCCCTTGAGTAAGAACTCGCTTGTCTACACCACCCCAGAGCCGCAGTGAGCGACCGAAACGCCTGCGCAGCTCCAGGGGATGAACCCCTGCCGCCCGCTCAAGAGGCCACAGAGTATCGACCCCCGCATCAAGGAAAAGAGGGATCAGCACGGTAGGATCGCCATCAGTATCGATGGCAAAGTATTTTGTCCCATAGCTTCGAAAGAAATCCACCATGCGCCGCAGATGAGGAAAGATAAAGGTACGAAAGGTTTTAGGGCTAAGGAGAGGCCCCGATTTCATCGAAAGATCTTCATTAAGGGTAAAGTATTCAACTTTGATTCTCTCCAACACGGGACGACTGGTTTCGATAATGAAATCGGCAAAGAACTCCATCATCTCGTGCATCAGTTTGGGATAGTCATACCAAGCGTAGGAAAGCAATTCCGTGCCCATGAACTCGCGAGCCCGCCAATAGAAACCATTGGCAGCACAATTTTCTCCAAGCACCAAGGGGCAAGTGCGCTTCTTCCAACGGGCGATCCGTTCATCCAAATCAGGGGGATAGCGCTCAGGGATGGCAGCGATAAGGCGCTTCTTGATCTCGGCAAAATCCTCGGGCCTCTTTAAAGGAAACTCGAGATACTGATCCATACACATGCGCATTCCATCCACTGTGCCCTCTTTGAGAGCCTTGGTGACGATGCCCTTCTCATTGCGCACAATCTCGTACTCGGGAGTCTCAGCGATCACTTGGCGCTCGAAAGGAGGAATAAAGCCATAGTCCACGGGGATATAGTCGCGCCGATCCAGCCGGAGGGCATCCTCCCCATAAAACCACTGCCACTCGAAATCGGCGACAGCATCAGGAGCCTCGCGTTGCCAGCGAAGGCGAGTCTGCGCCCAGACGCCAAGCTCGTGGTTGGGGCGCCGGTCCGCAGGACGATACGTCATGCAGGCATCAAAGCGCTCCAAATCTGTGGTCATCCCTCTCTCCCCTTTGCTAAAACATCAAACCAGCAGCTAACCTTGGCCAGTATAACGCAAGGGGGCAACACTGTCCACAATTCATCTCTGCGAGGGAAAAAAAGGGGGAACTAACTTTCCTGGTGGTGAGCAAACATCACCCCAAAGAGAAACCAAATGGCTCCCAGAGCGATGAATACATCGCCAATGCTAAAGACATTGGCTAGAGGAATTCCTTTGGGGATGGCAAAGATATCTCCGAGGAACCAGAGAGGCGTATCGGGACCAATGAGGCTTGAATTAGTACTAGGCAAGGCAGCAAAACTTTGCGTGGAATCGGCAATCCCTGCCATACGCAAAGCTTCAAGCGAAGCGGGCATCCGCCCGCCATTGGCCAGGATCACCGCAGCATTGAGAAAAAGGCCCAGTCCCAAGAGTAGCAGGCCCGGCACCCGCCGATTTAGCCAGACAGCCAGCAAAAGCAAAAGCAACGAGAGGGCGTAGGGCACTTCCACCCAAAACCCAGTGCCCACCATCCTTCGCCACCAAGGTGAAAAGACCATCACCTGAATGGCTAGGGCCAAGAGGACGAGATAACCCAAACGAAAGTGCACTCGAGCTAGATTTTCAATGCGGCCCCCGAGGATGAGAGCCAGGATCAAGCCAATAGCAACAAAGACGAGCAAGATCATGTGGGCATTTCCTGGTAACGCTCTCTTGGCAAGGGCAGAGTTCGCAGCCCATTACGGCGCTCAAGCACCCGAATAAAGGCATCGACCACATCAGGGTCAAACTGGGTACCTCGATTGTTGCGCAGCTCCTGAATGGCCTGTTCTAAAGTAAAGGGCTCACGGTAGACCCGCTGTGAAGTCATTGCGTCGAACGAATCAGCCACCGCAAGGATGCGGCTCCCCAGGGGGATATCCTCGCCAGCCAGGCCATCGGGATACCCTTTGCCATCATAACGCTCATGATGATGAAGGATAAGGTCATACCCCTCACGAAAGAGGCGAAAGCTCCGCACGAGCTCGGCGCCGATAACTGGATGACGTTGAAACTCGCGCCGCTCCTCCTCTGTGAACCTCCCCGGCTTGAAAAGAAGTGTATTGCTCATACCGATCTTGCCCAAATCATGAAGGCGGGCCGCGAGGCGAATCACCTCAACATCCTCAACGGGCAGCCCCATCTCCCGGGCAATAGCTGCAGCAAAAGCCTCTACCCGCTGAGAATGCTGATAGGTATTGGGATCACGTTGGTCGATAGCATCGGCCATACGAATGAGCGCTTGGCGCGTCTGGCGACGCATCTCGCCAATGTATTGAAAAGACTTGCGCACAACGATCATGGGCAGCACCAAAGCAAAGACGCTCCAGGGCTGATACATCCATAATTGGGCGATCACTGCCCCTAGAGGAATGATGGTCAAGTTATTCCAGGCCGAATCACGAAAATTGGTCTTCCAAACGTGCCAATAGGTCTCTCCCGTGATCAACGAAACAACAATAGTTACCAGCCCCACATTCACTGCCACATAAGTCAGGACCATCCCACAGACTGCGCCAGCGTTGCGCAAAGAGTGGAAAGGCATCGGATTCCCATCAGAGAGCCATTGATAAACCGCCGCAATGCTGGCCGAGGTCAAGGTCATCTCCGAAGCATTAAAAAGAGCCTTGTACCAAGTGCGCCGCATGGCAAACTCGGCCATCAACGTGCCCAAAAAGGTAGCCACAATGGCGATAGGGGGACCATAAAGGATAGCTGCCGCCGTTTTAAAGGCACAGGAAACAGTTACCTCGGCATTCCCCTGGGTAGGTAGAGCGATGGGATAGAGATCTGCCAAAAGGATGGCAAAGGTAAAAATGAGCAATTCCAAAAGAACGATGACGTTTTTTGGCAGAGAAAGATAGGAAAAAGTGGCCAGGGCAAAGGCGACGAGGCAGAGGAAAGAGATATAGAGGCGAACCTTGATGGGCAGCGATCTCATCTGTTTTGCTCGTTTTAGTTGGGCGGTTAACGAAGAAACCCCAAGAAGATGATTGGAGGCCAAAAGCTTGTACTTATCATCCTGGGATTCCAGGATGAACATAAAATGAATACAATCGGAAGAAATTATTACAATTTGTTAACCTTTTTATTTACTCCGCCCCGTCCCCGTTCCTAATCTTTCAAACTTTCCAGAGAAAAAACATGCACCACCGGAAAGAACGAGCGCTCCGGCAGTGTCTTCTCCATCCTCCCTATGGTGAACCAGTAGTGCCCGGACTCTATGCTTTCGAGAGCTAGGGCCCGCTATCAGCGGGCAAAATCTGTACTACTTAGCGCCACTTGTAGCCAGCGGCAGCAGCGGCCACCAAGCTGGCCAGGACGACCATGACATACATGGCCTTCACATAGAGCGCCTTAATACGCCACTTCATGGGGATAACCTCCTCAAGATGATAGTCGGTATCCCCTTCGCTCCGCTTCAGCCTACAGGCTGACAAGTCCTGGCACTACTGGCATCACCCCATCGAAGCTCAGACGTGCACCATCCTCGAAAGAGCCCCCTTCTCCTCACCTCCCTCCTCATCCATCGACCAAACCGGCAAACGCCGGTTGATCGCGTCCAAAGCAGCTTTGCTAGCAGAAGCCAAGAGATCACCATTCACGATGCACGTCCCAGAAAGCTGCTCTCTGCCCTTGGTCGTAGCCGCTGAGACTACTGCCAAGCACACTTGCCTATCCTCTGCCGGAACAATCTGCAATTCATCTACTTTGAGGACAACTGCTTGCCCTAAAGCTTTTTCCACTGCTTGAAGTGTAGCGCTGGCTGCAGCTAGGGCCCTCCCTCGCTCACCATCTTTGTGCTCGGCACGAGCCATCCCCTCAAAGCGCCCTTTGGCCGTCTGCAAAATCACTTGCACTTCTGGGCCACCTGGGCGGGGCATGGCAGAGATGAAACGCAGGCGCTTGCTCGCCGGCAAGGCATCCTCTGGCCTCGGCTGCACCAAGCTGATCTTCCGGTAATCGATGCGAATCCGAAACTGCGCACAGAGAAGAGATTCAACATCGCGAACGATCCGCTTTGGAGAACGCCCTGGGGGACCTACAAGATGGACCTCAAGAATTTCTCCCTGCGGGCTCAACGTGAGGGCGGCACTGCTCACTCCTGGAATCCGCTCAATGGCTCGACAGATCTCCTCTGCCTCTTTTCTTCCCCGTACTATCCGTGGCGTTCTGGCCACTCCCTTCTTACCCCCTCGGCCCAACGGCCCACGAAATCTAGAGGGCCGCTCCAAGCAACCCTCCACACCTCATCACCGCGCCCCTTGTACCCTCAGACAGCTCTTTAGGAAACATCATCCAACGGATACAAGGCATCTCACATCCCGCAGGGCAGAGCTCTGCAACAATCCCCCCTGGCGCTCCAGCCCTCGCCATATACACTATCTACTTGAAAAGGAGCAATCAGCAGATCGTTTAAATTTTACCTCGTTAAAATTATTATACCCAAAGATAGCCACATTGCAAGCCTTTTTTCAAGGGAAAAGTGGACGTTTTCCGTCAATTTTTGTCAATTCCAAATTGCCACTACTCCTAGTATCCTTTAGTGAGTAAATATCCTGTATATAGTGGCTCCCTTAAAGACAAAGGGGAGGGGAACTCCCTCCCCTCACCTGCCAAGAGGTCGCTTTTCTCTAGGATTCACGCCTCAAAAGATCTTCATGCTCGGTGTCTGCGCCTACCCTCACGATAGATAGGACCATAGACCTCTTTATCAAAAACGACACAGCCCGTAGGGCCATGATCACGCATAATCTGCGTACACCGGCTACAGGTAATGCAAGTACGCCTAGGATCCAGCTTTCCCTTTTGAAGGATATCACGAGCAAAGTCAGGATAGGCAAAAGCTCCGCGTCCTAGAGCCACGATATCCGCCCAGCCCCTTTGAATGACTGCTGCAGCTACCTGGGGAAAGTAATGTCGTAACCACGAGTACCCCGAACCTACCACCACCAAGTCTGGATAAGCCTCCTTCACCTGCCGAGCCAGCCAAATCATCCTAGCAACTCCCTCCAAAGGATGCTCGTCAGGAATGTACCCCCCGATAACATTCTGATCGAAAGGACGGTTGATGTGAGGGGTATAATAGGGATTCCCAGCCGTCACATTGATAAGCGAGACCCCCAACTTTTGCAGGATACCGATCAGCTTGAGCGGTTCCCTGAGATCAGGCACCCGTGGGTCTTCCTTGCTCACCCCCCAGCCCCAAGGGTAGGGATGCCCATCGTAAACATTCAGACGGATGGTAATGCGCAACTCGGGGAGCTCCTCACGAATCCGAGCCACCACCTCACGCAAAAGGCGAGTGCGGTTCTCAAAAGAGCCTCCATAACGTCCAGGGCGTGTATGTGCAGCCAGCAACTCAGAGATGAGGTAGCGATGGCAGCTTTTGATGTCCACACCATCAAAACCACACTGGTAGACCAGGCGCGCCGCCTCCAGGTAGCGATCCTGCAGACGATCCAGCTCCTCATCGCTGATCAGCGGATAATCTTCAGGCAACCCCTGCACTTTGTCGAGGATACCATCATGATGGGCAATGATCGGTGCGGGCTTGTCCACCGGACGGCTATACCGGCCAGAATGGGTGATCTGCAAAACGGTAAAGGGCTCATAATCCGGGCCGTTCACTTCTCGGCCAGCGTTCAAGGCCTGCTCACGCAAGGCGGCAAACTCGGCAGCATTCTCGGGCACCAAAAGCAACTGATGAGGGTTCGCCCGCCCCTCAGGGACAATCGCCGTCGCTTCGAACCAAAGCAACCCCGCCCCCCCTCGAGCAAAACGCAAATAGCGCCGAACGGTCAGTTCCCCGGGCTTGCCCTCCGTGGTGCCATCACATCCCTCCATCGGGTGAATGCCCAAGGCGTTCGGGGTCAACTTGCCTCCAATGGAAACTTGGCGCGCAAGGGGGCTAAGATCTCTTTGCACTGGGAGCTCCACCCCCAGTTCCTCAGCCTTGGCCAGCAACTCTTCCAGAGACTTGAAGCGGAATCTCTCGTGAGGCATCTTTTCCCTCGCAGCGCTAAATTCAGCAAACGATAACATGAGAAAAAGGTGCTGTCAATCCGAAGGACAAATCCCAAAAGGCCAGAGAAGCGCCCTTGGTCAGAAAAAAACATCGCCCAAGCTCTTCCGGCTGTCTAGCCTTTCGGCAACAAGAAGGGGGCGAGGTTCCCCTCGCCCCTTCTTACTTTTGCCAGATCACCCAAATCGGGCTAGACCAGGCTTTCTCCCCATTCACCTGAGTCACCCGTACATAATAGAACGTCGTTGGCGCCTCAAAAAAGCCTCCCTCCAGTGAGATCTCGTCCAAAGGAGCCTCATCACGCCAATGGAGCTCCGCCTCTGTTCCTCCTTCTGAATAA
>JAGGYI010000270.1 GCA_021162655.1 Anaerolineae bacterium
GGGAAGGTAGATTTCATCGTCCGTGGCGATGCTGAACAGCCATTGCTAGAGCTTATCGAGCTGCTCTGTTCTGGCCATCCAAGCTTAGACAAGTTGGAAAACATCCCCAACCTCTCCTTTTTCAAGGAGGGCCAGATAATCGAAACCGATCTGTCTTATCACATCTCAGAAAAAGAGTTTTCTTCTCTAGATTTCGTTGATCTCGGCTGGTTGACCCATGCTGATCGCTATTTGGGTTTCCAGTACGTGGGCCGCCGAGAGCTTTTTTATCCCGACATGCCTCCCAAACAAAAGGGCCACTGGCTATGTATAGGGCGAGGATGCTTATTCAATTGTAGCTTCTGTGGCGGTGGCCGGCAGAGTCATCTCCTCATCACGGGCCGCCAAAATATTCTAGCTCGTGCACCAGAACGGATCGCTGACGATTTAGAGGCGCTCAAGGAATTGGGAGTCCATCAGGCAGCTCTTTCGTTGGATCCTCATCTTTTCGGAGAGGACTTTTGGAAGGCCCTCTTTGCCGAGCTCTCTTCCCGAAAGGTGCGAATC
Organism: Anaerolineae bacterium; assembly: GCA_021162655.1. GTDB lineage: Bacteria > Chloroflexota > Anaerolineae > UBA1429 > UBA1429 > JAGGYI01. The sequence goes on from JAGGYI010000270.1 coordinate 547, forward strand.
GGCCTTTATATTGAAGTTTTCCAGTTGCCCCATCAATCGTTCATCGATGCTTTTGCTGAATGTGCTGACCTAAACCATTCCCAAATCGCTTTAAGCCTGCTCTCCGGCGATGAGGGAGTACGTCGCCTAAATGGCAAGTCGTTCACAAATGCCCAGGTATTCGCCACTCTCAAGGCCATGAAGCGCCGACGTATCCCTTTGGCGGTTTATTATTCATTCAATCTGCCGGGACAGAATGCGAGGACCTTGCGTAAGACGATTTCCATAACCCACCACATCGGAAAACTCTATCCTTCTTCTCTTCTGATGGTCTACAATCAGCCTCATACTTTGGATCCCTGTTCACCTATGAGCCGTGATCCCCAGAAATTCGGCCTTAGGATCAAGTTAAAGACTTTCCAAGATTATGTCGATTATTGCCGTTTAACAGCGATAGAGCAGCCAGGCGTCTTGGGCCTCGCCTATAAAGGGTTCGAATGGCTTGGGCGCACTCGTGAGGAGGAGTCCAGAATGCAGGCAATGTGGAGCTCTTTTGCTCAAAGCGCTCCTTTTTTGTGTTTCTAGAGTTAGGGAAGCCAAGAAATGAATCTGGGGGTGTAAAATGCGCGGAGCTGTACTACTTGGTGATCGCAAGGTGGAGATTCGAGAGTTCCCTGATCCTGAGCCGGGCACTAACCAAGTGGTTGTCCGTATGAAAGCCTCAGGATTATGTGGCAGTGAGCTTCATGCTCTTTATCAAGTTGAAAGCGAACTGCGTCGGGGCACTCGCACTTGGGGCTACATTGGTGGTCATGAACCAGCAGGAGTAGTCGAGAAAATTGGTCCTGGTGTGGAGGGCCTCAAGGAGGGAGACCGTGTGGTGATTTACCACATCCAGGGTTGTGGATATTGTAAATATTGCCGTTCAGGGTGGATGCTACATTGCCCCAATGCTAAACGTTCCTACGGTTGGGATATTAATGGCGGCCACGCTGATTTCATTCTCGTCAACAAGGAGAACTGTGTCCCACTTCCTGAGGAACTTTCTTTCGCTGATGGTGCCTGCTGTGCCTGCTGCACAGGGACGGCTTATCAGGCATTGCGGCGCATTGGAGTCTCTGGCCGAGATCGTTTCGTCGCTTTTGGGCTAGGCCCTGTGGGCTTGAGCGGGGTTATGCTGGCAAAGGCAATGGGAGCCGAGGTAATAGGCGTGGATCCTATTGCCGAGCGCAGGGAACTGGCCAAACGATTGGGAGCCAGCATAGTCCTTGATCCAACCCAAGTAGATGTAGTAGCAACCGTACGTGAATTGACCGACCAAGAGGGAGCCGAGGCAGCAGCAGACTTTTCCGGTAACCCTCAGGCGCGCAACCAAGCCCTCGATTGCGTGCGCATCTGGGGCCGAGTCGCTTTCGTTGGAGAGGGGAACTTGACTACGATCAATCCCAGTCCTCAGATGCTCCACAAACAGCTGACTGTTGTCGGCTCTTGGGTTTTTGGTTTGTGGGAGCTGAAAGAGTTGCTAGATTTCCTAGTACGCCACAAACTTCATCCAGATCAGATGGTCACCCATCGTTTCCCACTGGAAGAGATCTCCAAGGCCTTCCAGGTCTTTGATGAGGGCCGAACGGGCAAGGTGATGATTGAATGGCAGTAAAGAGTCGTCCCTTGTCCTAAAGCTAGCTCTACTGCAGCTAGAAACCGCCTGAAGTGGAAATGATTCACCATCCATATCCCTGTTTTCGCGGATTGAAAGGGATGCGCGGGTGGTAGCTCCACCAGGCGGTTATTTCTTCGCTTCCATATTGTCCCGGGCCCCCTTCCCTCTGTAGGGACGATGCTTTCGGCATGTGGGTATACCTTATACTGCCTCCGCTCGTCAATGGGACTCCTCTTGCATCTCCTGGATGCGCTCTTTCGTCTTGCCCATCTCTCACCTCATTCCCGCTATGCGTAAAATGCTCTCCGGCGGCTTCTCTTCCATTAAACGATACAACCGCACTAGGGCCCTCGCAGCTTTCCGTTTCTCCTCCCGCGAGGCCTTCACGCCGCCCCGGGCCCTTGCCAATGCTGCCGCCGCATGCACGGCATTGCGGTTCAAGGTGCCATCCGGCTCCCGCACGGGCAGCTTGCATTGCTTCTTTGCCGTGTACTCGCTCCTTGGCGGTTTAATCAGGCATGCGCGATACCACTGCTCCTTGTCATAATCCGCCTCGCTGAATTGCCCCCAAGGCTTGTTGCTGATTTTCTCCGCCGCCATCTCTCTTCCCCCCAACAACAAAAAAAGCCGCCGGCCAGACCGTCACGGTCCGAATCCGGCGGCAGAAAAGCCGCGCTCTCAAATAGTCGCTCAATTGTTCACACACATTTTAAGACTTCTGAACGCATATGTCAACTACTTGACGAAGGGACCTTTTTATGCTATATTGTGAATAGGAAATCTACCATCTCATGCACTGAGTCCTGGTGAGTACCAGGCCAGTCAAGGCAGACGCCGGGACTGGTGGTCCGGCCCAGCTGTGATAATGCCCGCCTTACGGGCATTATTTCTTTTTTCTCCACAC
>JAGGYI010000152.1 GCA_021162655.1 Anaerolineae bacterium
ACGCCACAGCATACGTACGTACAAAAACGACCGCCCCTACCAAAAAGGCAAAGCCAAGCAGTTTCGCACGAGGATCTAGCCGGTGTAATGGCGAACCTGTGGGAATATATTGGCCGATGCTTACATGCCTCAGGAGCTCAAAGCTCGCCATATCGCCTCCTCCACTTCGGCCAGCCGAAGGGGAGCCCCCGGAAGATCTATCCCCCGCTGTGCAAACTCCTGAACGATCTGGTATCCAGCTGGGTATCCCAAACCGCAGCGGCTCAGATCTTGGGGATGAGAGAAAACCTCTTTCAGCGGCCCAGCGAGTACCGTTTTGCCATCTCGTAACACAGTCACCGTGTCGGCCAGCTCCGCCACTTCATCCATATCATTCGAGACGAGCAAAATGCTCATCCCCTCCTTATCTCGAAGGCGCCTCAGCACCTGGTGAATCTGTCGACGTCCTTGGGGGTCAAGGCCAGCGGTGGCCTCATCCAAAATCAGGAGCTGAGGCCGCAGAGCGAGAACCCCAGCTAGTGCCACGCGGCGCATCTCCCCACCGCTCAAAGAAAAGGTAGGGCGATCGACAAAGGCTTCAAAGTCTAAACCAACCAGTTCCATCGCCCAGCGCACTCGCTCGCGCACCTGGGCCAAGGGCAAACCCATCTGACGTGGACCATAGGCAATATCATCCCCTACATAGCGCTCAAGAAACTGCTGATGAGGAAACTGGAAAACAAGCCCTACCTGGCGCCTCAAAGAAGTGAGATCACAATCGGGAGCGCCAAGATCTTGGCCCAGAACGAGGACCTGGCCTCGACGCTGCGGCCTGAGAAGCCCGTTGATAAAATGCACCAAGGTGCTTTTTCCAGCACCGCTTGGCCCCACAAGGGCCGCGATCTCTCCCTGGTGGACTAGAAGCGAGGCTCCTCGCAAGGCCACACTAGCGAGAGGAGTCCCAGGAAGATAGGTATATTCTAAATCACGGATAGAAACGATAACTTTAGCCACAGGGCACCTCACTGAGTAAACATACAGCCTCTGCCAGTTCTCGAGGGGTCAAAAGCCCTCGGGCAAGCCCAAGTCCCCGCTGGCGTAATCCTCGGGCAACGGTAGCAGCTGGGGGAAGATCCAACCCCAAGCTCACAAGCATCTCCTCTTGCGAAAAAACCTCCCGAGGGCTCCCTTCGAGCACAAGGCTTCCTCCAGCCAAGACGCAGACGCGCTGTGCTCGAACGATTTCATCCATCAAATGGGTAATACTCACGATCGTCAATCCCTCATGATGAAGGCGAGATAGGAGATCAAGCACATCCTGACGTGCCAGAGGATCAAGCAAAGCCGTGGCCTCGTCTAGCACCAAGCAAGCAGGTTGCATCGCCAACACGCTGGCGATAGCCACGCGTGCTTTTTGCCCTGCCGAAAGACGCTGGGGATCCCGATGGCGCAATTCCTCCAGTCCCACTTCCCTCAACGCCCACTCGACTCGCTCTATTAAAATATCGCGAGGAAGGCCCAAGTTCTCTGGACCAAAAGCAATCTCCTCTTCCACCGTCGTTGCGATAAATTGATTCTCAGGATTCTGAAAGACCATCCCCACCGTCTCTCTGATCTTTAGGCGAGAGGTGGCGTCTTTGGTATTCATCCCCTCAACCCAGACATCCCCCTCTGTAGGAAGGAGCAGTCCATTCAAACATTTGGCCAAGGTGGATTTACCTGAGCCATTCCGACCTATAATGGCAACATATTCCCCATGGGAAATCTCCAAATCGATCCCCCGGAGCGCCTGTACCGGAGCACCAGACCCTTGACCGTACGTATAGCCGAGTTTTACAACCTTGATTAGAGACATAAGCACCGCCACGAAAAAAGCCTCGCGCACCAAGACGCGAGGCAAAAAGCTCCCATTTTACCGCCGTCTCGGTCGCGCAGCGATCCAAGCGACACTTTGTACTCAGCAAAAGCTTGGTGCTGCCCATGCAGTCACCAGCACAAACATTATACAGCAAAACTCGGTTTCAAAGCAAACGCTTGCCCTTGTCTTGAAGGCAACGTTGTATTATCTTTCGATCCAAAGTTGTAGGGAGGTCCACACAGATGCAAGCAGCAATCTTTTACGGCCCAGGAGATCTGCGCATCGAGGAAAGGCCCCTTCCTCGTCCTATCCCTGGTTACGTCCTTGTGCGCGTCACTGCCTGTGGCATCTGCGGAACCGATTACCACATCTACCACGGAGAGTTCCCCACAAGGCCCCCTGTCATCATTGGGCACGAATACGCAGGCCAAGTCGTCCAGCTTGGCCCAGGCGTCAGCAGGCTCGCGGTTGGCGATATGGTTGCTATCGACCCCAACATCCCCTGCCACACCTGTCGCCCCTGCCGCCGAGGAGCGATCCACCTCTGCGAAAACCTGAGAGCCTTGGGAGTGGACCTGGACGGAGGCTTTGCCGAGTTCTGCCTTGTCCCTCAAGAACAGTGCTACCTCCTCCCAGAAGGCGTCTCGGCACTGGAAGGAGCCATGACCGAGCCTCTCGCCTGCTGCATTCACGGAATCGAGCTCGCGAACATCCGGCCGGGAGACACCGTCGCCATCATAGGAGGAGGGGCTATTGGGCAAATGCTTGCCCAGCTTGCCCGTCTACGTGGAGCTGGACGAATTCTTCTCAGTGACCCCATTCCCGAACGTCGAGAGATGGCCCATCAACTAGGCATTGAGCTTACCATCGACCCCCAGGAGATAGACCCCTTGCAAAAAGGAGGTCCCCTTGAAGGAGGAGCAGACATTGTCATCGAAGCGGTGGGCTTGCCTAGTACCACTCAACAGGCCATCGCTTGGGCTGCTCCTGGAGCCACGATACTTTGGTTTGGAGTTACCCCACCTGGGGAAACAATTCCCATAGAGCCCAACTTGGTCTTTCGCAAAGAGCTGACAATCCGGGGGGCACGGATCAATCCGCACACTCATGCCCGAGCTCTAGAGCTCCTCGCGGCGAAGAGAATCCAGGTAGAACCCCTCATCACTCGCAAGGTCTCTTTGGAAACTCTACCCCAGCTCCTCCAAGCGAGGTCCAGTTCCGATATCAAAATTGTCGTGACATTTTAAAGCCCCCGCACATCGCGGGGGCTCGGCCTTAAAGTTCAATGCGCCCTATACCTTTAAGGAAATAGTGCGCCCAGCGAAGCTTTTCCTCCCAATGGGCGTCAACCGATTCATGGCGGTGGAAAGGATACACCTGGAGCTTTTTAGGAGCAGTAATTTTATTATACACAGCAAAGACCGTCGAGGGAGGGCAGACGTCATCCTGTAGGCCAACGCTCATCAGCACTGGGCAAAGGATCCGGGGAGCCAGGTTCATATTATCAAAGTAACTCAAAGTACGCCAAACCTGCTCCGCTCGATCAGGCCAACGCTTGATATAGTCCGCAATCTCCAAATAAGGCCCTTGGACAGCCATCTCCACCGCACGTTTAAAATGGCAAAGATAAGGCATCTCGGGCATAGCCACGGCGAGGCGAGTATCCAAGGCAGCTACTGCCAGGGTCAACCCTCCTCCTTGGCTACCCCCTAGGATGCCTATCTTGGCTGAATTCACCTCAGGGCGACTGGAGACGAAATCAAGCGCACGCACACAATCTACATAAACACCTCGATAATAATACTCGTTTGGATCCATCACCCCCATAGTCATCCAACCGCGTATGTGGCCCCCAGGATATCTCGCGGGATCATCACTCTCACCAGATTGCCCACGCACATCCACCGCCATAACAACATAGCCCTGGAGAGCCCAGCCCAAATATTGGTGTGCCCCCAGTTTAGAGCCCCCATACCCGTGATACTGCACCAAAGCAGGGAAAGGGCCCTCGCCTTCTGGCACCAGATACCAAGCCCGAATGCGAGCCCCCTGCCACCCTTTGTAAGAAACTCGATAAACATGGACACCAACAGCAGGATAATCCACCTCTTCCACCTGAGGATCGAGGGGCTCCTGGGCACTTGCTGCCAAAGTCTCCTCCCAAAAGGCATCAAAATCTGCCTCTTTGGTAAGCGGAGGGTTATAAACAACCAGTTCTTCCAACGGCTTGTCGTATAACGGCACGGGGTCCCCCTTTTAGCTTGGTGCAACAGGCGAGCTGGCCGTCTCTGGCATCACAGAAAGCAGACGCTCTACCACCGACTCAAACTCTTTGGCGGGATATTCCTCTATACGGCCATTGTCGCCAAGCTTGGCGATCTCCGGGTTAATGGGCATACGGCCCAAAACGGGCGCCGCCAAACTGGCTGCCACCTCTGCCGCGTTGCTCGGGCCAAAGATTTCGATAATCTCCCCACACTTGGGACACTGAACATAGCTCATATTCTCAATCACTCCCAAGATGGGGATATTCAAGTGCTCCGCCATTGAGGAAGCCTTGCGTACGATCATTCCTGCTAAGCTCTGAGGCGTGGTGACCAAAACTATCCCATTCAAGGGCATGGACTGCATCACCGTCAAAGGTGCATCTGATGTTCCTGGTGGAAGGTCTACCACTAGGTAATCCAACTCACCCCAAACGACATCCCCATAGAACTGTTTGATCGCTCCACTGATCAAAGGACCACGCCAGATCACCGCTTGGTTGGGGTCTTCTAGGAGCAAGTTAATTGACATGACCTTGATTCCACTTTCTGTCTCCACTGGCATAATGCCCAATGGGCTCCCCAAGGGTCTCTTTTGCTCTTTCAAAAGCATCTTGGGGATACTAGGACCAGTAATATCAGCATCTAGGAGACCCACTCGGAACCCCCTTCGCCGAAGCATCACCGCCAAAAGGGCTGCCACAGTAGATTTGCCCACTCCACCCTTGCCGCTCATCACAGCCACGGCATGGTGAATATGATTCACGGCGGCAGCAGAGCCTGCTTCTTTCTTTCCTTTGCCAAAGATCTTTTCCTTCTCCTCTGCCGTCATCTCACGCACATTGATGACCACATCCCGAACGCCATCCAAAGCCAACAGCCGCGCCCGCGCGTCATCTTGCATCCGCTGGCTCAGCGGGCAGGCCAATGTCGTTAACGCCAAAGTGAAACTCACTACCCCATTCTCGAACCGCACATCATGGACCATCCCCAAATCCACAATGCTACGGTTCAACTCGGGGTCCATCACTTGCTTGAGAGTCTCGTGGATCGTCTGAATATCCGTCATTGTGAAAACTCCTTATCCTTTCAACATAAACAAGGAATGACTGCCAAGGCCAGAACGCTTCTTTACCTTGACAGTCTAACCCTCTTCTATATCGGAGAAATTATACCACGATATTCAAAAATAGCAAGGTTCTCCTTGCCCAGGGCTCCTTTCCCAAAGGAAATGCTATTCTGCGATGCTCGTTGCAAGAAACTTTGACAGACCCCCCACCTTTGCCCATAATAAAAAAGAAGGCTTGAACGCTCCTACAGCGCCCATAGCGCTGAGAAAGGAGGTACCATGCCAAAGGGAGCAGTCGAAGGTTCTGGTGTTGCCACCGGTTCAGCTAAACTCCGCGAGATGATCCGCACTCTTGAGGTGGGCCTGGCGAACGTCAAAGGGCAGAGAGAAAAAGCGGTCGAACTCTTGGAGCTCCGCGATGAAATAGAAGCAGAGATGGCTCGCCTGAAGGAGACGGGATTGGACCTACGTCCAGAGGAAACCCGTGTCGAGACGATCGACAACATGTTCATGAATCGGGCTGCTTTGGTAAACCGCGAACTTCGCTCTTTGGGGGGGCTGGCTAGCATCCGACGCGAGAAGAACCCTCCTGAAGATCATTGGTGGTGGTACCTCGACCTCTACCTGGCCGAAAGGCAGCGCAAGCGTGTCGTGCGTGCCCTGATCTCTGTTGCAGTGGTCCTAGTCCTTGCTATTGTCGTCACTTTTGTTCTTGACAGGCTCTCTGGACTCAGCCCCGAAGAGAAAAAGGCCAAGGAACTTGCGGGGCAAGCTGATCAGCTCGTTCTCAATGGCGAATATGAGGAGGCCCTCGAGAAATATTTGCAGGCGATCCAACTGGATCCCTCTCAGCGGGAAGTACAAGTGATGATCGGGATCCTTTACGAGAAAAAAGGAGAAAAAGAAAAGGCTCAGCAAGCTTTTACTCGAGCCCGCTCCCTCTATGCCAGTGAGGAGAATTACTATCTTGCCTTGGCCAGAGGCTATGAAAGCGCCGGAGAGTATGAAAAGGCGCTAGAAAAAGTGGAAAAGGCACTTGCCCTAGCGCCGCAATCTGCTCAAGGATATTTCATCCGTGCAAGCATCTATGAGCTCATGCATAAATACCCCCAGGCCTTGGACGATTTTGAACGCTCAGCACAGCTAGCCCAAGAGCAAGGGGATGACACCCTCTATGTACTAGCTAAAATGCGCTTTGGCATGCTCCTCCAGAGAGTGCCTTCCCTGGTGACGCCCACACCTACCCCTCAATAGCGTCGCCGCCAAGGGCTCCCTGCAAAGTTCTCTCGCCCAGTTCTAGGTCATCTACTTTGAGAACTATGCGAGCCTCCTTGGAAGAGGGAGCACTATAGGCATAGCTATATTCGATGTTCACCCCGGCCTTGGCCAGGGGCTCTAGCACCCTTTTCACAAAAGCCCCTGGCTCATCAGGAATCGCCACTTGAAGCACTTCTGTCAAAGAACAAACCAGGCCCGCATCCCTAATCACCTGAAGGGCCTTTTCTGGCTCGTCAACTAGAAGATGAACAATCCCGAAATCAGAAGCGTCGACAATGTTGTGAGCAATCAGGTTAATGCCCGCTTCCGCAAGAATGTTCAAAAGGTAAAGCAACCTACCAGGGCGATTTTCCAAAAAAGCTGATAATTGTTTCACTCGCATCTGGCTTACTCCCTTTTGCTTTCAGGTTCCCAGCCTAATATACATCCCGACGATCAATCACCCGTTTGGACTTGCCCATGCTCCTCTCGATGCTATGAGGCTCCACAAGCTTGACCCGGGCCGAGATGCCCAACATCTCACGAATCTCAAATTCGGCCTGACGCTGCAGGTCCCGCAACCGCCCAATGTCATCGCTAAAGATATCCTCCGAGACTTCGACCCAAATCTCCAGATCATCGAGGGCTCCCCGCTCCCTATCCACAATAATCACATAATGGGGCTGTACTCCCTCCACCTGGAGTAGCACCGTCTCGATCTGCGAGGGGAAGACATTCACGCCCCGGACAATGAGCATATCATCCGTCCGGCCGCTCACTCTCTCCATGCGCATCATTGTCCTCCCGCAAGCGCAAGGAGCAGGATCGAGCCGAGTAATATCCCCCGTTCGATACCGTAAAAGCGGCAGCGCCTTTTTTGTCAGTGTCGTGATCACCAGCTCCCCCTGCTCGCCATAGGGCAAGGGCTCTTCTGTCTGAGGATCAATGATCTCTACAAGAAAATGATCCTCGTTAATGTGTAGCCCCGAATGGTAGGTGCACTCCCCCGAAACACCTGGCCCCATTACTTCACTCAGGCCATACGTATCAATGGGATCCACTCCCAAGCGCCGCGCAATCTCCTTGCGCATTCCCTCAGACCAGGGCTCCGCCCCATGGATGCCGATGCGCAGCTTTGTCTCTCTTAAATCCACCCCCATCTCTTCAGCTTGCTCGGCAAGGTAAATAGCATAGGAAGGAGTGCAACAGAAAACGGTCGTCTCGAAATCTTGAATCAACATGATCTGCCGCTTCGTGTGCCCTGAAGAAGTAGGAACGACTGCAGCTCCTATATGCTCTGCAGCATAATGCCAGCCCAAGCCCCCTGTAAAAAGCCCGTATCCCATGGCGATCTGGACAGTGTCTTCATCAGTTATCCCGGCAGCAACCAAGTTCCGAGCGCAAACCTCCTTCCACGTCTCCAGATCCTCGCGGGTATAGGCAACAACAGTGGGCTTGCCCGTGGTCCCACTAGAAGCATGGATGCGTATCACCTCGCGGCGAGGCACAGCTAACAATCCAAAAGGATAATTATCCCGAAAATCGCTTTTGCGGGTAAAAGGAATCTTTTGCAGGTCCTCCAAAGAGCGAATATCCTTGGGCACAAGCCCTCGTGCGCGAAAAGCCTGCCGATAGAAGGGCACATTCTCATAGGCCCAAGCCACCTGTTCTCGCAAAAGCTCAAGCTGAAGCGCCTCTAGCTCCGAGCGAGACATTGTCTCGCGTTCAGGATTCCAGATCATCGCCTTGCTCCTTTGCTCTCACTGCGACTTGACACTTTCTCTCGATCAATACTCTATTCTAGGCCTCGCCCTTACCATACACATCGCGTCGGTCAATCACCCGCTTTGCCTTGCCCATGCTCCGCTCAATGCTATGGGGCTCCACGAGCTTGACCCGTGCCGAGACTCCTAATCCCTCGCGCAATGCATGCTCTGCCCGTCGCTGTAGATCTGCAAGCTGGCCCAACTCGTCTGTGAAAATCTCCTCCGAGACCTCGACCCACACTTCCAAAGTATCCATCGCCCCCCGCTCCCGGTCAACGATAATCACATAATGGGGCTGTACTCCCTCCACCTGAAGCAATACGGTCTCGACCTGAGAGGGGAAAACGTTCACTCCTCGAACGATAAGCATATCGTCCGTTCGCCCACTGACCTTGGCCATCCGCACCATCGTGCGCCCACAGGCACAAGGCTCGATGGTCAACTTGGTAATATCCCCCGTACGGTAACGAATCACCGGCAAAGCCTCTTTCGTCAGCGTCGTAATAACCAACTCGCCATACTCCCCATACGGAAGGCGCTCCCCCGTATCCGGATCAACGATCTCAGGAAGAAAGTGATCTTCAAAGATATGCAAACCTTCTTGCGCCAAGCATTCGGAAGATACGCCAGGGCCAATGATCTCGCTCAGGCCATATATATCCAAAGCCTTGATCTGCCAGCGCTCCTCGATCTCCCGACGCATATTCTCCGACCAGGGTTCTGCTCCCAAAAAGCCCACTCGTAGGTCAAGGCCCGCTGGGTTCACTCCCATCTCCTGGGCAACCTCAGCAAGATAGAGAGCATACGAAGGAGTACAACAGAGTACAGTAGCCCTGAAATCCTGAAGAAGCATAATCTGACGCTGGGTATTCCCTCCAGATACAGGCACTACCGTAGCTCCAATGCGCTCAGCCCCATAGTGTACTCCCAGCCCACCTGTAAAAAGGCCATAACCATAGGCATTATGGACAATATCGCGACGTGTCACCTCTCCACAATTCAAAGTGCGCGCCATCACTTCGGCCCAAGTCTCGATATCTCGCGCCGTATAAGCTACAACGGTTGGCTTGCCAGTCGTCCCGCTAGACGCATGAACCCGAACGACCTCCTCAAGAGAGACGGCTAAAAGCCCAAAAGGATAATTATCGCAAAAGTCGCTCTTGCGGGTAAAAGGCAACAAAGCGAGATCCTCGAGACTCTGAATATCCTGAGGGACAATGCCTGCCCTTTGAAAGGCCCGGCGATAAAAGGGGATTTGCCGATAGGCTCGCTCGACCACCTTTTGCAATCGGCGCAACTGTAGAGCTTCTATTTTCTCCCGCGGCGCGCACTCTATCTCGCTCCAAACCATCATTTCCTCCTTGGACGAATTAGGACTACTAGCCAGCCCATCAAAGCCCACCCAAATAAGCCCTGCGCATTCTTGGGGAGGCCAGCAGTTCCTTTCTTGAGCCCTCATCGACGATGCGGCCGGTCTCCATCACATACCCACGGTCCGCAATGCGTAAAGCCGCATGAGCATCCTGCTCCACCAAGAAAATGGTCAACCCCCTTTCTCGAAGATGCTCCAACAACCCCAGAATCTCCCGGACGAGCATGGGGGCCAGCCCCGTTGAGGGTTCATCCAAAAGCAACACCTGAGGAGAGGACATCAACGCTCTGGCGATAGCTAACATCTGCTGCTCCCCACCGCTCAAGCTACCAGCCCTCTGCTCACGGCGCTCCTGTAAGCGAGGAAACAAGCTATAAACCTCTGCCAAACGCTGCTGGTCCTCTGGCCGTCGAATAAGCCACTGTTTTGGACCCAACAAGTTTTTGAAACGCCCTACATGGTGAACATAGTCCCCCAAAAGGAGGTTATCTTGGACCGTCATCGAAGAGAAAAGCTGTCTCCCCTCCGGCACCAGAGAAATCCCCAAGCGGGCTACTTGATGCGCAGGGAGAAGGCTCAACTGCCAATCCCGCCACCAGATCTCTCCAGAAGAAGGTTTGAGCAAACCCGCAATCGCCTTCAGCAAAGTAGTTTTACCTGCTCCATTAGGGCCCAAAAGTGCTACTAGCTCTCCCTCCTGAAGGGAAAGGCTCACCTCTCTCACAGCCTGAATGCGCCCATAACAGACGCTCACCCCTTCTATCCTCAGCACAGCTTCACTCCGCCCCTAGATAAGCTGCTATCACCGCTCGATTGCGGCGTATCTCCTCTGGGCGCCCTTGGGCCAAACGCTGACCGTGGTCAAGGACAACGATCCAATGAGCCAAACGCATCACAACATCCATATCGTGCTCTACAAGGATGATCGTCACCCCCATTTGCTGAACTCGCTGGATGAGCTCCACTAGATCGTTCTTTTCCATATAATTCAATCCGGCCGCCGGTTCGTCAAGGAGGAGAACCTCCGGATCCGTCGCAAGCGCCCTTGCAATAGCCAGGAGTCTCTGTTGACCGAAGGGGAGCTCCCCAGCCATCTGGTCGGCCTTGGTCCCCAAGCCTACAAGGTTGAGAAAGCGCAGTGCATCTAAATAGATGTCTTCCTCCTCTCGACGCGCTTTCCCAAGTTGGAACATTGCTCCCAGCACCTCACTCTCCCCTTTGAGATGACAACCCACCATCACGTTTTCCAAGACGGTCATCCCACGGAAAACGAGCGCTTGCTGAAATGTACGCGCAATGCCCAAACGGGTCCGCTCATAGGGAGGGCGCCCACTGAGACGTTTCCCCCGAAAGTAGATCTCCCCTCTGGTAGGAACAAGGGTGCCTGCGATAATATTCAAGAGCGTGGTCTTCCCAGCTCCATTAGGGCCAATTAGGGCGAGAATCTGGCCTTCTCGGACGCGAAAAGAAACATCGTCCAAAGCTACAAGGCCACCAAACTCCTTGCGCACACGTTCTACCTCGAGGATCAGGGGCGCTTCAGCAATCACCGCTCCCTCCTCCATCTCCTCTGGAGCCGCCCACGCACTAAACTCCAATCAAGGCGCCTCCACGCTCGAGCTAAAGCTATCCCCACCCCCTCTGGCATATAGATCATCAAGAGCACAAGCAGCGCGCCATAGGCAATGATCTGATGCTCTCCAGAGCCATGATGAGTGAAAAGAGGGACGATCTCGCGAAGTCCCAGCGTGAGGAACATTACCGCCGCAGCTCCCAAAGGAGCCCCCCAAACGCTGCCAAGCCCCCCCACAACGGCCATTAGAACAAAGCCGATAGAGGCGTCCAAACTGCAGATCCCTGGGCTAACATAGATCATATAGTGAGCATAGAGGCTACCCGCCACGCTTGCATATACTGCACTGATTACCAATGCTTTCAGTTTATAACGACCCACCCGCACCCCCAAGCTCTCGGCTGCCTCTTCACTATCGCGGAGAGCCCTCAACGCCCGTCCGAAACGCGAATGCACCAAATTGAGCGCCAGAATAATTCCTATTAGAGCAACCCCCCAAACAAGATAGTAATATGCCAAATCTGCCTTAAACACTATATCCCCTAGCCTTAAGCGAGGGATGCCCGTCAATCCAGATGGCCCCCTCGTCAACGCAGTCCATTCATTGATGACGATATGAACAATGTAGCCAAAAGCCAGGGTCCCCATGGCCAGGTAATGCCCGCGCAAACGAAAGATAGGGACGCCTATCAAATACGCTACAAAGCCCGTCCCTACTGCCGCTGCCACCATTGCCAACCAAGGCGACCAATGAAAGCGTGTACAGAGAATTGCGGAACCATAAGCCCCTAGACCATAGAAAGCACTCTGCCCCAAAGAGATCTGACCAGCATACCCCATCAAAAGGCAAAGCCCGATCACGACAAGGGTGTAAAGGCCAACAAGAACCATCGTACTTAAAAGATAAGGAGTACGCAGAAATAATGGCAGGATTCCCACAAATAGCGCAAAGGCCGACACCCCTGCCAGATTCTTCCAGCGTTGTCTAGTTCCCCTCCAAACAGCTCTCATGTCCTCCTCCCCAAGAGATCCCGGAAGCGGACCGTACGAAGGAGAAGCACAACAAAAAGAACAAAAAAGGCAATTGCATCCTTGAACCCTGAAGAGATCATCGCCGACGCGAACGACTCCAGGACTCCTAAAAGGATTCCCCCCACTACAGCAGCTGGAGCGTTTTCCATTTCCCCCATGATAGCAACCACAAAGCCCTTGAGCCCCAAAACCAAACCCATATCATAGCTCACCAAAGTAAGAGGAGCCATAACTACTCCTGCAACGGCGCTCATCCCTGCACTCAAAACATAAGCGAGCAGAGCCATCAGGCTTGAATCCACACCCATCAACTCTGCCGACACGCGGTTGAGCGCGCATGCCCGTACAGCCCTACCAAGAAGGGTGAACTCGAAAAACAAGTAAAGCAAAAGAAGTACTAACATCGCTGTTCCCATGATCCACAATCGCTGCCGGCTCAGCACCGCCCCGGCGACCTGCACAGGGGGGCCAGGAGAAAACTCGGGAAGAGAGTAAGGAGTAGTTCCCCAGAAAAGGAGCGCCAAGCCTCGGATGGTGATCGCCGTTCCAATCGTGATAATGATCAGAGTAACCGGTGGCGCATGGCGCGCAGGGTGAATGGTCACCCGTTGGACAAAGGCACCAACAAGCATCACAGAGAGCACAGCAGCTAACAAAGAAGTTCCCAACGGGAGATGAAACCCCCGGAACAGTACAGCAAACATAGCGCCCAGCATAACGAATTCGCCCTGGGCCAGATTCACGACCCCTGTGACGTTATAAATCGCGATTAGGCCCAGGGCGATGAGCACATAGATGCACCCGCTGCTTGCTCCTGAGACAAAGAGCTGAAAGTAGTCTTTGGCCTCGTACAGTGGCAAATCCTACTCCTTTACCATTCCTCTGGTGGGAAGTACTTCCAATCCCCATTTGTGATGCGCACGAGGACGACATCATCAGAACTTAGGCCCACATGATCCTCAGGAGAAAAGTTAAAGACTCCATCCACCCCCACGAAACCCTTGAGATTCTCGATACCATCTCGCAATTGGGCACGCTGCTCTTCAATAGAAAGGCCTTCCGGCAGAGTCTGTAGCACCTGGAGGATAATTTGAATGGAATCCCAAGCATGGCCAGCAAAAGTGCTGGGAGGCTTGCCAGTGTGGGAAGTATAATCTTTGATGAACTTTTGCAAAACGGCTTTTTGTGGATCATCATCGGGCAATGCATCAGCTGCCACCAACTTGCCCATGGGGAAAACCACCCCTTCAACATTCTCCGCCCCAGCAAGATCGATAAAGGGCTTCATCGCCACTCCAGAATTATGGATAAGAGGCAAAGACACCCCCAATTCGCGATATTGCTTAGTAAAGATCGCCGCTGCAGGAGGTATGGCCGTCACCAGGACGGCTTGAGCATCGCTGGCTTTGATCTTTGTGATCTGGGCGGTCATATCCGTATCGGTGGCGTCAAAAGTCTCTTCGAGAACGATTTGCACACCCGCTTCTTTAGCCGCTGCCCGGATCGCTTTGGCCCCGTCTTCTCCATACGCGTTATTCACATAGATGTTGGCAACCTTGGTCCAGCCTTTTGCCTTGGCATAACGGACCTGCCATGGGGCAGTATGCTTGTTGCTTTGGGCTACCTTAAAAATCCACTTGCGCTCCGCCACCGGCTCCACGATCGCGCTGCTAGAGGCCATTGAGATCATGGGAACCTCGGCCTCTTGAATAACAGGGATCAAAGCCATCGTCACTGGGCTACGGGTAGGGCCAATGATCGCCACCACCTGCTCATCATTGATCAGCTTCTTCACTACAGGGATGGCGACATCGCCACTGCCTTCAGTATCATGAATGAGGATCTTGACGGGGTGGACAACACCATCAGGGCCAGTGATGCCTCCTTGCTCGTCCAGCTGTTTTTGGAGCATCACAGCAACATCTCGCTCGGGCTCTCCGAGGAAAGAGGCTTTGCCCGTTATGGCCGCAATAAAGCCAATCTTGTAAGTGGTGCCCTGCTGGCCGGCCTTTGAAGAGGGGGTGGATTTCCCTTGACAACCCACCATAGAAAGAACGAGGCTAACAATGACCAGGAAAACAAACAGGCTGCTCAACTGTCGCTTCACGGTCCTTCCTCCCTTATTTCCCCTGCCTCGACGCCGCGATGATTTGCCACCCGGCCTCCCGGGTAGCCAACCCCACGGTGCACCGACAGCGTGAGAAGGGAGTTCAAATGAAAAAAAACCTTATCCGCCCCCTTCCTGGCCTTTCGTGCCACTATCACAGGGATGCACTCCCTCGAGCACATCCCCCAGCAGCCTGCGCAGCACCTGGGGGCTATTAGAAGGAGAAAACCCGACCGTCTTTTGCCTCCAGACTCCATCGTCGGTCGGGTTTTACGCACGCATTATCATACCACGAGTTCAGTGCACTGTCAATACATCCTGGGGAAGCCGCCCACCGGAATGGGCGACGATGAACCCCCACGTGCGGGCAAAGATCTCCTCCCGCTCTGAATCCACAGTCATACAGTGCCCCGAATTATGCAGCACTACCAACTCTTTATCCTCAGAGCCCAACTTCTCAAAAGTTACCCGTGCAGAATCGGGACGAATAAGCTTATCGCGGGTTGAGTAAAAGACTAGTGCCGGCACACAGACATCACCAAGTTCCGCCCGAACCACTTTTTGCAATTTATACAATTCACTGGCTCCCCCCACAGGGAACGTTTCATAATGCCAGAGCCTTTCCAATGCCTGAGGATCCGTTAGATCCGTCTTGGACTCCGGCTCTTTGGGGAAATGGTGAATAAAATACCGAGCAAGACCCGCCAGCGGCAACAACCTATTCGCAGCCCGCAATGCAGGGGAATAAAGGAGAATCCCCCCAATTTCGGGATACATTGCTGCCAAATGCACGGTGAGAAGAGCTCCCATGCTCAGCCCTCCCACAAAGACCAATTCGCAACGCGCGAAAAGGTCCAAAAGGGCTTGCTCAACCGTTTCGACCCAGTCTTGCCAACGAACACGGTTCAAATCATCCGGCATCGTCCCATGACCAGGCAAAAGAGGGGCGACTACCGAAAGCCCCTTATCATGCAAATACTCGCCCAACAAACGCATCTCTGGTGGCGATCCTGTAAAACCATGGATTAAGAGACAACCAATGGCTCCCCCTTCGAAAGAAAAAGCCCGCGGTTCCGGCCTATTTTCCTGTGCCATATTGCTCCCCCCTTGCAAAACACCACATCAGAAGAAACCTCACCTCTTCCAGGATATCCAAAAAAGAGGACTGGGGCAAGCGAGAAAACCTTGAACGCGCTGGACAGATTTGTCCAAGCTCCCATAATCGAGGATAGTGTCAGCTAAACTTGGAGGGAAAACCATTATGGAGCTTTATCCAGGGTTTCACTTGATCCATGCCCCCTTTGAAGGAAATCGCTATATCAACCTCGTCCTTCTGCGAGGAGAGACCTCTCTCTTGGTTGATTCCGGCGTAGCCGGAGTACCCCAAAAAGTTATCCTGCCTTACTTCAAAGCATGGGGAATCCACCCTACAGAGCTCAAGCTATTGATTAACCTCCATGCCCATGCCGACCATATCGGCGGAAATGGAGAGCTCCGGGCTGCTACGCAAGGGCAGCTCAAGATCGGCGCCCATGAGCTTGATGCGCCGGCCATTGCCAACCATCTCATCTGTGCACACGAAATATATGGACTCGAAGACGAGAGCCACATCCAAACCCTTCTGCGGCGCTGCGGCCAAGAAACTCCTGTCGAGCTCGTTTTTAAAGGGGGAGAAATCCTGCCACTAGGTGAATTCGAAATCCAAATCATTCATGCTCCTGGACATACAAAGGGGAACCTCAGCCTTTATGAGCGCCGTCGTCACCTCCTCATTCATGGAGAATCCATCATGGGGCCAAGCAGAGCAAATGCCAAAGGAAAGCGCAACACCCCCTTTGGGCCAGATCCCAGCATCTATCGAGGTACCCTCCTACGCCTCCAAAAGATCCCCTTCGAAGGGCTCATCTCCTCTCACCAACCTCCCAAAAGTAGAAAAGAGGGCCTGATCCTAATTCAGCAAAGCCTGACCGCCCTCGACGAATTCGAGAGCATGTGTCGGCAGGTCCTCCAAAAGGGTGCAAAATCCCCCCAGGAAATGGCTCAGACCGTCTCACAAGAAGGAAATTACGAACTAAGCAAGCTTCTCCTCACTCAGGCAAGCAATCTGCTGGCAAACTGGGTAGCTTCGGGCCAAGTTGTTCACTCCAAAGGCAGGTATCAACTTGCCTGAACCTTGCCCTTTTTGACTCGAACAGCACAATCTGCTACCCTTGAAGCATGCTCGCTCCTGCTCTCATCTATCTCGCATGGCTATTCGCTCTCTTGGAAGGCGCCTATATCCTCTGCGTCCGATCTCGCCTTCCCAGGCCTGGCATTCTTCGAGCGCTTTGCCCCTTTTCCCTCTGGCTTTTCGCACCGGCTCTCTTTCTACCCATACTTGGTATCTGGCTTCCTAAAGCCCTTTTTCTGATCCCGGCCTGCCTTGCTGCAGGGTTCTACACCTACCACTTTCTCCGACCCATGATACCCCAACGTCCCCTGAGAAAAAAGCTCCCTGCGTCCCCCAAAAGTCGTCGAACATCCCTCCGGATCATGACCAGCAATCTATACAAGCATAACTACCGCGTTGAAGGGATCATCGAAACCATCCTACGGGAAAGCCCTGATTTGGTTGCCCTTCAGGAACTCAAAAAAGAGCACGTCAGGGCAATCGAAGCCCAACTTTGCCAACTCTATCCATACCGGGATCTCCGCCCTGGCCGAGATGCTGAAGGGATGGGCATACTCTCTCGCTATCCCTTGCAAAAGGTCTTCCTCCATCTACCAGCCCCCGCAGCAAACCCTATTCAAATAGCTCTCATCGCAAAGGATGAGCCCTTTTGGTTCATCAACGCCCATCCCCGCATCCCCCGCCTGCGTCTCAGAACCTCCCGGGGAGTTCCGCTGCCTAGGGTAGACACCCGCGAGAGAAGCTTTGACTTTGGCACCATCCTAGAGCTCATCGAAGGCTTGCAGGGCCCTGCAATCTTGGCAGGAGACATGAACATGACGGACCAAAGCCAAGAATACCATCTCCTGCCTCCTCATTGGCACGACGTCTATCGCATCGTTGGATGGGGCCCCGGGCTTACCTTTCCCATCGACGCCCCCTTTTTTGGGCTACACTTTCCCTTTCCCCTCTTTCGCCTCGACTATATCTTTTATCGAGGTGATTGGCAGCCCCAGCGAGCCTGGTTAGGGAAAATGCCCGGCTCTGATCATCGCTACCTTGCCGCAGAATTCCTCCTACCTTTGAGGTAGCAAAGAGCCTCTAACAACGCTCTTTCATCGCCAAATCCTCCTGCCTTGGTAACAATGGGCAATCCGTCCACACACCCCCCAAGAGCGATGCCCCCTGGGATCCCAGACTGCACTTCACCAGTGATCTCTAGCGCCTGAACCTCCAAAGTTTGGCAAACTGCCATTGCTGCATCGCCCCCTGTCAAACACATCCCCCCTAGCATGCATTGAGAGATTATCTCTTTGGCAACTCTAGCTAATACCCGAACTATCAGCTCCTGGCCCCCTGGGAGAAGTGGAGAGAACGAAGAGGTGAGAACGAGATCCTGGCCCCTCTGCAGAGCAGCCAAACTTTTTGAAACAAGCCGTAGGACCTCTCCATCCTCCTCATAGCATCCCCACGAATCAAGCTGCACTATCGGCACCCCTTTTTTCCTGAGCACTGAGAGCTGCTCAAGGGTGCGAATGTTTCTACTTGCCGAGATGATTAGGACAGGGCCCTCGGAAAATCTCGGGCAAGTCAAGTGGCCACTTCCTACAAAGCCCCAGGCCTCTACCCAGGCCTGGGCAAGCCCTGCCGAACCGCAAGGAACCCATCCATTCCCTAACAGGCGCAACGCCCTGGCGATCATCTGTAGGTGAACATCCTCCAAGGCATCAACGACTACCGCAAAAGCCCGACAGGCAAGCACAGCTTCAGCGATCGCTTCTGGTCCCTTCTCCACTGTGCGAATATCCACCAGGCCTACTTCCTTGCCAGCCTGGCGCATCAATAGTGTGGGTAAATAGGACTCTTGCATAGGCCAACGAGGGTCGCGAGCAAAAGAGGTCTGCTCTAGAGGTCTGCCATCTACCCTCTGATAACCATGCAAGGTTGTTCTCCCCCCACCAGGGAACGCCGGGGCCACCACAATGCCACGAGGACGCAAAACCTCGGCGAGGGCACGCAATTCAAATCCAATGTTCCCCCGAAAGGTAGAATCAATTTTCTTATACAGAGTATATCCTGTCAGTAGCCTGGTAACTCTTTTCACCAAGCGGTAGGCCTCTGACGCTTTAGCAGCCCGAGTCTCTGTGTTGATAGCAAGTGCCTCCGCTTGAGGCAAATTCCGCCAGCTCAAGGGCACAAGAACTCGAACTCCCCGCTTGCTCAACTGCAAGCCCGTGTCCATCGCCCCCGTCAAATCGTCAGCGACAATGGCCAGGCGCATCACATCTCCTCAATCACTCACCCTCGACATGCTCATAAAAAGAGGCTCATATCTAGGATATGAGCCTCGAATCCCCAACAAACTTAACCGCCCTTCACAAAGTTTCATCAGGCTGCTCAATAAAAGCCACCACCATATTCACCGGCACCTTGGTTCCCTTACTGTGAACGATGCTCTTGAGCACCCCATCAGCAGGGCTCTCCACTTCCATAACGGCTTTGTCTGTCTCCACTTGAAAGAGGGGCTCGCCTTTCTTGACTGGCTCTCCCTCTTTCTTCAACCATTCAACGATCGTGCCCTCCTGCATATGTGCCCCTAATTTGGGCAAACGTACTTGGATATACATTCCTACACACCCCCTATTATATAGAGATGTACACTAAGGTTCATGGATCCAATAGCTCACCCCAAAGGTCCCTGGGCCAGTATGTACCCCCATCACAGGAGTAAATTCGGTGATAAAGAATTCCCTGCAATGAAAACGCTCTTGAACCATCTCTCCCAACCAAGCTGCCTTCTCGGGCGCCCCCGCATGAAAGGTCGAGGCAGCGATCGGCCGCTCTCCTACAACCTGGGCCATCAGTCTAAGCATCTGCTCAGCGACCCGTCGTTGGCTACGAGCTGCGCCCACGGGTTTTAGCCGACCCCTCTCAAGAGTGAAAATCGGCTGGATACGCAACTTTGTTCCCAAAGAAGCGGCAGCCTCGCCAAGCCGCCCTCCTTTGCGAATGTACTCTAGCGTTTCAAAGGCAACAAAAAGCCCTACTCGCGGAATAGCCGCCTTGACAGCGGAAACAACCTCCTCCAGATCTTTTTCCTCAACAGCGGCTCGGGCTGCCGCCAAGGCTATAAATCCTTCAGCGATGGCTGCTAGCGTCGAATCAACTACCCGAACAGGAACCAGCGCTTTCACCTGCTGTGCTGCTAGATTGGCCGTTTGATAGGTCGTACTAAGAGCATCTCCGAGATGGATGGAAACAATTCCTTCAACTCGGCTGCTCAGATGAGTATAGAGATCAACAAACTCTCCCAGCGCCGGTTGAGAGGTAGAGGGATATGTACTCGAGCTCCGCAGCCGCTCATAAAACTCGTCCGGTGTGATGTCAACCCCATCACGGTACACCTGCCCATCCCACATTAGAGAAAGAGGCACTACATGGATCTGATAGCGATCCACCAAATCAGCAGGCAAGCAGGCACAGCTGTCCGTCACCACTGCAATAGCCATAGTCGCTCCTCCCAAGCAAGCTCCAGCCTAGAGGGCCATTACGTAGTGCTTTTTGCTATTCTTCCCTCCAAAGTTGCACGAGTGCTTTGCTTTGGCTGCGCTCCCTTTTTTAGAAGATTCTTTTCAGCATCTGACGATCATTCCCGAATACAGTAGCCTACCTCAAAGGTCCCCGGCCTGCTATGAACTCCCATAGCAGGGATGAATTCGGTAATAAAGAGTTCTTGGCAGCGAAACTGCTGGCAAATCAATTCCCCTAACCACTCGGCCTTTTCCAAGGCATCGGCGCGGAAAGTTGAAACACTTATAGGACGATCCTTTATATGTCGCCTCATCAGGCGAAGCATCAGCTCCGCCACTTTGCGCTGGCTGCGCGCCACTCCAACCACCTTTAATTTTTCCACCGCTAAGGAGAAAACCGGCTGCACGTGTAAGCGCGAACCAAGCATTGCGGCAACCTCGCCGATACGTCCTCCACGCCGAATATACTCAAGGGTCTCGAACGCCACAAACATCCCACCCGAGGAATGATTCTCTCAGCCGCCTCAACTACTTCTTCCAAACTGCCACCCCTGGCTGCCACCCGGGCTGCTTCCAAGACGACAAAGCCTTCTGAAATCGCTCCTATCCTAGCTCAACGATACGAATCGGTACAGAGGCCATCTGCTCAGCAGCGAGCCTGGCTGTAGGCAAGACGGTACTGATACTAGAGGGTACATGAATGGAGACAATCCTATCCACCTCTTGGCTTAAACGTGAATAGAAAGTCTCCCAGAGCCGGTTGAGAAGTTGTTGGAAACGTCTTGGCCGTGCGCAGCCTCAATACCGTACTTGGCTACCAAGTCAGATGGCAGGCAAGCTGCACTATCAGTCACTACCGCGATCCTCATCCCCAGCTCCTTGCTTCATCCAAGAGGGATCCCAGGGCTCATCAAGGAGAGTTACCTTTGCCTTCTTGACCCCAGGAACCGCCGCAGTTGCCAGACGCACCTGCTCTGTCAGAAAACTGGCCAATGGGCAAAACGGGGCTGTGAGCACCATTTTGATCTCTACTTCGTCCCCAGAGATCTCCACTTTGCGAATCATTCCTAAATCCACCACGCTCATCCCGATCTCTGGATCAATCACCGGCTGAAGCGCTTCCATAATTTCTTCTTTGGTCACCATTTCTTTCCTCCCTAGTTTACTTCCAACTGGCAATCGCTCGAGCAGCCAGATCATACCCCCGCTTGAAAAGAGCGTCCACTTGAGTGAAATCCCATACAGGAATGGGCTTTTCACCTCGTAAAGGAATCCGTCGCACCTTTACCCCTCTGGCCTCTGCTAGCTCTAGTTCCAGCTCGATCTGACGAAGCTCCACCGTAGTCAGCACTCGGATAACAAAAGGGCCAAATCTTCGGCCTAGGGGTTCGATTGGACGCGGATCCACCAAGTCTAAAGCGATGACCTCCGTAGCTCCCTGAGCCAACGCGGGCTCGATAGGCACATTGCTTACCAGCCCCCCGTCGATGAGCAGTTCACCGTTCTCCTTGACTAGAGGATAAGACCAAGGAGGCAATGCTGTCGTTGCCAACAACCCCTCCAACACCGACTGGGCTGGGTCTTGCCCATAAAGAACAGGGCGCCCCGCATGCAAATCTGCAGCCACCAAAATGGCTCGATGGACGAGTTGTCCGAAACGCAACTCGGGAGTTACCCCCAACTCGAGGAAAAAGCGACGGAAGCGATGTTCATTCACTATGCCCATCCGGCTAAAAAGCACTCGGACCGTCAACCAAAGATAGTTCGCCGGCAAAAGGTCCGCCTCAGCCGCCCTACGCGACGCTTCCTCTAGAGAAGACAATGTTTCCTTAGAGAAACCATGCAGCGCCAAATAGGTAGCATTTACTCCTCCTGCCGAAGTGCCAACAAGGAGATCAGGCCGCAGCCCTGCCTCCCAGAGAGCTCGCAAAGCTCCCACCTGGAGCGCTCCTCTCGCTCCACCTCCTCCTAATACGAAAGCCAAGCAACGTGTGTCAGCGTGTTCAGAGTATTCCGCCATTGTTTTTCCCCCGTTACACCACTTGAGACTCTCTCAAGTGAGAAGTTTTTTCCCCTCTAAACCAATGGCTACCCTCTCAGAAAGGACTGCACTCAGGTGCGCGCCAAAGAGAAGGATTAAGCTACTCAAGTAAATCCAGAACATGAGGGCAATCACCGAACCCAGTGAGCCATAGACCAGCTGATACCGGGACAATCCGCTACTCAAATACCAAATGAAGCCCATCGTAGCCACTTTCCAAGCCAGCGTCGCCACGAGTGCCCCCCACAATGAAACCCGCACCGGTACCTTGGTATTGGGGATGAACCAGTAAAGGAAGAAAAAGAGGAGAAAGGGGAAAACCCAGTGCAATGCTCGGGAGAGAAACGCATGGAGAGGCGCCCTATAGTTCTGTAGAGACTCCCCAAAAGAGACACTCAAACGTGGCAAAAGCTCCAGTACAGCGGTAAAACCGAGCCAGAGGATAAGCAGCAGAGCCAGCGCAGAGACCATCCCTATCCCCAAAAGACGGCGCTTCACAGGAGAACGGGTAGAAGCCCTAGGCCAGATGCGATTGATCTGATGCCCCAAAATGGCAAAAAAGCCCGAGGCAGACCAAAGCAAGCTCACCACAGCGATGGCCCCCATTGTTCCCCGTAGACGCAAAACCTGTTCCAAGTTTTTGACGACCAGCTCTGGAGAAGTAGGAATAACGGTCAGGACGAGCGCAAGCACTCGTTCTCTTGCCTGCTCCAGCTCGAGGATAAAACTGCCCACTGCAATCAAAAAAAGCAACAAGGGGAAAAGCCCAAACATTGCATAGAAAGCCATCCCCGCAGCGGCCTCAGGAGCCCGATGCTTGGAAAAACGCTCAAAAGCCGCGCGCAGGATGTTCCCAATGAGATGGGCCTTTTTCAGTAGCAGGGGAAAGATCTTCATTTGGTAAAGCTCACCTTGGTCTCGCCCACCAGTTTACGGAGCCAAGCCCAACACGTCAACTTGTTCTTCCTGCTCCTTGGCCTTGCCGAAAGAGTGAAGAACTATATACTTTGATGAGGAAAGGAGGGGCAATGAACTCTCGGGAACGATTCCTCGCTTGCATGCGTTTTGAACCTTTTGACCGAGCTCCCAATTGGGAGATGGGCTATTGGGCCGGCACTTTGGAACGTTGGTACCAAGAAGGATTGCCAAGGCACCCCCAAGCTCCCCAAGGACTGGCTTTTGGGGCCGAGGTGAAGGGAGAGGGATTCCCTTGGCGACGTAGCGAACCGCGCGACTGGTCCATCCACACGTATTTTAACTTGGACAAAGGGATTGAAAAGATAGACGGCGAATGGGGTATCTGGCCCCCTTTCGAGACCAAAATCCTCTGGGAAGATGAAGAGAACGTCAAAAGGCAGGAACCTGATGGAACGATCGTTCTCGTGCGCAAAGACTCTGGCTCGCTGCCCCATCCATTGGAATGGCCCGTCAAAGATCGCACCAGCTGGGAAAAGCTCAAAGCGGAGCGCCTTAAAATAGATATCTCTGGACGTCTTCCTGAGAACTGGGAGCAACAGGTTGCTGAATACAGAGAACGAGATTGGCCTCTAGTCATTGGTGGCCCCTTTCTGGGAGTTTTCTCCTCCCTTCGAACCCTCCTGGGCTTCGAAAGGCTAATGTACACCTTTTTCGATGACCCTCAACTGATCCGCGACATCCTCGACCACCTGACGAACCTCTGGCTGGCCCTCTTTGAGCAAGTCCTAGCCGACACAGATGTGGACTATGCCTACTTTTGGGAGGATATGAGCTACAAAAGCGGCCCAATGGTCTCTCCGCGAATCTTTCGCGAGTTTCTCCTCCCAGTCTACCAGCGAATTACTGGCTTCTTCCGGGAGCATGGTATCGACATCATCCTCCTAGACACCGATGGAAACGTTTGGGAACTCATCCCCCTATTCCTCGAAGGAGGCATCACAGGACTCTACCCCTTTGAGGTCCGCGCAGGGATGGATGTCGCTGAGGTGCGCGCTAAATATCCCCGCTTACAAATGCTCGGAGGCATTGACAAAACGGCTCTCGCACGCGGCCCCGAAGCCATTGACAAAGAACTGGAACGCATTGCCCCTGTGATCCGCACAGGAGGATACGTTCCAGGCGTTGACCACTATGTGCCGCCGGACGTTCCCTGGGAACATTTTGTATACTACCGGCGAAAACTTGTTGAGCTCCTATAGGTCCAACGGCCGACTCAGAGCCCTTGCCTCAACCTCGACTCGATAAGCGGCCATGTCGATGATCGTTCCCTCTACACGAGCCTTCTCTGCCGCAAAAGCCATCAAATGGCTCTCCAGAGAGGCGCGAGCACTCGTCAGGGGCTCCCTCTCTTTACCCCGTACGGCAGCCACAAAAGCGTTCATCACCCCTGTATCGCCGCCGCCGTGCCCTCCTGCCTCCCGGCCAGGCACGATGACCTCTTCCCCACCTGTGAGGTGATCGTAAATGGTAATCTCACCAGTAGCTTCACTCGCCCGTAGGGTAGCCCTTGTACCATCATAACGGGTAGTGCGCACGTTATTATGCGAATGCCCATGCATAGTAAAAGTCACCGAAGTGCCGTCCTCTAGCTCCATGTTAACCACCTGATGATCCACAACATCATTGTCGCAGTGGTAGACGCACCGCCCATAGGGACCCTCCCGAAGAGCCTTAAGCCGACCCTCCATGCTCAGATCGGTCGCGATCACATTCACAGGCCAGCCGGTATTCTCTCCCAAGTACAGCCGAGGAGCATAGAAGGGACATTCATCTTGAGCAGGGCAACCATCCGTACAACGTTCCGGAGCCCCCTCTGGGGCATGCTCAGGCCGAAAGTGCAGCAAGCTACCAAAAGAGGAAAGACGGCGTACAGGCACGCCCAGATTCCAGTAAAGGATGTCCATATCATGGCAACACTTGGCTAGGATCATCGGCGCACTCGTTTTAGAATTGCGCCAGTTACCCCGCACGAAACTATGCGCCATATGCCAATAAGCCACATTTTCTCGGTGTTCCACCGTGATGATCCTGCCCAGCCTTCCAGAGCGCAAAATGTCGTGCAGAGTACCCCAATACTTGGTATAACGCATAACATGGCAAATCTGCAGAATGCGTCCTGTACGTTCAGCAGCTTGAACAAGCCGCACGCAATCCTCTGGCGTCGTTGCCATGGGCTTTTCCAAAAGTACATGATAGCCCCGCTCAAGAGCGGCCAGGGTAGAAGCCAAATGGGTTTGATCCATCGTTGCATTCAGGAGTGCCTCGGCCAATTGAGGTTGAGCGAGCAACTCCTCCCAAGATTCAAAACAACGCTCCGGCGGGATGTTATGTTCCCTAGCGAAACGCTCACGGCGCTTTGGGTTTGGCTCAGCCACGGCGACAAAGCGTACCATATGCGGATTCATTTTGGCATAACGCCCATATGCAAAAGTACCGCGGCTTCCAGCTCCCAAAAGAACCACCTCAATAGGTTTCATCATCCTCCCTCTCCTGAAAAATTTACCTCGCAAGAATAGTACGGGAGGATACCCTTGTCAATTGAG
>JAGGYI010000010.1 GCA_021162655.1 Anaerolineae bacterium
GGGCGGGCATTACCACAGCGGGGCCGAACCGCCAGTCCCGGCGTCTGCCCTGGCTGGCCTGGTACTCGGCAGGACTCGGGGCATGAGGTGGTGGATTTCCTCACCTCCAGCTATTTACAGCGTAGCATAAAAAAAGGTCCCCTCGTCAAGTAGTTGACATATGCACTTGGAAGTCTTGAAACATATGTGAACAATTGAGCGGTTACTTGAGAGCGTGGCTTTTCTGCCGCCGAATTCGGGCCTTTGTGGCCTAGCCGGCGGCTTTCTTGTTGCCGCGGGGGAGGGGAAATGGCAGCGGAGAAAATCAGCAACAAGCCCCGGGGGCAGTTCAGCGAGGCGGACTATGACAAGGGCAATGGTATCGCGCATACCTGATTAAAACCGCCAAAGAGCGAGTATGAGGAAAAGAAGCAATGCAAGCTGCGCATGTAGGAGCCTGATAGCACTTTGAACCGCAATGCCGTGCATGCGGCGGCATTGAGGATCGAGAGCTTTGTAGCCTACTTATGAGGCATTGGACCCCTGAATTTTGAGCCAATCACCGAAGAGTTTGTAGCCCACCTATAAGAGATTGAAACTGCGCAGCAGGGGTAGTAGGAGAGAGGCAAATTAATTATTTAGTTTGCAGCCCGTAACCAACATAGAACAAGCTGCCGTATCACCTTGCTTTCGTATCTATCAGCCAAATCCCGTCGCTCGGCACGGTACCCGACGACACTCCCTAGCTTTGCGCCTGTCCCCTTCCAACAATAAATTGGGCCGTGAAATACCTCTCCCGGATTTGCCCGGCTTCCTCTATCCATTGGTCAAGCCCAAACTTCTTGATCCGGCAGAGATTGTAGACTTTCATATTATGAGGATACATAGCAGCCCCGTCGGCCACAGGCGCAAGAAGAGCACATGGAAAGTCATCGCAATCACAACACAATTCTACGCCTTTGGCCTTCACACAATTCAAGGTTGCACATCCCTCAGGTGGGAGATGGTAATGCTTTCCGTCTTGCTGAGAACAACCCTTACAAGGGATCTCTTGTTTCGGGACTCCCATTTTTTCGTGAATCAGCTCAGCAAGCTCATCGGTCAAATTGCCCTCATAGATTTCACAGTTAAAACAGTCCAGGCCACATGCCGCCACCAAAGCTTTCCTGCTATCCACTTCCTTGCCTCCTATCCCTGCCTTGGCCACTTGATCCACACCAGGAGTTCACCCAAGAAATTGACTTGTCTTTTTTCCCCCGAAAAGCGCGATCTCTATTCAGAGAAAGATTTCCACAAACCCACACATATTCATTCGATACTAATGATCCTCTTCTCCCTTGTCAAATTCCGAGCAGACGACACTATGCCTTCAATTTAACAGGCAACAAGCGCCAGAAAGCCAACCTCTTTTGTCTTCCTATTGAGTTGGCTTATAATTATTTTAGAAAAGTTCAACAATCTGCGACCATTATAGCTATGAGCAAGTCTCCACAAAACGCAAAGGCCTCCATCCCTCTCATTGAGCGCTATCGCTTTGGCCATATCCGCATCAACCAGAAATCCTTCTCCCGGGATCTCATCATCACCCCCGAGAAGGTGTTCCCCCATTGGCAGAGAGCCAAAAGCCACTCGCTGACCATGGCGGACCTGGCCATCGCTTTGGAAGCAAGTCCCCAAGAACTAATCATCGGCACAGGTTACTTTGGACGACTTTCAGTCCCTCTGTCACTAGTAGAAGAACTGCAGGCGCGTGGTATCCGGTGCCACATCCTTCCCACACGCAAGGCTTGGCAGCTTTACAACCACCTCGCCCCCAAGCGACGTACAGTGGCGGCTTTTCACCTCACATGTTGATGTTCAATTCGCGATTTTCAACCATTCTTTTGTGAGTTGCAGGAAACCTTACAACTCGTATAATAGGATGCCGTGAATCCGGATTCCTTCCTGGTGTGTAATGTTATCCAACTGGACTACCCACACTGTTCGAGTGAACGGTGTTCGACTCTGTTATTACCGCACAGGCAAGAAGGGGAGTCCCTCTCTTGTGCTGGCGCATGGCATCACCGATAACGCGCTCTGTTGGACCCGGGTCGCACTTGCACTGGAAAGCGACTATGACATCGTCATGTACGATGCGCGAGGACACGGGCTTTCCGACAAACCCCCACAAGGATACGCTCCTGAAACTCTGGCTCAGGACCTCGTCTCTCTTGTTCATGCCCTGCGACTTCAGCGACCTTTCTTGTTAGGACATTCTCTTGGTGCGGAAACTGTCGCCATTGCTGCAGCCCTAGAGCCTGAACTAGCTACTTGCATCATCCTGGAAGATCCCCCTTGGCGTGATCTGGACCAGCAAACAACAACTCAAGGGCGTGCCGAGCACTACCGGCAAAGCATCCTCCGTTACAAAACCAAGACCCTCCACGAGCTTATCACTACTTGCAGAGAACGCCACCCCTCGTGGGACGAGGCGGAAATCACTCCCTGGGCCATCGCCAAGCTGCAAGTTAGTCCATATGTTGTTCAGACAATCGCGGCGCCTTGGCCCTCATGGCGAGAACTCCTCAAACAAATCCGCTGTCCCATACTATTAATCACAGCTGACCCAGATAAAGGAGGGATCGTCACCTCCTCCGTTGCTCAAGAAGCACAGAGCCTCTGGAGAAAAGGCCAAGTTGCGCACATTGCCGGTGTAGGTCATAGCATCCATCGAGATAACTTTGCCAAATACATTCGATCCGTTAAATCATTCCTCAAACATTGCAAAGGAGCAGCATGAGCACCGTTCGCAAACGTCCTTCTCGAAATCCGGTGAATCCTCAAGAGCTCCCTCCCGCTCGAGGGCGCCTCGTTTTCGATCCCCAGCAATGTCGCACCTGTCGAGTATGCGAAGTAACTTGTGCCATTGTCCACGAGGGACAAGCTAGACCATCTCTGGCGAGGATAAACATCTTTTTCGACGAGTTCGCCGAGATCTCGCCCATCTCGGCCAGCTTTTGCCTCCAATGCGAGGATGCCCCCTGCATCGAGGCTTGCCGGCTCGGCGCTATGAGTCGTGACCCCCGCACAGGAGCTGTCCTCATCAACGAGGAGCTCTGTGTAGGGTGTATGCTTTGCCAGCGGGCCTGTCCCTGGGATATTCCCAAGCTCCATCCTGAAAAAAAGATCGCCATCAAATGTGATCTTTGCAGCGACAGGCCAGAGGGCCCCGCCTGCGTCCAAGCCTGCCCACTAGCAGGAAAAGCCCTACGTTACGATCCTGACTACTATGTGAGGGGGACGCAACCATGACCAAAGAATTCCGAGGCGGATATACTGGGAGAATGCTACGCGTCGACCTGACATCACGTGCTATTACGGTTGAAGAAACCCCTGACGTTCACCAATGGTTGGGTCCTCGTGGTTGGAATGCTCTTATTGGGTGGAACGAGGTTGGCCCAGGAGTAGGCCCCTTCGACCCAGAAAATCGTCTGATCTTTTCAGTAGGGCCTCTGGTTGGTTCAGGTGCCCCCACCTCTGGAAGAACAACCGTCTCTAGCCTTATGCCAAGGGGATACCCTACCCCGATGTGGGCTTCTGCCAGTATGGGGGGATATTTTGGGGCTGAGCTCAAATATGCCGGGTACGATGGCATCATCATTCAGGGGCGAGCTGACAC
>JAGGYI010000191.1 GCA_021162655.1 Anaerolineae bacterium
GGCCTCACTATACACCAAGGCCCAGGTTTTGGCAAATTGCCCCCGCCCCATAACCCATGGGCGGCATCTAGGGTGGCATGTTTGACGGATTTTTTCAACTGTTCTATAATCGGCTAGCGTGAGACACTGACGGTGCAAGAGCAGATCTGTTGTCAACTAGAAACCCGCTCGCCACCGAGAAGGCGTTCCCAAATAAGGCGGCTTTAGCGCACCTACCAGCGCTTTGCGATAGATAGTTCCCATCTCTAAACATTGGTCGGTCGATAGTTTCTTCTAAAAGAGGAGTGCAAAGTGCCAAAAGAGAAAACCCGCAAGCAACCTCGCGTGATCGTCTTCACGACTCCCACTTGCACCTATTGCCGCGCCGTCAAAAACTATTTGCGGCAGAGGAGGATTCGCTTCAAGGAGGTCGATGTTTCACGAGATCAACGGGCCGCCCGCGACATCATGCGGCGCAGCGGGCAGATGGGCGTCCCCGTTATTGACATTGGAGGTAAGCTCGTCGTGGGCTTTAACCGTCCCATGATCGATAAACTGCTTGGTCTACACTAGAAATTCGAGGAGGAACCGATGAAGATCGAACCAATTGGCGAACGCGTTCTCGTAGAAGTGCTTGAGGAAGCTTCACAAACTCCGGCGGGGATCATCCTGCCAGAGACAGCCAAAGAAAAGCCCCAGCGTGGCGTGGTGCTGGCCGTGGGCGAGAGCGAATACGAAGACGAAGAGCCCCAAATCAAAGTGGGCGATAAGATCATCTTTGCCAAGTATTCAGGCACCGAGATCGAGATCGACGGCAAAGAATATCTCATTCTAGAGATGTCCGACATCCTGGCACGCATCAAAGAGGACGAGTAAGCGCCAGCCCAAAGCCTCATGAGCCACTATAGGGGGCATCTCAGACGATGCCCCCGCCCCCATCGTGGGCGTTTTCCCACATCACCATACTCATAAGGGCGCCAGAGGAGAAAAACAACTCCATGCAACTTTGCAAGTGTATTTGTACCCGCAGAATTGCCCAATGCTCCTGCCAAAACGGCTACGGGCCGGGCATCAAGCGCCCGCCTCCTTCCGTTTCCTCTCAAACATAAGTCCACTCCGAGTCTCTTCTAGCTGACAGATCGTTGAGGAATCCCTCTCTATAAAAGGGTTACCTTATGCGGGGGCGATTTTGTGCTTCCTCTTCAGGAATGGGTGCATAGCCCCGGCAGAAGGGGTTGTTGTGTTTCTCCCATATGGAAGAGAGGACAAAACTCGAGAGGTAACAGAACAGATAGGAGGATAACCCGTGTTTAGAAAACTCGAACATAAAACAGACGTCATCAAGAACTTTTCCCCAGCATGGTTTGCTTCAGTAATGGGCACAGGTATCCTTGCGGTTACAAGCCAAATGTATGCTTCTTACCTGCCCTTTCTTCAATCAATAGCCTTAGCGCTCTGGATATTGAACATCATCCTGTTTTGCATCTTACTCATTCCCTGGATCCTGCGCTGGATTCTCTATCCCCACAACGCAGTGGCCGATCTGCAACACCCCATCATCGCCCAATTTTATGCAACGATCGCTATTGGGTTCCTCGTCCTTGCGGGTGACTTTTTAGCCGTTGGGACGCATTACCTCCCTCATCACCTTAGCAACACATGCGCCCAATGGCTTTGGGGCATTGGGACATTCCTCACTTTCATCTTTGCTATCACCGTCCCCTTGATTATGTTCCTTGGCTCTCACGTAGAGATCACCCACATTAATCCCGGCTGGTTCATTCCCCCGGTGGGTCTCATTGTCATCCCCATAGCAGGCGCAAAACTCATCAGCACATGGCCAGCCAATCTACAGCTTCCCATGCTTATCCTAAACTATGTGGCTTGGTCCACCGGCTTCTTCCTTTGGCTTTTCCTGGCCACGATCTGCTTTTACCGCTTTCTTTGTTGTCCTCCCCTTCCCTCAACTCTGGCGGCAACTATCTGGATTAACCTCGGCCCCATTGGGGCAGGGACAATGGCTCTCTTGAACCTCATCCAAAGCTCCTCTATCCTCAAGATAGAAACCTTCGCTGGAAGCTTTGAGCTCTTTGGACTCATCTTCTGGAGCTTCGGGTTCTGGTGGCTCATGATTGCCATTCTCAAAACGAGACACTATATCCGCAATGCCAAACTACCCTACGCCATGTCTTGGTGGGGGTTCACATTTCCTCTAGGAGCCTATGTAGGAAGTAGCTATATGATCGGACAACTCTTTCAAAGTTCCACCATCAAGATCTATGGCTTTGTCCTCTACTGGTTACTCGTGATCCTTTGGAGCGTCGTATCTGGCGCCACCTTATCACGGGCCTATACCGGCGAGCTCTTTCAGACTCCAAAAAGCCCAAAGTAGACAACGCCCTCTTGGTCATCGGCAAGGGATCTTGCCGATGACCATTCTCTCCCTATCAAAAGAGTGAGTCTCGTTTCTTTCAGCTAAAAGGTTCGCTAAAGGCGAGGACATAGCCATTTGGATCGCCCACGCTAAACTGGCGGCGTCCCCCAAAGGTGACGGGCTCCTGAACGATGATGGCTCCCCGCTCCACTAGCTCACTGTAGAGGGCCTGCAGATCAGCACAGAGGAGATAAAAGACCTCCCCATTACCCTTTTCGGCAATGAACTGGCCCGAACTCGTCCCCAGATCAATGGTGAACATGAAATGCGCCCCCTCGCGTGAGACCATCGCCCATTTGGGCTCGCCCTCCTCGGGCCAGGCAAAGTCCAAGGCAAAGCCCAATACTTCTCGATAATAAAGCAATGTGTCCTCCATGCTGCTCACCTGCAACAGGGGAACAACTTCCCATCCTCCTTTTGCTTCCATCTTTTCATCCTCACCTCATGCGCAGCCAATAACGGCGCCCATCGGTAATCAGCTCGATGGTGCCCTGTTCATCTGTGCGAAGGATGCGACAGCCTAGGGCCTTGAGCCGCTGAAGTACTTTCTCAGCTGGATGCCCAAAGGGATTATCCTCTCCCACGCTGATGATGGCAACCCGAGGATCCACTGCCTGCAAAAAAGGCCAGGAACTGGAGGTCTCTGCCCCATGGTGGGCCACCTTGAGCACGGTGGCTTCCAAAGGCACCCCTTGGCCCAAAAGTGCGGCCTCGGCAGCTTGGTCAATGTCGGCGGTGAGGAGGATACGGCAACGCCCCATGTGCACCATCAGCACCAACGAACCATAGTTCTCGTCTTCCAAAGCAAGCGGATCCTCTCGGCGAGGGTGAAGCACCTCAACTTGCACTCTCTCCCCCAGGCGCAGGCGCATCCCCTGGGTAGCTACGATCCTCCGCACTCGAGCCTCCTCAAGCAAAGCCCGCCATTGGGCGCCCAAGGTGCCCCCTCCCTCTTTCAGGGAAGGTGGCCCCAGAGCATAGCCCACCCGATAGCGCCCCAAAAGGGGCAAAAGGCCCAGGAGATGATCCTGATCTGCATGGGTGGCAACGAGGATATCGAGATGCCGCTGCCAAAAGGGGAGGATCTCTCCCAGGCGCGAGCGCAGGGTCAATGGGTCGGGGCCACCATCCACAAGGACAGTTTGCCCATTGGGAGCACGTAAAAGGATGGCATCTCCCTGGCCCACATCCATAAAGTAAACGTGCAAACGGCCATCGGGCAAGGAAAAGACGGCGCTCCAGACGAGGATTGCCACCAGCCCTGGGAGAGCCAGACTCAATAGACGCCCCTTGGGTTGGGCAAGCAATTCCCCTGCCCGAACCCGCCAGCGAGGGGAGCGAAGCAACATCCAGCCAAGCCCCAAGAATGCATAAAAGATCCACACCCCCAACGCTGGAAGGCGAGGCAGCTGTAGCGCCGCCCAAGGCAACGTTCCCAACACTTCTACTATGCGAATGTTGTAGCGCAAGAGCGGCCACACCGCCCAAGCACACAGTTGGCCCGCCGCCGGCCAAAGGAGCCCCGCCACCGTCGCAACGAACCCCAGAAACATGATGGCCGGCTGAATGGGCAGAACGAGCACATTGGCCAAGAGAGCCAGGAGGGAGATCTGCCCGAAATGATGCCAAATAAGGGGCAAGGTGAGCAACTGAGCGGCCACCGTCACCGTCAAAAACTCGCGAACGAGGGCAAACCAGCGCCCAGCACGCCCCCCACCAGGCTGAGAGAGCAACCAACTCGCGACCCCGCGAGCGAGGAGGGGCTCAAGGAGGATGAGGGCCAGGGTAGCCACAAAGGAGAGCTGAAAGCTCACACTCCAGAGTAAGAGGGGGTTGGCCGCTGTCATCGCCAAGGAGGCGGCCGCCAAGCTGGCCAGAGGGTGGCTCCGCCTACCGAGGAGTTGCGCTCCTAAAAAGAGGCCCCCCATCAGGGCCGCACGCAGAACGGGCGGTGAAGGACCCACAAAAAGGGTATAAAGGCCAACGGCCAAGAGGCTGAGCCCTAGGGCCAACCAACGATGGAAGAGACGGTTGCTGGCCAAGATCACCGCTTGGGCCACGATGCTGATGTTAAAACCCGAGATGACGATGATATGGGTGAGCCCCGTAGCCTTGAAAGCCTGGGCCAAGTAGCCAGGCAAGGTATGCGAGAGGCCCAAGAGGATCCCACTGAGCAAGCCGGCCTCTGGATAGGGCAAAACGGCCTCGATCGCCTGGCGAAGGCGGTGCTTCCAGGCAAAGATATGGCGCAAAAAGGGATTCCCCCTCGTCCCCCCAAGAGGAACCACCCGCGGCCGCCTCAGAAGGGAATAGACTCCTCTAGAGGCAAGGTATTCGCGGTAGTTGAAATCCTCCAGCACGGGAGGAGTCTCCAAAAGGCCCGAAACACGCAGGCGCTCGCCATAGGTACGGGCCGGGTAGAGGGGCACATTGAGCAGCACCTTGCCCTGCACTGGGCGCCAGGTTCCTTCCCAAAGGATACGCTCAGCTGAGAGCTCCAACTGGGTATATGTGGCGCGCAAGTTGGGTTCCGCCGAGATGTACCCCTCTATCTCCACCCAACCGCGATCGTTATAGTAAGCTAGGGAGGTTTCAGCGAAACGAGGTTGCGAGAGGAGATAGCGCCAGCCCCCTAAAACCAGCATAAGGCTGAGAGCCAGGAACAGGCCCTTCTGTCGCCAACGCCAAAGGGCAAGCCCAACGAGCATCACCACAGCGCTCAGGCCCGCCCAAAGGGGAGGAGCAGCACCCCATGCCTTGGCCAAGGCGATCCCCAGCGCCCAAGCCACAGCCAGCGCCAAGAGCATCATCGCTGTACCCTTTGCCCACCCCAACTATGGCTGTTTGACAAGCCCCGTCCGCTCTCTACACTAAAGGACAATGAAACCCGGCCCTTTCTAGTGAGGCATTATGCAACGGAAGAGATGCCCCGCCCTCATCGCCACCACGGTGAACCTGGTCCTCTGGGGGCTTGGGCTAGCTAGCATCATCCCCCTGCCTAGCGTGCAAGTGTTTCTGCCTTTGGTAGAGCGAGAAAGAGAGATTCAGCTCCCCGGCCAAAGCTTTGTCGTCATCTTGCTCGTTGGAATCATCTGGACCACCAGCGAGCAAATGGCCCGCCTTCTCCTCTCTGCAGAGAAGGCCCCCCCGTCTCTAGCTCGAACCATGCCCCTCTGGGGGCTCCCCAGCCTTTTCACCATCGCCGGGGCCACTCTGGCCAACACACAGAGCTGGTGGGGCCACCGTCTCTTTCTCATCGGAGCCACTGGTATAGGGCTAGGAGGCATCCTGACCCTCCAACAACGCAGCTTGCTGGGCAAAACCTCCCCCTGGGGGCAGCTCACGCTGCATAGCCTTACCTATGCCAGCGCTCTGGTCCTCTTTACCGCTCTCCAAAGCCAAAGAGGCCTGGGCGTCCTGCCCCACCTGGCCACCCTGGTGGCGGGCACGGGGTTAGCCCTCGAGCTCTTTCGGGAGCCCCCTGCAGAAAGCGAACACCTCTGGCGTTATGCTGGGACGATTGGCCTCCTCCTGGGTGAGCTCGCCTGGGCCTTGAACTACCTCGAGCTTGACCCACGCATCCGAGGAGGTTTTCTCCTCCTTGCCTTTTACATCCTCGCGGGGATCACCTCTCAAAGCCTGCAAAGATCCCTCAACAGACGAACCGTCATCGAGTTTGCAGGCATCCTCCTCCTTGGCCTGCTCCTACTCCTCTTTGTGGCCCTAGGAGGAGGGGCCAACAGCCCTCTTTAAAAGCGATCCGCGACGTACATGTAAGGGTATCCTCTGGGGAAAAGGCGATCCAAAAGCGGGATCGCCTCCTCGGCGATCTGCACGCCAGGCTCCTCAAGCACGTCTTGCACTCGACGATACCCCATGAGAAGCTGAGTGAACACGGGCTGAGGCATCTCGACGCGAAGCGTGGGGCCAGCCGTCCCCAAGGGAATACGCCCCTCACCCAGGTCCGTCACGATCGAGAGGCTCCCCCAATCTCCTGCATATCCCTCCAAGCGCTCACGCCAGAGGGGCTCCAACCCCACAAAAAGGGCCTGCTGATCGATGACCCGCACCATGCCCCCACCATTATGGGGATAGGTGATCTTGATCTCACACCCATAGCGACAACAATACTCGACAAAGGGGTCATCCAGCGGCAGATAGAAGGAAAACTCTTCCAAACGCCTCTCCCAAGCCAGGCGGGTCGCCTCAGCCAAGAGGGTGCTAAAGACAGAGGGATCTCGATAGCCTATCTCACCGATGCCAAAATTCCACGGATCCAAGTTATACTGCCCATACCCTACAATACGCTCTCCATCGAGAACAACAAAAGCATCAAACCGGCTCGACCAGTTCGTCCCTCGACGGAACCCCTTCCAGGTAGCCGGATCGCGCACGGCTGTGCCCGTCCGCCGAGCATTGAGCGCTTCATAGATCTCGGCAACCGCCCGGATATCCTCCTCGCGGAGCGGGCGCACCGCGTAACGGGGCTTTACTCCCTCTACATGACGCACCTTGACGGTAACTGTGCTATTCACAAGGGCAGAGGCAAAGCCAAACTTGGTGTAAAAGTTGGGGATGCCAAAGAGGGCCGAAAGCACATAGCCTTCCTGGCGCATAAAGGCGATGCTATCTTCGAGGACTCGCCGAGCATAGCCACGCATGCGATAGGGCCTTTGGGTAAAGACTCCGCCGATTCCTCCACAGCGAAAGCCCACAGGCCCGACGCGCATTGTGAGATCCCAAATCTCGAGCCCGCTTGCCACCTGAGCATCAACCAAAAGCTCGATCTTGGTGCCATGATCTGTGGGTGTATGTCGAATCGTCACCATCGTTGCTGGCCTCCTCTAGGAATCCTCCGCACATTATAGACCAATTGGCGATGGGCTCAAGAACCGGGGGAGCAAAGATGCAAAAAGGGTTGACAAGCGCCCTCCAATGGATAACAATGAGGCAAACCTTGCAAAGGAGAGGAGAGCATGGCAGCAAGTGAACGGCTGAATATCCTCTTGATCGTCAACGACCAGCACCGCTACGATACGCTGGGCTGTTATGGTGCCCCGATCTGCCGCACACCACATATTGACGCCCTGGCGGCCAGGGGAGTGCGTTTCGACGCCGCCTACACCCCCACGAGCCCCTGCTCCCCCGCGCGGGCAGCCCTTTTCACCGGGCTTTACCCCCATAAAAACCACGTGCTCTACAACGGCCTCGTGCTCAACCCTGAGGTGCCCAACCTGGCCAGTGAACTGCAGAAAGCAAGCTATAACCTGGGATATGCAGGCAAATGGCACGTGGATAGGGCACACGTGCCCAGCGAATATGGCTTTGAAGGCAAAGACTTTCCTGGATATGGGTACCCTCCAGGTGGCGGGGTCATCGAGGGACTGCGTTTTGGCGGAGCCCGCCGCGAACCCATTCCCCACTATCCCGAGTACCTCAAGGCCCATGGCTATGAGCCTCCCAAGGTGCTCGAGGCCTTTTACGGCGATAACGCCGGCAAACTGAACCAAGAGATGTACGCTCTACAGAGTGGCTCCCTGGAGACCACCTTTGAATACATGGTCAGCGAGTTCGCCATCGAGCTCTTGCGCAAATTCCAGGGAGATTACGAACGCGAGGGCAAACCCTTCTTCCTCTGTGTGAACTTTTGGGGACCACACACCCCCTGCCTCCTACCCGAAGAGTACTACTATATGTACCCGCCAGAAGACATCCCTGAGGAACCCAGCTTTACCGAGACCTGGGACCGAAAGCCACGCGTCCAGGAGCTTTATGAGCGTTTCTGGGGCCTTTCGAGCGGAGGGTGGCGCAGCTGGCGCGAGATCATCGCCCGCTATTGGGGATACGTCACCATGCTCGACCACCTGGCGGGGCGCATCATCGACGAACTCGAAGCCCTGGGGCTAGCCAAAAACACGGTGGTTATCTTTACCACCGATCACGGAGACATGATGGGTGCCCATCGACTGATCGAAAAAGGCCCCTTTATGTACGAACAATGCTATCGGCTTCCCTTGGTCATAGCTCATCCCGCCTGCGAAGCTCCGGGCAGCGTCTGCGAGGAGTTTGTCTACCTTCACGATCTTTACCCCACTTTTCTAGAGATCGCCGGCTTGGAGCCCCCCGCAGTGCCCGATAGCCAGAGCATTTTGGAGAATATCCTAGGGCGCCCCACCCCCACAGGACGGGAAAGCGTCTACAGCGTCTTCCATCGGCAGATATTCAGCTTTGAGCAGCGCATGGTGCGCACGCGCCGCTACAAGTTTGTCTTTAACGCCTCTGACTTTGGCGAGCTCTACGACCTGCAAAACGACCCTTGGGAGATGCGCAACATCGCCGACCTCCCCGAAACCAAAGAGATCCAAGAGGAGCTCATGGAGATGATGCGCGCCCACATGGTGCGCCTAGGGGATCCCCTCCTCCGCGAGTTCGATAGAATCCGCTATGTCTACTGAGGGCTGACGGGGCCTTTATGGAAATAGAGCCAAAATATGCTAAAATAAAGGCACTGTGAAGATAGATGGAATAGAGATGGCCGACCAAGAGGAAAAGCGCCCCCTGGAGGAGTTGCTCCATCTGGGGAAAATAGGCTTGGAAGCAGGCTACTGGCAAGAAGCCGAAGCCTACTTTGACCAAGTCTTGGCGCGTGTGCCCGACCACCCAGAGGCCCTCTTGGGCAAAGCCCAGGCCTGCCGCAATCCACGGCAGGCCCTGGAGCTCATTCGGCGCGTGCTTGCCGAGAACCCCTTCCACCCAGAGGCCCTTCAGCTGCAAAAGTTCTACCTTGTTGAGCTGGGCACACCCCCCACAGGGGGGGAAGCAGCCCCCAAAGTAAAGCCAAGGAAGGCCTTCAACCGCCTAGCAAGCTGGGGGTATCTGCTTGCTGCCCTGGCCTTTGTTTTGGCCCTGGGTGGAGGACTTTGGGTTTGGCAAAGCCAGAGAGAGCAACGCTCCACCTATCAGGCAAGCCCCGAGCTCAGGGCCAAGCCTTCGCAAGCTTCCCCCACGGGGGCAAGCGCTTCCTGGCTTGCCCTTCAAGCCAAGATCACCCCTACCCCTGACGTGTTAGCCCAAGCCACCCGAGCCACGGCGCTGATCCTCGTGCCCTCTTTTGGGGAAAGCACTGAGGTCTCCAGGGGGTCCGGTAGTGTGATTGACCCCCAAGGGCTCATCCTGACAAACTACCACGTGCTCAGAGGAGAAGACGGCCAGCTACTTAATGAGGAAGGCCTGGCCTTCGTCGGTTTTACCCAAGATGTGCGCCAAATGCCCACCGAGTGGTACATTGCTGCCCTGATAGCCAAAGATGCCACTCGTGACCTAGCGATTCTCCGCATTCTCTATACAGTCAATGGGAAACCCGTCGAAAACCCCCGCTTTCCCACTATCCCCATAGGGGATCCTTCTTCTCTAAACCTGGGGCAGCCCATCATGGGGCTGGGCTATCCTGCTTTGGGGGGCAATACCCTCACCCTCACCAAGGGATCAATGGCTGGCTTTCGAGTCGGTAGAGGGAGCGTGCAACTGGGCAAGACGGATTCCGAACTACTCCCCGGCAGCAGCGGGGGAGCCGTGCTCGACGAAGCAGGGCGCCTTGTAGGGGTGATCTCGGCAGCTTACACCGATCCTCGTACCCAGGGGCGGCTCAGCTACTTTGTGCTCTATAGCGAGGCTCAGGCCATCATCGCAGAGGCCTCCACAGCACCTATCCCCAAAGTGAAGGTGGATTGGATGCTTCAGCGCTTCTCCCAGGTCTGGCCCTGAGAGAGGCCTAGAGCAGCTCCCGCTGTTCGATGCGGCGATCCTTTCCCCAGTAATTATCCCCCAGAAGGGGCACCCCCATGGACTGAGCCAGATGCCGGATGGCCGAGGCATCCTCATGGGGGCTACGATACCCCATGATAATCATCCACACCTGCACTTCTGGCCAAGTCCTCTGAATGGCGGCGAGCTTGGCCAAGTCCTCCTTGATCTCCCGATAGCGCTCATAGCCCCGTTTGATCTCCAAGGCAGCCCGCAAGCGGGCCTGCCAGCGGCGTCGCGAGAGCAGACGCACCGATTGGGGGAAGACGATACCCAAATTGACGGGAACCGCGCGCCCACGGCGCCCCAGTCTCTCCATCTCGGCAGAGGGGAGCCGGCAGGGGTAACCGACATGCAACGCCCAAACGGGCAAGCCATGGGCGGGAAAGTCTTGCCAGAGGATGGCATAAAAGATGGCCTGGAGATCCGCCTCGCTCAACCAAGTGCGCGGATCTTCTCGACAGACGGCAAAGAGCTTCTGGGCGCACTGGTGCACCAGAGCCTCCAGTGCCCCAGGTGAGATCCAAGATTCCTCCGGTTGCATCCTTCCCCCCATAGCAAGTGGCCCTCCTTCAGAGCACACACCTTACAAAAGGATTATAAATCCCCAGAAAGGGTTGTCAACCATATATTACGTCAATTTACGACCCTCTGAGTCAATTGCCCTCAAGAACTTTTTGTGTTATAAGGAAGCGCAGGGCTGTGAGCCCAGATACTAAAATGAGGTGCTATCCTATGGAGCGAGAACGCATCGAGGCCGCGCTACGCCGCAGCCGCGCCGATTATACAGAGATCCGCATCGAGCGAAAACGCACCACCCGCATCGTCTTTCACGGTAAGCGGCTTGAGACGGTGAGCACAACGATCGACGAAGGGGGGATCGTCCGCGCCCTTTTACGGCGCAACGGTTGGGGCATCTCCACATTCAACAGCCTGGAGACGCTAGAGGAACGCGTGGAGCAGGCCTACCAAAACGCTCGGCTTGTCCAAGCGGAGGAACCCATCTCCTTGGCAGAGGTACCTCCTGCTCAGGATGAGATCCGTGCCCAGCTGGGCAGAGATTTTCGCCAGGTTCCCCTAGAAGAGAAAAAAGAGCTCATCCAAGCCTACAACGAGATCTTGCTCTCCTTCCCCAAGATCGTCGACACCCAAGCTACCTATGCCGATCAGTTCATCACCGTGATCTATGCCAACTCGGAGGGTGCCTTTATCGTTGAGGAACGTCCGATGGTCACCGCCCACCTGGTGGCCACCGCCCGAGATGGCAGCAATGTACAGCGGGCTGCCGACGGACTCTCGGTGCCTGCAGGCTATGAGGCCGTACTGGGCCAGGAAGAGATTGCTCGCAC
>JAGGYI010000119.1 GCA_021162655.1 Anaerolineae bacterium
GCAGCATCTGAAGAGCGTTTGGCAAGTTTGGCTAGGGTAGGGCCCATTTTACCTCCTACCCCAAGGATCATGAGATCTCCGTCGATTTGGCTGAGAGCTTGGATCG
Organism: Anaerolineae bacterium; assembly: GCA_021162655.1. GTDB lineage: Bacteria > Chloroflexota > Anaerolineae > UBA1429 > UBA1429 > JAGGYI01. The sequence continues at coordinate 107 of JAGGYI010000119.1, forward strand.
TATTGGGCGTGGGACGGGAAAGGAACTCTTCTAACTCTGCAACATTTTGGAATTTGGGAGGAAAAGGCCGGAGACTCATCGCTTAATTTCCTTTCCGAATTTTAGTTTATTGGCTTCAATTGTATTCGAAAATCTCTTTATGGCAATCCATCTTAAGCTTTAGCCTTCTGAAGGAGAAATCTGGGAGAGCAAAGATTGCAATCGTTCCCAAGCGCGAGTGGCTATTTGTACTTGCTCTGAAGAAGGGACCGAGGGACTGTAGCGCGCTTCGATGTAAATCTTGGTAAGGACAGCAAGGGGTTCCTTAATGGAGGGAAAAACTTGTTGGAGCGTCATTGAATAGGCCAGTGGGGTAAGACCCGGTGGCCTCGGATAACCTAATTCTTTTGTGGTAGAAAGAAAGAGTTGGTAGAGTTTGCGAATAGCCTGTCGAGGGTCTTGAAGCTGGTCAAGAGGAAGAAAAACCTCCTGTTCCTCTCGGGGAGAGCGTCTTAAAAGATTTTGAAGTTGAGAACGCAAGAGCTCCCAAGACCAAATGTACTCTCGCTTTTCTACTACACCAGGATATCCCCTTTGCTGAGCTCGCCTGCGCCAGGCCAAGAGAAATAGAAGGACGGTTATCCCAAATAGCAGGAGTATGAATAAGACAGTGAATGTTGATTGCAGCCAAGGAGCAATTTGGGTAGGAGTAGCCTGGTGGTTCTTCTGCCATTGTTCTGCTAGGGATCTTGGATGTGGCGGCGGAGTAGGAAGAGGGGCGGGTTGGTTGTGCAAGGCATTGATAAGTGGCGAGAGTATCAAGAAAAGGAGATAAGCTACAGCTGTAAGGGCAAGTCTGAAAACATACCCTAGAAGCTGAAATAGAGGGGAGAGCAGACTTTTGACCTCAGCGAGAGCCCGTGGGGAAAGGATGTGACTACCTAACCATCCCCCTACAAGGATAAGAACGATGATGCTCCCCATAGCGACAAACCAATACCGATTTAGGGAAGGCGTTTCTGTGCCTCTGGCTTTTTCGATAAGGAGGCTTTCTTTTACGGCCAGAAGAGCGAGGGAAAACATCCCTGAGAGAGTAAAAAGAAGTATGGACGTCGCGAGAAGCTTTCGAGGGATCAGGGGTTCTCCAAGGAGGGCACTGAAGCTGAGTAGAACTGTTCCTCTGATAAAATTGTGCCAAAGCTGATCCCGGGAAGACCAATTTGCCTTCATTCCTCTGTACCAAAAGAAAACACTGAGGAAAAAGACGATTAAAGCAGAGGGGATGGTCTCTTTTAGGTGTCGCATTGCCACGAGGAGGGTTCTGGACCAGTCCGTGAAATTATTGGGTGAGACATGAAAGAGTACTAGCACGCTTCCCAGCGTAGCAATGAGCCCTGCGATGGCTGTAACCCACCTTGCTTTGGGAGTGCTGGCAAGAGTTCGTTCTAATATTGAGGGAGCAAGGATCAGTACGAGCATGAGCCAAAAGGGATAAATGATCCCCTGCGGTTTCACGAAAGGATTGTTGAGTAGAAGGTGAGTAATGGGAATGGCCCAGGAGGTATGTACGATGGCCGAGATGAAAGGGATAAGTCCATCGTCAAGCCAGTTCCAGTGCTTCCAAACGCTGCCAAACATCAAGGCCTCCCAAATGATAAGTGGGAATAGCAAAAGGAACCTGTGGAGGGCTCTCACCGACAGTAAGCAAGAGAATGCCATGGCCTCTGCTTCGCAGTTCATCGAGTGTTTCATAAAGGGAGGAATTGGGCCTGGCTGTGATGGCCGCAATGGTGGCTCCAAAGGGGAGCACAGGCATCTGCTGGTGAAGCATGTCGGTAAAAGGAATACCCCGAAAAGATGTGAGCGAGGCCAGGGCTGTAAGGAGTTCCATTGCTTGCTGAGGGTGTCTACTTGGTGGTACTTGAACCCAATGCTCTCCTTGAAGACCTAGGCTATTCGCATAAAGGCCAACGCTGTGTCGCTGCTCTAAAGCGTAGGTGGCTAAAGAAGCAGCAGTAGAAATGATAAACTCGAGGTATTCCGGTATTGTTTCATAGGCCTTGGGCCGTGTCTGCACGTCCACAGCGATAAGCAGTGTAAGCTTGGTGCTTGGTTCAAAGACTTTGCTTTGAAGCTTGCCCGTGCGGGCGGTAGCTTTCCAATGGATATAGCGAGGATTATCTCCAGGGACATATTCTCGCACGGCTGCGAAACGCAGGGGATCTTCGATGATTTGCCGAGGTGCCCCCCATTCTCCCAATGGGCGGTTTGTTGGCAGACCCAGTATATGAATTGGCACAACTTTGGGGTAAACAACAAGAGTAGTTGTCTTTTTTACCATTTTTTTGCGCCGGCGAGCCCCAAACATGTCCCCAGAAATCAGTTCTGCCGGGCCTATTTGGAAAACTCCTCGTTCGTCTCCGCGGATTCGGTGAATGCGAATCACTCGTTCATACCACCGCAAAGAGAACAGCATAACCAGCTGGGCTGGCTTATGAGAGAACCCTTTGCGGAGGCGACCGGTTAACAACGTGATCTGGCGGGGAAAATGGTCTCGAACGAGAAGCCATGCTAGGGGAAGAGGCTTTGCGTTCACAATTTCTAGTTCGAGGGTTGTTTCTTCGCCAAAGGAAAGATGCGAGTTCCCTAATCTACGGCGGTAAGTCACGTTACTGAGGCAGTACTTTGCCCAAAGAGCCGAAGCACCTGAGGCCAAGATTAGGATGAGTATAAAAATAACAAGAAGCCCTCGATGAGTTACCAGGCCAGCACAAAGAAGAGATCCGAGGAGCACCCACCAAAGGGATCCTTTCATGTTGAATCCTCAACAGCCCAATTCTCTTCAACGGGCACGGGTACTTGTGCGACAATCTTTTTCAAAATCTCCTGGACGGATTCACCCTGGAGTCGTCGCCCTCTGCTCGGTATAAGTCGGTGAGCCCATACGGGCTCAATAAGCTCCTGGACGTCGTCAGGAAGTACAAACGAGCGCCCACGAAGTGCTGCTAGGGCCTGGCTTGTATGGTAGAGGTACAGAGTCCCCCGTGGGCTAACTCCCAAGGAAAGGCCCTCGTATTCTCTTGATGCCCGCGCAAGAGCAAGAATGTAATCTTCGATGGCAGGGTGAATGTAAACTTGGCGGCAAAGTTTTCCGAAAGAAATAATTTCCTCCCCTTCTATGACGGGCCGAAGCTCTTCCAAAGGATCATGGGATTTGAAGCGATGTAAAATGAGGCGTTCTTCCTCTTTGCTGGGGTACCCCAATTTCAAGCGTAGGAGGAAGCGGTCGAGCTGAGCCTCTGGCAAGGGGAATGTGCCTTCGAGTTCGATGGGATTTTCTGTTGCAATAACGAGAAAGGGACGGGGCAAAGAGTAGGTGACACCATCAACCGTCACTTGGCGCTCCTGCATGGCTTCAAGAAGTGCGCTTTGCGTTCTGGGGCTAGCACGGTTGATCTCATCGGCCAAGACGACTTGAGCAAAGATGGGGCCAGGGCGGAACTCAAATTCTCCCGTTTTTTGGTTGTAGACACTTGTCCCTGTGATGTCGGAGGGAAGAAGATCGGGCGTAAATTGGATACGCTGAAAGGAACAATTGAGACTTTGCGCCAGAGCTTTTGCCAATGTTGTCTTGCCAATGCCGGGCACGTCCTCAAGGAGGACGTGCCCTTCGCAGAGCAGGGAAACGAGCAAGAGCTCAATAACATGTTGCTTTCCCACGATGACTTGGCTGATGTTTTTGGCGATTCTTTCTCCTGCTTCTTGAATGGTGGAAATGTCTTTCATGATGGCCCCTTTTACCAATCGATGGCAGTGCCATCTTCAGGATCATACCGTTCAGGATTTCGCCAGTCGTGGCCGATTTTATCGGCCATGGCTTCTTCGTCTAGCTCGATGCCCAGACCAGGCTTTGTGGGAAGGTCGATGTAGCCATCTTTGAGTTTGAAGGGTTCTTTCAGGTATCCTTCCCCAAGGGTTACTTGTTCTTGGGCGATGAAATTGGGAATGGCGGCGTCCAGTTGAATGCAGGCGGCCAAGGCAATTGGCCCTAGGGGACAGTGGGGAGCAATGGCAGCATAATAGGCTTCGGCCATTCCTGCGATGAGCCGTCCCTCAAAAATACCCCCAGCATGGGCAATATCTGGTTGAAGCACAGAGGCGGCCCCTTTTTCAAGTACTTCGCGGAAGGCCCACTTAGTGAAAAGCCGTTCCCCTGTGGCTATGGGAAGATGAGTTTTGCGAGCTATCTCTGCCATTACATCCACATTCTGGCATTGAACGGGTTCTTCTATGAACATTGGCTGGAAAGGTTCCAGTGCTTTGATGAGGAGCATTGCTGTTTGGGGGCTAACAGCTCCATGGAAGTCGATGGCAATATCGATGTCTTTGCCGGCGGCTTCACGGAGGGCAGCGAATCTCTCGACTACTTGATCGATGAAAGCGGGGGTTTCAATGATCCGTGGCGGGCGGTCGGCACGGACTCCTGTCTTCAAGGCTCGGAAGCCTTTCGCAATGAGCTCCTGAACCTTGGCCGCAGACTCTTCTGGGCGAGTGAGTCCGCAGTGAGCATAGACCTTGATACGTTCGCGCAGGGGCCCGCCAAAGAGCTTGTAGACAGGTACTCCCAATGCTTTGCCTGTGAGGTCCCAAAGAGCATGTTCAACCCCCGAGAGAGCACTAGTAAGGATGGGCCCACCTCGATAGAAAGCGTGTTTGTACATCGCTTGCCAATGGTGTATCACTCTGGTGGGGTCTTTGCCGATGAGGTAGGGTTCTAACTCCGCGACAGCTTGTGCAACGGTCAGTGCTCGCCCTTCAAGGATGGGCTCCCCAAGGCCAACCAGTCCTTCGTCTGTATGGATCTTTAGAAAAAGCCAACGGGGCTTGACGAGGAATGTTTCCAACTTGGTAATGCGCATTTTGGCCCTCCGGTTGTTTTGATTTCCAAGGAAACCTTGGATCGTTTGGTAAATTTAAATTTACCCTCCGTCAGGTAGAAGTCAAATGAAGAGGAAGCTTTACAGTTTGTCGCTTCTGTGCATAATGAGAAAGGATGAATTTTGGGGAGGAAGGAAACGATGAACCTCACATTAGTGCAGGAGCTTTATGAGATCATTGACAGTTTCCCGATTGTAGACGTGCATACCCATGTGCGCTGGAAAAAAGGGGCAGCCTCTAATATTGGTGAAATACTAAGCTATCATTATTACACAGAACTAGCAAACTCGGCCGAGTTCCAGGAAGGCAAGTTCCCTTTTGATGATCCACGTGAACTCACTCGCGTCATACTGCCCAAGCTACAGCTTATTAGCAATACAGTGCAATATGATTGGCTTATGACTATTTCTCGGGAGTATCTAGGTCTGGATGCTTCCGAATGGTACCCTGAAAACTGGGAATTCATCTTTGATCGCTCAGTGGAAGTTATGGATAACCCGGATTGGGAGGAACAGCTTGTCGCTCAGTCCAACATTTTGCGAGTTTTTCTGACCAATCAGTATGATGACGACCTGGAGGGCTTGGATACTTCATTCTATACTCCTTGCTTACGAACCGAGCCTTTTGTCCTTTGGATGGGCCAGCCTGAGCAACGTAAAGGATTGGAAGCTTTTCTAGGGAGGGAGATTCGTACTTTGACGGATTTCCTCGAAGTGATTGAAAAGACTTTTACTAAATTTGTTCGTTATGGGATGGGTTATGCTGCAATGTCGATCCCTGTTGGCTTCGAAACGCGCTATGTTAGTGAGGACGACGCCCAGAGACTCTTGAATAAAATGCGTTCGGAGGGACAGTTAGAGACGAAGGAACGTCAGATTTGGGGGGCATATGCTCTAAATCGCATCTGCGACGCTTGCCGTAAATACAAGAAGCCTTTCCATTTGATGATAGGGGTGGATCGTGACGTCTATGCCCATGGAGTGCCCCAGGGTACAGATCTCTTTAATTCGGTGAACTCGATGAGGGGATATGACTATTTGCTAAATACTTATAAGGATGTCCGCTTCCCTACGGCGGTCCTAGCTGATACAACTGGCCTGGAGCTTGTTGCATCCTCCTGGATTCGTCATAATGTTTATCCTTCCGGTCATTGGTGGTACTCTAATCAGCCAACGGATATTGCCCGTGAGATCCGTCGGCGTCTTGATGTTGTTCCCAAGAATAAGATCATTGGTTATTTCTCAGATGCCTATTACCTCGAGTTTATTCTCCCCAAGTTTCGCATGTACAAATTTGAACTGGCCCTTGCATTGGCTGAGCGCATGGAAAGAAGCCTTGTACATCCAAACATGGAGCCATTCACGATGGACGATGCGCTGGAGCTTGCTGAGGATCTCCTGCTAACAAATCCTGCACGTATTTTCGGATTAGATTTCTCTGGCTAAAGGAGGAGCAGGAATGAAGAAGCGTTTGGGACCGACAACCGATTTGATGCCAATGCCAGCCCTTTTGGTTGCTGTGAGAACCGGTGAAGACGAAGCGAATGTTCTGACAGTGGCTTGGGCGGGAATCGTTGGAGGGCAGCCTCCTATGATGGCCTTGGAAATCGGTTCCGGCCATTATTCCACTCCCTTCATCGAGCGGGAAGGCAATTTTACAGTAAATGTTCCTGCGAGTACCCAAGTGGTGGGAGTGGATTACTGTGGAATGGTAAGTGGACGGGAGGATCCGACCAAAGCCGCGACTTGTGGTTGGACTTTTCTTCCTTCCACAAAGATCTCGTCGCCGCTGATTGCAGAATGTCCTTTGAATTTTGAGTGTCAGGTCGTTCGAAAGGTGGAGGCTAGCCAGGGGGCATTTTACTTGGTAGAGATTCTGGAAACCCACGTGGACGAAAAAGTTCTTAAAGAAAACAAGATCGATGCTCTGCTTGTTGACCCGCTGATTTTTACTCCAGATGGCAAGTATTATAGGTTAGGCGAATGTTTGGGAAAGGCTTGGGATGTTGGTAAGGTTCTGAAGAAATGAAAGTTCGAAAGGCCCCAGCGTCGCTACTGGGGCCTTTGATTTAGGACCGGTGTTCAGGATAGTAATTTCGCATAGAGATTCAACCACCCCCACCACCAAACACTTCCCAAACCCCATAACAAGCCACACCCAAAAGAGCAGCCTTCGCATTGAGGATCACATATACCGGAATCTTTTGCATCAGTGACGACATACGCCCCTTGTTTTGAAAGGCCTCCAAGAAAACACCCTTCTTTAGGGCAGGGAGGATCCGAGGAGGAATACCCCCTCCTAGGTACACACCACCCAGGGCAAGAACTTTTAGCGCAAGATTGCCAGCTTCTGCTCCCAGAATTGAAAGAAAAAGTTCTAATGTTCTCTCACAAAGTGGGTCGGGAGGTTTTCTTTCCAATGCTGCATTGATGATAAAGGGGGTCGGATCCAAAGCCTCGGCAAGCTGCTCTGCAAGCCACGAGGGCTCTGTTCCATAGCCCTCATCGCGGAGAAAAGCGTAGAGGTTAGGAATACCCACTCCTGAGCAAACACGCTCGTAGCTCACGTGGGGGAACCGCTTCAAAAGATAAGCCAGGAGTTCGCTCTCTAGAAGGTTCGTTGGAGCAAAGTCTGTATGCCCGCCTTCAGAAGGGTGGGCATAATAGTGGTCTCCAACCCAAACTGCAAAGGCCTCCCCCAGACCCGTGCCGGGAGCAACGATCGCTCTTGTCCCCTGCGGCTGCTCTTCCCCCTTATTGAGCACATAGAGGTCTTGATCTTTGAGC
>JAGGYI010000268.1 GCA_021162655.1 Anaerolineae bacterium
ATATCACTCCCACAGGCTTGCCCGAGGTCAAACCCCATGCCAAAGAGATCGAGCACTTTGTTGCCAGCATCCTTGGTGAAGAAGAGAACATCGTTGTGCCTGAGCAGGTGCTTGATGTGCAGGCCGTACTTGATGCTATATACAAGTCTGCCGAAACGGGCCACGAAGTGCATCTAGGTGTCTGAGGTGAGGGGAAAAAGCGATGAGCGTGCGAGTTGGTGTCATTGGCTTGGGCATGGGAAAGTACCATGCTCGTGCCTACCAGGCCTGCAAGGATGCTGAGCTCGTGGCTCTCTGTGATCTAGATGAAGAGCGCCTCCAGCAGATGCATGCTCAGTATCCTCAAGCGCGGATCTATACCGACTATCGCGAGATGTTCGCCGATGGTGGCTTGGATGCCGTCAGTGTGGCTGTGCCCAATTATCTTCATGCCGAGGTCTCTATCGCGGCTATGCGTGCAGGGTTGCATGTACTCTGTGAGAAACCCATGGCTCTCAATTCCGCTCAGGCCGAAGAGATGCTGCGCGTTTCCCAAGAGACGGGGCGCAAGTTGATGATCCACTTGAACTATCGTTTCTGTACGGCTTCGCAGTTTCTGAAGCGCCATGTAGAAGAGGGACACCTCGGGCGGATCTACTATGCGCAGACGCGCTGGCTGCGGGCTAGGGGTATCCCTTGGCGCGGCTGGTTCAGCCGCAAAGAACTCTCGGGCGGCGGACCATTGATCGATCTTGGTGTCCACCGGCTCGATTTAGCTCTTTGGTTGATGGGCTATCCACGGCCACTGACGGTGAGCGCTTCGGCTTTTGGTTCGTTAGGGGCTCGCTTGGCTGAAGAAAAGGGAGTCCCCTATGACGTGGAGGATTTGGTGGCGGCCCATATCCGCTTAGAGGGGGGCATTGCCATGACCTTGGAAGTGAGCTGGGCCGGTGGCACAGATAAGCGCGAGGAAATGCATACGGGCATCTATGGTGTTCAGGGTGCAGCTATCTTGCGCAATAGGAACGAAGGTTATGATTTCGAGGCCCTGGCATTGCAGGATGTAGCTGGTCATTTGACGGCGCTAGAGCCGCGGGTTTTCCCACCGAGTTCTACAGCGATCGATCATTTCGTTGCCTGCATACTGGAGGATCGAGCCCCAGAGCCTAGTGCTTCGCAAGGGCTTTTTCTTATGCGTTTGATCGAAGCGATCTATCGTTCCGCGGAAAGAGAAAGAGAGATTGCGCTTTCGTGGCAGGATTGAAAAGGGCAAGGGCCCCGCAAGAATTGCGGGGCCCTTTTTTACTGGCGCATTCCATGCTTGCGTAGCCACTCATCCACCTCAGAACGCAGACGGAAGCGTTTAGTGGGGAACTCTCCATCAAGGGTGCGGACCTCAAAGACCTCTCCCCCGTCGGAGAAAAAGTACTGCACCACTTCCCATTTTGGCGGGCTATCTTTGCGTAGGCGAATGAGCTGACGCTTGACCTTGACGAGCTTTCTGGGTATGTATGGCATGGGGCTTCCCTCCCTTCCCCGCGCAGGCGGGGCCAAGGCGCCGCCAATACAGCCCCTACTCCCCCTCAGAAGCCACTTCCTTTATACCACATCTTCCAGATAACGGGCAAGAAGGCCTGGCAGGGCGTGGGTGTGGCCGTTGGTGTGCATGTGGGCGTGGCTGTCGCTGTGTAGGTGGGCGTTAGGGTGGGAGTGAAGGTAGGTGTTGGCTCTGTGTAGAGTAGAGCTAAGAAGGGTCTTAAGGCAAACTCGCTATATTCTCGTGAGTAAAGGCCATGGGTCTCTTTGGCTTTGGCTCCCTCGGGGATCATCACGATGAAGCCATAGTTTTCATGAGTGCCGTCTATCCAGCCCTGGACCATTTCTCGTACGTCCCATTCGTAGAACTGGATTTGGCCCTCGTCTTTGAATTCGCCCTGAAGGCAAGGGGCCTCATGGTCGGTACCTACTCCTAAAGCACCGGGCACATCCCAGGGGACGCCCTCCGAAGCTTCTAGCCAGGTTGCCTCATACTCTTCCCAAGGCCGGAGCAGCTGAGAGACACAGAGAGGTACGGTGGGATCCACATCGCGGCCAAAGAGAAAGAGGGTGGCTTCACTAACTCTGGCCCCTTGAGGGACCTCGCTGAGATCGAACCAGAGAAGGGCTGTCTTGATGGGGCCGGTGGCGTGCATCCCCAAGTGCAGATGCCCCAAGCGGCCATAATTTGTTTGGGGCTCGCGTTCGTTGATATAGGTGTCCATGGCAGCCCGCTGACTCTCATAGACGGGAGTCCCTGGTGGGGAGACGGTGGCCGTCTCGAGGGGGGTGGCTGTCGATGTAGGGGTGAGGGTGCCCTCGGCAGGACGGTCGAAAAAGAGCGTGCCGCTGTAAAGCCCTGGTAGAGCGTTGCGGAACTCGACCCAGTTGCCAGAGGAGTCGGGGACGATTCCTCCTGTGCCAGGAGAAGCTCCGGTGGAGATATACCCTGGAGGGTCCACCTCGATCAGGCTGTAATGGGGGTAGCTGCCTACGTAAGTGATCTCAAAACGACCCTGAGCATCGGTGGTATCGCGAGTGAGATAAATTCCCGGATGCCCGGCTGTCCAAGAACCCCAAAGCTGTACCTCCACTCCTGCCAGAGGATGAGAGGTATCACCAAAGCCACCTTCGTAGACTCGACCGGAGAAGGTGCGCATCCCCGGCGTGGGCGAGGCGGTGGGGGTACTTGTAGGAGGGGAAGTCGCGCTGGGCAGAGGCGTGGGAGTGATGGAAGGTGTCGCTGTGGCTGTGGAAGTGGGATACGGCGTGAACGTTGGCGCTGATGTGGGAGTAATGGACGGGGTGGGGGTAGTTGATGGTGTCTGGCTTGGTGTTGGGGAGCTCCCTTCGGTAGCTGTTGGGGAGGGGGTGGCTTCCTCTGTCGCTGTGGGTGATGGGGTAGCTGTCTCGGTGGCAGTCCCTCCTCCAACGATAACAGTACAACTCCCAGCTGTGTTGGGGATGGAGAACCCCCCTGAAGTGGAGAGCTCGTGGTTAATAAAGGTAAGGGTGGTGGAGCCATTGGCCAGCCCGCGAATGTGAATGCGGGCGAGTGTGCCACTGCCAGAGGCTGGCGGTCGAGGGTTCAACTGCGAGACGACGTACCAAATGTCTCCAGCCGAGTTATCGGCCTCATTTTTGACGGTCATATCTGGGTAGGGCATGGTGCCTGGTTCAATGTTCACTGGAGGCGCGGGAGGAATGGCGTCGAGCACCTCGATGACTGAGGGATCAAAGGCAATGCGGATATCGGCCCCGTAAAGGTCCTCTACATCGTTGATCCGAATAGTCAACCAAGTATCGTCTCCTACCCCCAGGGAGACACTTGCTGGCTCGAAAGTGATGGTGGTGGCGGCCAGGATGCTCAGATGAAGTTGGCGCATCCAGCTATTGGGCAAAGCCACCTGTAGCCCTAAGGTAATAAGTAGCACTAGAATCAGAAGGGGCTTTTTGCTATTGAGCCACTTTCTCACAGGCTCCTCCTTGTTCGAGGTTCCCCATTGGCGCAAAAACCGGGTATACCTATGATTTTAGACGTCAAAGACCCTTTTTGGTTATGGGTGTTGCCCATTATGCCAGAGGAAGGAAGGGAGGGCAAAGGAGAGGGTAGGCTGCTCCTTACGCCTTGGTAGAAATGGGGTATAATAAAGTTTGCTAGGCAATGTTGCCTGGACGAGATTCCTATCGATGGAGTGAATGATATGGCAGAGGGCAGCAAAAGTCGGGTGGCTCTCGTCCGAGGAGAGGATCGCTATCGCAATATTCGTCGAGCACTGGAACTCTTGACCGATGAAGTGGATCTCTCGGACAAGAAGCGTATTGTCGTTAAACCGAATTTTGTCACCGTGCACCGCCGGCTGGCTGCTACCCACCGAGAGGCTGTGCGGGCGGTGCTTGCTTTTCTCCGAGAGCGGGGAGCCAGGGAGATCACCTTGGCCGAAGGACCAGCATTGGGTTCTTTGGGGCTAGGGCTTTGGCGCTATGGCTATCGATCGCTGGTGGATGAGTTTGGCCTGCGGGTGGTGAACTTGAACAAAGATGAAACGGTGGAAGTGGAACTTTTGAATCGACAGTTGCAACCCATGCGTTTACCAGTGGCGCGAACCATTGTGGAGAGCGATTTTCGGGTCTCCGTAGGGCCGCCCAAAACGCATGATACGGTCATTGTTACGCTTTCATTGAAAAATATGGCCGTGGGTAGCATTCCTGGGAGCAAAAAGGGGCACATCCACCAGGGCTATCCGGGGATCAACCTAAACCTCTACAGGATGGCCTATCATGTGGCCCCACATTTGGCAGTTCTTGATGGTTTTCAAGCGATGGAAGGCAATGGACCCGTCAGCGGACGTCCAGTGGATTGGCGCATTGCCATTGCCAGTACTGACTTTTTAGCTGCTGATGGGCTGGCTCTCCATCTAATGGGCTTCAAGTTGGAGGATATAGGCTATCTCTATTATTGTCAGCTCAAGGGTTTGGGCCATGGTCGCCTAGAGGAGATGGAGATCGTTGGCAACGTAGAGCCCGAGGAGGTGTGGCGCCAGTTCGTGCGTCACTCTGAGTATGAGCGCCAGCTGGCCTGGCGCATCCCGGATTTTGAGCGTTATCTTTGAGGCACGTTCAGAGGAGGCACGGTGATGGAACGTCCCATTACAGTTTACATGATTGGCAATGCGCATATCGATCCTGTTTGGTTGTGGACGATGGCCGAGGGACGGAAGGAGGTACTTTCAACCTATCGCACTGCCATTGCCTTGATCCAGAGATATGATGGCTACATCTTTACTAGTGGTGGCGCCGTTACCTTCCGCTGGGTAGAGGAGGATGACCCTGCCCTTTTTGCAGCGATTCAGCGAGCTGTGGCTGAGGGGCGCTGGGCGCTGGTGAACGGTTGGTGGCTACAACCGGATTGCAATATCCCCCATGGGGAATCTTTTGCGCGCCATGCGCTCTATGGGCAACGTTACCTAGAAGCGCACTTTGGGAAGCGAGCTCGCGTGGGCTATAACGTTGACTCGTTTGGCCACGCAGGCACTTTGCCCCAGCTGCTCAAATTGGGTGGGTTGGAGTATTATGTCTTTTTCCGGCCGGGGCCACATGAGAAGGAACTCCCTCGCGGGCCTTTCTGGTGGGAGGCTCCTGGGGGAGAGCGGGTGTTGGCTTGCCGTCCACCTTTGCACTATTGCAGCCCGGAAGATGAGGATGTGTTGGAACGTGTGGCAGCGGCTGCCCGTGAGGCCCCTCCCGATTTGCCTTTTGTGATGTGTTTCTATGGGGTGGGGAACCACGGTGGTGGCCCTACACGGCGGCATGTAGAAGCCCTTCAGCAGGCGATGACCAAGAAAGGTCCGTGGCAGCCTCGCTTCGCTTCGCCCGAGGAATACTTTCGCCAGGTTACAGAGCTTGCTCGTTCCTGGCCTATAGTGCGGGAGGAGTTGCAGCATCATTCGCGAGGTTGCTATACAGCTCTCTCGCGTGTCAAACGTGAGAATCGTTACACAGAGCACGCTCTTATGCAGGCGGAGCGTTTTGCTGCCTTGGCCACTGCCCTCTGCGGAGCGGCCAAAGCACAGAAGCGGCTACAGGGGGCCTGGGAGGGTGTGCTCTTTAATCAGTTTCACGACATCCTTGCGGGCACCTCTGTGCGAAAGGCCTATGAGGATGTCTGGGAGTTTTACCGTCGTGCTCGGCGGGTGGCCCAGGAGGTGCAGGAAGAAGCCCTAGAGACGCTTGGTGCTCGGGTGCGTGTTCCCGAAGGGCCTGGGCAGCCGCTACTTGTCTGGAATCCTCTCCCTTGGGCACGAGAGGAGGTGGTGCATTTTGCTTTGCCCATGGGCAGCTGGCGCGATGACCCCAAGGGGGAACGTTATCCTGACACTCCCGAGATTTACGATGCTCAGGGGCAGCGCTTGCCTTGCCAGCTGGTAGGGGTTGAGTTCGACTGGAGCACCTATCTTGCCCATATAGAAGCGCGAGTGCGGGTACCTGGCTTGGGGGTACGGTTGCTTTATATCAAGTTGAAAGCCTGCGCTCCCCCTAATGCAGAGCCTCCGCAACCTTTTGCGGAGACTATGGAGAATGCTTTCTACCGTCTACAGGTGGACCCCCAGACGGGCTGGATAGTTAGCCTTTGGGATAAAATCCACAACGTAGAGCTTCTTGCAGGGCCGGCTGGGGTGCCGTTGGTTCTCGATGACCCCAGCGATACCTGGAGCCATGACGTAGATGCCTTCCGCCAAGTGGTGGGCCGCTTTAGTGCCAGTGAGCCTCCCAAGTTAGTCCAAAAGGGACCTATTCGTCAGACCTTGCAGGTAGTCGGTCGTTGGGGAAGTTCTCGCATTGTTCAGGAGATCGGCCTCTATGAGGATATGCCCTATATTGATCTCGCTTTAACCATTGATTGGCATGAACAGCACAAAATGCTCAAACTTGCTTTTCCTCTGAATCTCTGGCAGGGCAAGGTTGTGGCTGAAGCGCCCTACGGGGTTGTCTCCCGGGAGGCCAATGGTGAGGAGGAACCCTGTCAATCATGGGTGGACCTCTCTGGTGAACTAGAGGGTAAACAGTGGGGTCTTTGCCTGGTGAATGACAGCAAATATGGTTATGATGCTCTGGGTGGCGAGTTGCGCCTGAGCCTCTTGCGAAGCCCTATTTACGCTTTTCATCGGCCGAGGAGGGTCATCCCCGGCGTAGAGTATCCTTATATCGATCAGGGCAGGCAGCGAGTGCGGTGCCGCCTTTTGCCTCACTGGGGTCCTTGGCAAGAGGCTCACTTAGCACGCCGGGGCTATGAATTTCTCGAACCTCTCATCCCTCGTTCTGCAGAGCCTCATGAGGGGCCTTGGCCAGAGGGGGCTCTATTTGAAATCGCTCCGGAGCAGATGGTAGGGACAGTACTCAAGATTTCAGAAGAAGGAGAGAGGTTGCTTCTTCGCGGGTATGAGGCAACGGGGCAACCAGGGGAGCTTTATGTGCGGATACCTGTTCTTAGGCGGAGCTGGCATATACAAGTCGAGGGGCACCAGGTATGGACGGTAGGCCTGCCCTTAGGTGTGGGAACTCCGCGTCTGCTGAACTTTTTGGAGGAACCTTTGGGGGCTTGATGCAACCCGGAAGTTGCAAGAAGGGCTGTATAGGTTAAAGGGCCCAAGGGGTGGAGGAGCGGATGACGTTTTTGCTCTTGGCTTTGGGGTCGCTGTTCTTGATCTTTGTGGTGCTGGGGTTTATCACACTGAATCGCTATATTAGCTATAGGGAACGGGTAGCCCTGGCCCAGCTAGGTTTTTCTCCCGAGGATCTGGACCGTAGCGAGGCGGCCAAGCGCCATAGTAACCGGGGAGTGCTCTGGGGTGGTGTCATCACAGCGATGAGCGGCTTAGCTCTGTTATTGGGATTAGCTACTTTGGGCACGGGCGCCTGGTTGTTGGCCGGGCTTTTGCCGCTCTTTGTGGGGTTGGGTATGGTGTTGATTTACTTTCTCACCCTGGGGGCATCGCCTCTCAAAGAGGAAGCAGTAGGTTGCACAGGTGAAGATCTGGTAGAGGCTCAACCTGAAGGAGAAAACGCCTCGCAGGAAGCGGCAGACCGCTAGCTGGTATTCTTTAAGAAACCCGAGGCAGGGTGTGGTGAGTGACCCTTTGGCCGAGCTGGTAGCCCGTTGCCAAGAGGGCGACGTGGCGGCCTTTCGTGAACTGGTACAAAAGACCCAGGATGAGGTCTATAATCTTGCCTACCGCGTGCTGGGGAATTCGCAGGAGGCGGAGGATATCGTTCAAGAGGTTTACCTGCGTGTCTGGCGAGCGTTACCGGGTTTTCGAGGAGAGGCCAGGTTTTCCAGTTGGCTCTATCGTATCACTTTGAACGCTTGCCTAAACCGCCGCCGAGAACTGCGTACACAGTTGCATGTGCTCGATGCGGAGGAGGCTTTGGAGCAGTTGGCTGCTCCAGCCCATGAGAACCCGGTGGAGCTAGCCATCGAGCATGAGCGCAAAGCTTCCCTTTGGAGGGCGGTTTCAAGGTTGCCCAGAAAGTACCGTTTGGTGTTGACGATGTTTTATCAACAACAGCTCTCTTATAAAGAGATTGCCGAGCACTTGGCTTTGCCTTTGGGGACGGTTAAAGCTCATCTAAACCGGGCACGGCGCGCTTTGGCTGGGCTTTTACGGCGGAAACGGGAGAAAAAAAGTGAGGACAAGGATGTGGCGGTGTGAACAATTCAAGGAGGAATTGCCCCAATATGTAGCCGATGGTGAACCGGCATCCCCTTACTATCGGGCGCTGCGTGCCCATTTGGCTAGTTGCCCTTCTTGCCAGGAGGAGCTTCAACGGCTCCGTTGGGTAGAAGAGGCCCTTCGCTGTTGGCCCAAGGTGCCGGCGCCTTCTGCTCTGCTTGAGCGCGTTATGCAAGCCATTGTAGAGCAGCCTCATTCCGTTAGAATGCAAGAACGCTGGCAACCGCTTACGTGGGAGGTGTGGGTACCAGCCCTGGCTGTGTTGGCAGGGCTAATGATCGCTGTTTTCTCGTTGCCCCCACATCTTTTGAATGCGCCTGTGGCTGTCCCTGGGGAGGAGGCTAGCCAGCTTTGGGCGAGGGATTTGGCTAGCTGGGAATCCTGGCTGGAAGGCCATCGGGAGATTGTGGGGACTGTTTGGAACGGAGTCTTTGCGGCACTGGCGGTCTTTGGCATTGGTTTCGCCTTGGCTAGTTGGGATGCCCTCGGCCGCGAGTGGTGGAAGGAAGTGGAACGTTACTTTGCTGATTTAGGAAACCAAGTGCGTCTCTTTTTCCGGCGTATCCACTAAGGTGTGCCTGTAGGCGTCATTCGTTTCGCAGAAAAACCGACCGGGGAGCGCGGTGGTAAAATTCGTGCTCCCCGAGTTCTTTTGGAGTGTCCATGGAAGGTTGGATGCACATAATTGACAGCCCCTTTTCAGGAGGTTATACTTGCACCATTGAGGCAAATGATAGGGAGTAGATAGAACAATGCGAGTTTTCCCTTTCACGGCAATTGTGGGCCAGGAGAGGATGAAACGGGCCCTTATTCTTAATGCCATTAGTCCGCAAATCGGCGGGGTACTCATTCGAGGGGAACGTGGCACGGCCAAGTCTACCGCGGCGCGAGCTCTGGCGGCTCTTCTCCCCGAGATCGATGTGGTTAGCGATTGCCCCTTTAGCTGCAATCCTTATCGGGTTGATGAGATGTGCGATAACTGCCGCCGCCGTTACGAGGCGGGAGAGAAACTCCCCGTTACCCGGCGCAAGACGCGTTTCGTTAATTTGCCCGTCAGCGCTACAGAGGACCGCGTTGTGGGTACTTTGGATCTCGAGCGGGCGATCAAGTACGGGGAGCGGCATTTTGAGCCGGGGATCTTGGCAGCGGCCAATCGTGGCCTTCTCTATGTCGATGAAGTGAACCTGTTGGATGATCATGTCGTGGATATCCTTCTTGATGCGGCGGCTATGGGTGTAAACGTAGTCGAGCGTGAAGGAATCTCCTTTTCCCATCCAGCGCGTTTTATTCTGGTGGGGACAATGAATCCGGAGGAGGGAGATCTGCGTCCCCAGTTGCTTGACCGTTTCGCTCTTTGTGTGGATATTCAGGGGATTCCCGATCCAGACGCGCGAGTGGAGATCCTCAAGCGACGGGTGCGTTATGAGCAGGATCCTGAGCGTTTTTACCAAGAGTGGGCCGAGGCTGAGGCCAGGCTCTCTCAGCGCATAGCCGAGGCGCAGGAACTGCTTCCCCAGGTGGCCTATCGAGAGCAAGATCTCTATACTATTGCTGCTCTGACTAGTGAGATGGAAGTTGATGGTCACCGTGCAGATATCGTCATCCTCAAGGCGGCTGTTGCGCAGGCAGCTTTTGAGGGGCGTACTAGTGTTCAGGAGAGCGATATTCTTTTGGCTGCGGAGTTGGCCTTACCTCATCGGTTGCGTCGTCAGCCTTTTGAAGACACGCAGGAAAAGTTGGCCAAGTTGGAGCAACGTTTAGAAGAGGTGCGAGAAGGCGGCGCTCCATGGCAGGAACCTCGAGAGAATCCCCAGGTGGCTGTGCCCAGTAAAAAAAAACGGACACCATAGCGACTGAGGTGATGAGTGCGGATGAGGAGTCCCCTTTTCAAGGGGTGCCATTGCGAGGTCATCACGCGGATGTGCAGCCACTGAACTATCTCCGTCAGCCTAGTAAGGCTGTCCGTATTGGTAAAGCTTTTAAGCCTCGCTCATTGCAGACGCCCTTTTCCGATCGACTTTCGCGCAAAATTGCTGGGAAGCGCAGCTATACGATCACCTCACGTAAGCGGGGACGTTATACCTTTGCCCGTCCTGCGCAAGGGTGGGCAGATGATATAGCCTTGGATGCCACTTTGCGGCAGGCTGCCATTTATCAGCGTCGGCGACAGCCCGCTCCAACCGCAGTAGTTATCCTGAAAAGCGATTTGCAGCGCAAAGTGCGTGTGCGCAAGGCGGCCAACTTGATCCTTTTTGTAGTGGATGCAAGTTGGTCAATGGCAGCGTCGGAGCGCATGGAGGCCACCAAAGGGGCTATCATGTCGCTCTTAGTGGATGCCTATCAAAAGCGCGATCGGGTAGCGATGATCACCTTCCAGAAGGACCGCGCCCGTTTGGTGTTACCGCCCACTTCTAGCGTTGAAATGGCCAAGCGTGTCCTTGGCGAGATCCCCGTTGGTGGCAAAACCCCTCTTTCTGCTGGTCTAATGCTCGCTTATGAGCTCATCGAGCGGGAGAAGCAGCGCAACGCTGAGATAATACCTTTGATGATCCTTCTTACCGATGGAGCGGGGAATGTTTCCATGATGGGGTTGCCACCCCAAGAAGAGGCCCTTTTTGTCGCGGGGATGTTTGCTGAGCGCAAGATCCACTCGGTAGTGGTGAACACTGAGCACCCTGCCCTTGACCGCGGGCTGGCTGAAGAGTTGGCCGAAAAGCTGGGTGCTCGCTATTATACACTGACAGATCTGCGTGCCGAGAGTCTCTATCAGACGGTGCGGACCGAGCTGGAGCGACGTTGAGAGAAATGTCAGAGGGGATCGAAGGGGAACGACGCCGGCAACTCTGGGCAGACCTTGCCTTGTTGCTGGTTACTATGATCTGGGGCGGCACTTTTGTTATGGTCAAAGAAGCGACGAGTGCCTACCCCGTTTTTGCTTTTCTCACCTTGCGTTTTGCTTTGGCTACAGGGGCGCTTTTGCTTTTAGGGTGGCGGCGCCTGTTCTCTTTAGGGTGGCGCAACGTTCTGGCCGGCATGCTCATAGGGCTTTTCCTCTTTGCTGGTTATGCTTTCCAGACGGTGGGGTTGCAATCCACCAGTGCCTCCAAGGCAGGGTTTATCACGGGCCTCTCGGTGGTGTTGGTCCCGGTTTTCTCGGCCCTCTTTTTGCGTAGGTCGCCTTCTTGGGG
>JAGGYI010000273.1 GCA_021162655.1 Anaerolineae bacterium
CTTTTGCAATATCTGGAGATTGCTTTCTATCGGAACACAGGAATACGCTTGCTCCCTGTGGGAGGGTTTGGCTGGGACCGGCATCTGGTTCTGCCGGTTCTGGTACTTGCTGCGCGCCCTGTGGCCCAGGTTGCCCGGCTGACGTATGCCCAGGTGTCCGAGGTGCTCGGAGAGGATTATATGCGTACAGCTCATGCCAAGGGCCTGGGGAGGTGGCGCATTTGGTTTGGACATGTTTTCCCCAATGCGGCCGGCGTGACTTTGACAGCGATGGGCACCTCGCTGCGTTTTTCTTTGAGTAGCCTGCCCGTAGTAGAGGTGCTTTTTGGCTGGCCAGGGGCTGGCCGTGCTATGTTGGATATGTTGCGTACCTCTCAACGGGATGTTGCTACCGTCTTGGTGCTGATGATGGGGGGTCTTTTTGTGGGGGTAGATGTGCTCCTCGACATCCTCTACCGCGTGTTGGATCCGCGCCTTCGCGAGGCGGAGGTGCGCATTCACATCGGGGGAGGAGGAGATTGGCTCCGCTCCTTTGCAGAGTGGATCTGGGGGGCAATCACCTTGCGGCGTTGGCGGGAGCGCCGGCAGAGTCGCCGAGAGACGCTGCCCTCCCTTGTTGAGGGAGGTAGCGGAGAGAAAAAGTGGCCTGGCCGCCGAGGGGGATTCTTTGCCCATGCTCTAGGCCAGACGATTCGTGAAGATCCCTCTTTGGCTATAGGGCTGCTTGTTATGGCGATGCTGCTCGCCTTGGTTTTCTTTGGGCCAGCAGTGGCCCCTCACGATCCTTATCATTCGCAGCTCTTTGTGATGGTTAATGGGCAAATGGTGATGCCACCTTTGGCGCCCTCGTCCACCTATCCCCTGGGAACGGATGCCCAGGGAAGAGATATCCTCAGCCTTCTTTTGGTGGGGGCGAGAAGAACCCTTTCCATTGCGCTTTTGGCAGTGTTAGCCCGTCTGCTTATCGGCGGAGTGCTAGGGTTTTTGGCGGGTTGGTTCGAGGGCTCGACGCTGGACCGGGCCATCGTGGGGTTAGCTGAGGCGTTGGCGGCTTTTCCGGCCTTGCTCCTTGCCATGCTAGTTGTTTATGCCGTGGGGATTCGGCAAGGGTTGAAGGCTTTTGTAATAGGGCTTTCTTTTATTGGCTGGGGCGAAGTGATGCAGACGGTGCGCAGCCAAGTGATGCGCATCAAGCCAATGGCCTATGTAGAGAGTGCTGTGGCCACCGGCCTTTCTCAAGGGCAGATTTTGACGGCGCATGTATTGCCGAGCGTGTGGCCTACAATGGTCAGCTTGGCCTTCTTGGAAATGGGTGGAGTTCTCATGCTCCTGGGCGAGCTGGGTTTCCTAGGCGTTTTCATCGGCGGGGGATTGGGCGCTGAAGGCGATGGAGCGCCGGTCAAAATCTATTACGACGTGCCGGAATGGTCGGTGATGTTGGCAAACTCGTGGCGTTCCTTCCGAAGTTATCCTTGGGCCATCCTCTACCCTGGGCTAGCTTTCTTTGTGGCCATTTTGGGCTTCACCTTCCTAGGGGAGGGATTGCGCAGGTTCTTTGAGCGTTGGACAGTGGGGATGCGGCGTTTGTTCAATCGCTACACTCTGGCAGTGGCGTTCGTAGCGGTCTTGGGGGTGCGTTGGATTCTCCAAAGCAATAGCCTCTATGCAGCTTATGCTCCTCAAGCCATGGCCTTTGATGCGCGGCAGGCCCAAGAGACGATCCAGCAACTGGCCGGCCCAGAGTTCAATGGAAGGCTCAGCGGTACAGGTGATGCGGAGCGGGCGGCGGACTGGATTGCCCAGCGTTTTGCAGAGTTGGGGTTGCAGCCTGGTGGCGAGGAGGATACCTATTTCCAGACCTTTTCTGAGCGCTATTGGGATCTCATTGGGATACCGAGCCTCCTCCTAGTGGGGCCTCATGGGCAAAGGATCCAAGCGCAATATGGGCGTGATTTTGTCTGGCAGGCTGGCCCCCACGATGTTGGAGGGTGGGGCAAAGGAGAGGTCGTTCTTGTCTCTGCTTCTAAAGAAGCCTGGTCTTCTGGCCAGTTGGCCGGAGAGTGGGGGATACCGCTTGCCGAGGTAAAGCAGCGAGAGCGCATTCTCTTACGCTTGAGTCCCGAATCACTCTGGCAGACATGGCTCGTGGGTCACCAAGGGATACTCACTCTTGGCGAGCGCCCCCTTTCGGACTATCGCTATGAACTGCTTGCCCAGGCAGAGCGCCAAAGTGGGCAAGCTGCCCCCTCTGTATGGGTCAGTCGGGATCTAGTAGAGAGGTTATTGGAAGCCAGTGGCCGTCCATTGGATGCGTGGTTGGCCGAGGCTCGTCGAGGAAAGGCATTTTACCTGCCTACAGGCTGGTATGCAGAGCTAGCGGTGCCTTCTAAGCAACGCGTGGGGGTTCCCGTGCGCAATGTGATAGGTTATTGGCCGGGGGTAGAGCTCACAGCGAATAGCCAGGTGGTTATGGTGACGGCCTACTATGACGGTTTGGGGCGCTTTCCTGATGGGACGCTTTACCCGGGGGCCAATGATAACGCCAGTGGCGTGGCGACCATGCTCGAGATGATTCGTA